>NZ_JAMQQG010000216.1 GCF_023716925.1 Frankia sp. R82
CCCCCCCCCCCCCCCCCCCCCCCCCCCCCCCCTTTTTTTAATGATCCGCCCACCAAGTTTTAATAATCTGGCATTGTTTGGTGGTCATGGTATTTTTTTTATAAGAGACAGCGCCCGGTACCGCCGGCGTCTCTGGCCGGGGGCCGGGCGCGGCTGGTCCGGATCGGCGGATCCACATCGGCTGCGGATCGCGGGAGAGACCGGACGCCGACCGCGAGGCCACGTGAGTAGTCCAGCCGGGCCCCCGCCGGCGCTCGCCGACCTCGTCCAGCTGTGCCTGTCCGCTCTGGCCGACGGGCACCGCCGACGGGGCGGCCCGCTGCCGGCCGGTGGTCCCGCACGGGTGCGCGCGGACATCCTTGCGGCGTTGGGCGCCTCCCCCGATCGGGCCGGTCACCGACCGGCCTGGGCGGGGCTGTTGACCGCCGACGGCATCGGCGCGACGGCCGCACTGACCGAACTGGTCACCGCGCTCGCCGCGGGCAGTGCGGCCCCGGCCGATCCGTGGTGTGCCGCCCATCTGCACTGCCCACCGCTGGCGGTGGCGGTGGCGGCCGACCTCGCGGTCAGCGCGCTCAACCCTTCGCTGGACTCCTGGGACCAGGCGCCGGCGGCGGCGACCGTCGAGACCGAGGTCATCGCCGCCCTCGCCGCACTGGTCGGCTTCGATCCGCAGCACGCCACCGGCACGATCACCACCGGCGGCAGCGAGTCCAACCTGCTGGGCCTGCTGCTCGCCCGGGATGCGACCCCGGACGGGCCGACGTTGCGGGTGTTCCGGTCGAGCGCCGCCCATCTGTCGGTGGACCGGGCCGCCGCGGTGCTGGGCCTGGGCAGCGGGCCCAACCCGCGCGGCGCGCATCGCCCGCACGATCTGTCGGTCGTCGAGATCGCCACCGACGAGCGCGATCGCATGCGGGTCGACCTGCTCCGTCAGGCGCTGGCCGACCATGACGGGCCGGCTGTCGTGGTCGCCACGGCCGGCACCACCGACGCCGGTGCGATCGATCCGCTGCCGCAGATCGCCGCCGTGCTCGAGGAGCACCGCCGACGCCCCTGGAGCAGCACCGGGCGGACGCACCGCCCGAACGGCCCGGGCCGGCCCACGGCCCGGGGCTGGCTGCACGTCGATGCGGCCTATGGCGGCGGGGCGCTGTTCTCCGCCCGCCTCGCCGGGCTGCTCACCGGCCTGACCAGCGCCGACTCGGTCGCGTTGGACCTGCACAAGTGGGGCTGGCAGCCAGCCCCGGCCGGAGTGTTCCTCACCCCCCGCCCGGACGGCTGGCCCAGCCTGCGGGCCGCCCACGCGGACTATCTGCGCGCCGACGATGACGAGGCGGCGGGCTACCCGAGCCTGCTCGACCGTTCGCTGCGGACCACCAGGCGCCCCGACAGTTTCCCGATCGCCGTGACCCTACGTGCACTTGGTCGCCGCGGTCTGGGAACCCGGGTCGATGCCTGTCACGAGCTTGCCCTGCATGCCGAGCGGGAGGTGCAGGCCGATCCACGGCTGGAACTGGCGCGTCCGGTCACGCTGAGCACGCTCGTGTTCCGCTACCGTCCAGCCACCCCCACCTCGGTCGAGGTAGAACCGGCCGGCCTCGACCCGGCCGGTTTCGACCCGGCTGGCCCGAACGGGCTGGACCAGGTGAACGCACAGATTCGACGCACCCTGCTTCAGGCCGGTCGGGCGGTCGTCGGTCGCACCCGGGCCGGCCCCGAACAGGCGGTCCATCTCAAGCTCACCCTGCTCAATCCAGATGCGAGCCGGGCGGATGTGACGGCGCTGCTGCACCTGATCGCCACCACCGGCGATCTCCTGGCCCACACGGGTCAGGTCACGGACGAGGAGCTCCCCCACCGGGGGATTGCCTCATGAGCGCGGACAGTTTCGCGAGCGGCGACGCCGGCACGGTCGGCGACAGCAGCGCCCGCGGCCTGGAGCTGAACGTGGCCGCGGTCGCCGCCGACATCACCACCGAAACCCTGCTGCGCTGCTGGCTACGCGAAAGCGGTGTGCCGGTGCCGGCCGGGACCGAAACCGTCCGGGTCCGGCTGGTCGCGTCGGGGCTGTCCGTGCGGGCCCGGTTGACACACCGCTCGCCGAGCGGTTGGCATCGCTTCGACCAGCCCGAACTGGTCGGCGCGAGCGGTGCACCGGCCGCGCCGGTCGACGCGGGCGTACTCGCGGCACTGATCATCCAGGAGATCACCGCGACGCACGATCCGCCGACGACAGGCATCACGGCACTGCAACGCATCGCCGATTCCACGGCACGGATCGCCGGGCATCTCCAGGCCCGCCGCTCGGCGCCGTCCGTACCGACGGCGACCGCATCGTCCCCCCTGGCCCAGGTACCGCAGGCCCAGGTACCGCAGGCACCGTTTCTGACTGCGGAACAGGCGTCGCTCACCGGGCATCCGTTTCACCCGGCGGCCCAGAGCCGCCATGGGGCCTCCGACGAGACGATGGCCCGTTACTCCCCCGAACGGGGTGGATCGTTCCCCCTGCACTGGTTCGCCGCACATCCCCGCGCGCTGGCCAGCTCCAGCACCCTCCCCCACCCGGACCTGCGGCGCCTGCTGACCAGCCTGTACGACGACGGCCGGCAGCAGGGATCTGCGCCGGTACCAGCGACATCGACACAGGCGTCACGCACGACAGCACTACCGTCCGGATTTGTGCCGATACCAGCGCATCCCTGGCAGGCTCGGGAGCTGCTGGCCGACCCGGACGGCCCGGTCGGTGCGCTGCTCGCGACCGGCCAGCTGGTCGACCTCGGGGTCACCGGAGCGCCGTGGCATGCGACCACCTCGGTTCGGACGGTCTGGCGTCCAGACCGCCCGGTGATGCTGAAGCTGTCGCTTGGCCTGCGCATCACCAACTCCCGGCGCGTCCTGCTGCGTGACGAGCTACGTCTGGGCGAGATGATCGCCCGACTGGTCGATGCGGGGCTCGGCACCGCTCTGGCCGCCCGGCATCCCACCTTTCGACTGATCGGGGAACCGAACTGGGTCGCCGTCGATGCGCCGGGACTCGAGACGGCGCTGCGGACCAATCCGTTCGGGGCATCCGATCGGGTGGTGTGCGCGTCCTCGCTCGTCGCCGTCCGGCCCGATCGGGCGGTGGACAGTCGCGGCCGGGCCCGCGCCGCGATGCTGCCCGCGATACTGGTCGCGCTGGGCCAGCGGCACCACGAGCCGCCCGGACTGCTCGCCGAGACCTGGTTCGACCGGTATCTGGCGGTGCTGGTGACCCCCGTGCTGGAGCTCTACCTACACCATGGCGTCGGCGTCGAGGCGCATCTGCAGAACACCCTGGTCAGTCTGGATGACGACGGCTGGCCGGTGGCCGGCTGGTACCGCGACAGCCAGGGCTACTACATCGGTGAGTCCGCCGTCGATGCCACCCAGCGGCTGCTCCCCGGCTTCGCCGCCGGACTGGACGTGGTGTTCCCCGACCCGCTGGTCATCGACCGGATCATCTACTACCTGTTCGTGAACAACGTGTTCGCGATCGCCGGGGCGCTGGGAGCGGCGGGGGTCGCCGACGAGCACCGCCTGCTCGGACGGGTCCGTACCCTGCTCGCGCGGCTGGACCACACCGCCCATCCAGGCCAGTCAGGTCCCCGGCCGCCCGAGGTACGTCGCCGGCTGTTGTCGCTTCTCCGCAGCGCCACGACGTTACCCAGCAAGGGAAATCTGCGGACCCTGATCGACGGGCGCGACGAACTGATCGGTCCGGTGGCCACCCAGTCGATCTACGTGCAGATCCCGAATCCGCTGTTGGAGGGCGCCCCGTGAGATCCCCCGTTCCGCCTGCCGCCGGTGTCCGCAGCGCGCCTGCCACCGAGGCGGCCGGGGCAGGTCCGCCCCGGCCGGCGGACACCGTCTACGACGTCGTCGGCATCGGGCTCGGCCCGTTCAACCTGTCACTGGCCGCGCTCGCCGACGGTCTGCCCGCCGTGCGGGCCGCCTTCGTCGATCAGGCGCCGGCTTTCAGCTGGCACCCCGGGCTGCTGTTGGACGGCACCACGCTGCAGGTGCCGTTCCTCGCCGACCTGGTCACCCTCATCGACCCGACCAGCCGGTGGTCGTTCCTGTCCTACCTGCGGGCCCACGATCGGCTGTTCCGCTTCTACTTCTACGAGCGTTTCCACATTCCCCGGCGGGAGTACGACGCCTACTGCCGCTGGGTTGCCCGCGGCCTGCCCTCGACACACTTCGGCATCCGGGCCGAGACGGTGCGCTGGGATACCGACGCCGGCCTGTTCCGGGTCGCGCTGCACCGCTGCGGATCTGCCCTGGACGGCGACGCACCCCCCAATGCGACCAGCACATGGTCCAGTCGGGTGATCTCCACCCGGCATCTGGTGCTCGGCCTGGGCAGCGAACCCAGCGTCCCCATCGCGTTCGCGGGCATCTCCCCCGATCGGGCCTTTCACAGCGCGCACTACCGCCAGCGCCGGGCGGAGCTGGCGGAGCGACCACGGATCACCGTGGTCGGATCGGGCCAGTCAGGGGCGGAGGTCGTCGCCGATCTGCTGCGTGACACCGGGCCCGCGGGGCGGCACCTGACCTGGATTACCCGTACTCCCGCCTTCGCCCCGATGGAGTACTCCAAGCTCGGCCTCGAACAGTTCACCCCCGACTATGTCCGGTACTTTCACGGCCTGGCCCAACAGCGCAAGGACACCCTGGTGCCGGCGCAGTGGCAGCTGCACAGGGCGATCGACACGGACACGATCGCCGAGATCTACGATCTGCTCTACGAGCGCACCATCGACGGTGGAGACTCCGCGGCCACACTGCTGCCGGGTGTCACGGTCGAGGCGGCGAGCCAGCGCGGCGAAAGCAGCGAGATCACTCTTGCCTGCCGCCACCGCGACCAGGACGCCCCCTTCACCCTGACCGCAGACGCCGTTGTGCTCGCCACCGGCTACGCCGCCCGTCACCCAAGCCTGCTGGACCCGATCGCCGACCTGCTCGAGCTCGACGATGCCGGCCGGTTCGTCATCGACGACCGGTATCGCGTAGGGACCTCCACCGAGGTCACCGGGCGGATCTATGTCCAGAACGCCGAGCTGCACACCCATGGAGTGGGCGCCCCCGACCTCGGGCTCGGCGCGTGGCGTTCCGCCGTCATCCTGGACGACCTGACCGGCGGCCAGGCCCATCGGCTCCCGCCACCGAACGCGTTCACCACCTTCGGCGCTCCACAGCCAACGCCTCCAACACAGCCAACCGACACCAGCACCAGCACCAGCACCGTGAGTGGCACCACCACGACAGCCGAGGCCGCCGGCGCCGTCTGGCCCGATCCGGCAGTGTTCGACCGGGCGCACCCGTGAACAGCCCGGTGCCACCGCCCGCGACGACATCGTCGACTCCCCCACAGGTCAGACCGGCGAACCAGCCGCCCGCCGGCGGGACCATCGCCCGCTGGCGTCAGGCCGGCGCGGCCCTGCTGGTCCGGCTCATCGCCGAACTGGCCTACGAGGAGCTGCTCGTCCCCCTGGCCGAACCGGACGGCACGCCCGACCAGGAGCAGATCATTTCGGACGTCCAAGGCGTCCCTGGTCCGATCGGGCGGGGTCCGCTCCAGGCCTACCGGGTGCCGACAGCCACTGCCGACTACCGCTTCCGGGCCCGACGTGGAACGTTCGGTTCGTGGTGGATCGAGTCCGTGAGCCTGCGGCGGATCCCCCCAGCCGGCCCGGAGTCGATGGCGGACGATCCGGTGCTGTTCCTGCGGGAGGCGCAGTCCCTGCTCGGCTGGCCCGATCCGGTCCTCGCCGATGTTCTGCGGGATCTGCTCGCGACCCAGGCCGCCGACCAGCGTCTACTGGCCGGCGCGCGGCCCGCGGCGGAGCTCGCCGACCTCGGCCTCGTCGACCTGGAGGGCGCCCAGACCGGTCACCCCTGTCTGGTCGCGAACAAGGGACGCATCGGGTTCGCCGCGGACGTGGCACGCTACAGCCCCGAGTCCCACCACCCCTTCCGATTGGTGTGGGTAGCCGCCCACCCGGACCTGGCGGTCTGGTCCGAGTGCACCGGCCGAACGGGCCAGAGCGATTTCCTGGCCGAGGAGCTCGACAAACCCGTCCGAGCGCGGTTCGCCGCGGTGCTGGCCGGGGTCCTGGCCGAGCTGGCAGCGGACGGGACCGGCTCGCCGGGAACCGCCGCCGCACCCACGGCCTACGTGTGGTTGCCGGTGCATCCCTGGCAGTGGGCGAACGTGATCGTCGCGCTGTTCGCGGCGGAACTGGCCACGGGACGACTGGTCCAGCTGGGCGAGGCACCTGATCGTTACGTCCCGATGCAGGCGGTACGCACGCTGGCCAACATCGATCGGCCGGAGCGCCGCAACGTCAAGCTCGCACTGATGATCCGCAACACACTGGTCTGGCGCGGGATGTCGGCAGCCGACGCTCTCGCCGGCCCGGCGGTGTCCCGCTGGCTGCTCCAGCTGCGGGCCGCCGACCCGTTCCTGCGGGACGCGAGCGGCATCCAGCCGCTGCCCGAGGTGGCCGGAGCCGCCGTACGCCACCTGGCCTACGACGCTCTTCCGGACGCGCCCTACCGGCTACATGAGCTGCTCGGGGTGCTCTGGCGCGATCCGGTGGACCGTTACCTCGCCGCTGGGGAACAGGCGCGCAGCCTCGCCGCGCTGCTCATGACCGGCTCGGACGGGCGATCCCTGGTCGCCGAACTGGTGGCCCGTTCGGGCCGTGACCCACGTGAGTGGCTCCGGGCGCTGTTCACCGCGCTGCTACCCGGGCTGCTGCACTATCTGTACCGGTACGGTATTGCATTCACCCCGCACGGCGAGAACGTCCTGTGTATCTTCGACGCCGACCAGGTCCCCCGACGTATCGCGATCAAGGACTTCGGGGCGGACATCGAGCTGGTTGACGGACCCTTCCCGGAACGCGGCCCGTTGCCGGTGCAGGTGGACGAGCACTGCCGGCGCTGGCCCGGCCGAGAGCTCGCGCATTCGGTGCTCTCCGCCGTCTTCGCTGGGCATTTCCGCTACTTCTCGGTCCTCGTGGCCGATCATCTGCACGTCGGCGAACCGGAGTTCTGGGCGCTGGTCCGCGCAACGCTGGATGACCACCAGGGCCGTTTCCCCGAGCTGCAGGCCCGCTTCGCCGAGGTCGACCTGCTCGCCCCCCGATTCGACCGGGTTTGTCTGAACCGAGAGCAGTTCGCCGGTGCCGGGTTCCACGACCGGCCCGCGCGTGACGGCGGGTTCGACCTGATGCGGGGTACGGTCGCCAATCCGGTGGCCGGCGTGCCCGTCCACTCCACCCCACCGGCGCCACCGGGACGGACGGGACGAACGGAGAACGGATGATGCCTGTGCCGGCGCCGATCCCACCCGCCCGATCGGGCCAGGGAGACACCCTCCCGGCCGCGCCCCCAGCCACGTCCTCGGAGGCGCCCCGAGACGCGCCGGAGGCAGCGGGGGCGCCGACACTGCATGAGCTGACCCACGGCGACGACGCGATCGACGAAATGATCGTTGCCACGGTCGATCTGCAGGGTCGCCTCGTCGGCAGCGCCGTGTCGCCGGAGCACTTCACGGACGATGTTCTCCCGCAGGGACTCGGCGCCTGCACCTACCTGCATGCGGTCGACGTCGACATGCAGACCGACCCGGGCTTCCCATCCACCCCCTGGCAGGGCGGCTTCGGGGACCTGCGGCTGCGTCCCGACCTGACCAGCCTGCGCCGGGCGCCCTGGCGCCGCTCGAACGGGGTGGTGTTCGCCGACGCCTACTGGCCCGACGGGACGGTCGTGGACGTCTCACCCCGGGCGGTGTTGCGCCGACAGCTCGACGCGCTGGGTGCGGCGGGCCAGCGCGCCCTGGTCGGCACCGAGCTGGAGTTCCTGGCCTTCCGCGAGTCCTACGATCGGGCGGCCCGACGGTCCTGGTCCGGGCTCACTCCGGCCAGTCGGTACAACATCGACTACGCGCTGTTCGGCACCGAGGGGCTGGACGACCTGGCCCGGCGCATCCGGCTGGCGATGCGCGAGGCCGGGATCGTGGTGGAATCGGCCCGGGGAGAGGTCCATCCGGGCCAGTACGAGATCGTGTTCCGCTACGCCGAGGCGCTGGCCGCCTGCGATGTCCACGTCCTGTACAAGACCACCGCCAAGAAGATCGCCGCGGCGGGCGGGCAGGCCCTGACCTTCATGGCGAAGTACGACGAGGGTGAGGGCAACTCCTGCCACGTGCATCTGTCCCTGCGCGACATCGTCAGCGGCGACCCCGCCTTCGCCGTCTCCCCCGGCCAGACCAGGACCTCCCCCGTCCGGACGGGACGACCCGCGCGGGCGGATACCGCTGGCATGTCCCCGCTGATGTGCTCCTTCGTGGCGGGGCAGCTGGCCTGCATGGCCGACTTCACCCTGCTGTTCGCGCCGAACGTCAACTCCTACAAGCGGCTTGCCCCCGGTGCGTTCGCGCCGACCGGGATCAGCTGGGGTCGGGACAACCGGACGTGCGCGGTGCGAGTGGTCGGGTCCGGTGCGGGGCTGCGCATCGAGCACCGGGTGCCCGGCGGGGACGCGAACCCGTACCTGGCCGTCGCCGGCATCCTCGCCGCCGGCCTGCACGGGATCCGCGAGCAGCTCGACCTCGAGCCCGGCCGGGTCGGCAACGTGTTCACGATGCCCGATGTGCCCGCCCTGCCGACGACTCTGCGAGCAGCCGTGGACCGGTGGCGGGCAAGCCCCGTTGCCCGGGCTGCCTTCGGCGAGCGGGTGGTCGCCCATCTGGCCCATGCGGCCGAGGTCGAACTGACCGGCTACGAGCGCACGGTCACCGACTGGGAACGTCAACGCGGCTTCGAGCGAGGCTAGGACCGGTGGGCGGAGTTCTGCGCCCCGGTCGGGACATCGTGCTCCTCGATGTCGCGCGCCGCCGGCGGCGCCACCTCGGCCGGAGGAGCGTCCTCGGCGTGTTCGTGTAGTCCGAACCGGCGATGCAGTGCGCGCAGCGGACCGGGCGCCCACCAGCTCGCCTCGCCGGCCACCCGCATGAACGCCGGGACCAGCACCCCCCGGATGAGAGTGGCGTCGAGCACGATGGCCAGCGCCGTGCCCACCCCGAACATCTGCATGAAGCGCACCGACGAGGTGGCGAACGCGACGAAGGTGACCGCGAGCAGCGCGGCGGCGGTGCTGACGATCCGGCCGACCCGAGCGAGGCCCGTGGCGACCGCCTCGATGTTGCTCGCCCCGGTGTCGTGCACCTCCTTGATCCGTGACAGCAGGAACACCTCGTAGTCCATGGACAGGCCGAAGGCGATGCAGAACAGCAGTACGGGCATGGAGGTGTCGAGGGGGCCGGGAGTGAAGTCGAGCAGACCTGACAGGTGACCGTCCGTGAAGATCCAGACTGCGACTCCGAACACCGCGCAGGTGCACAGGCCGTTGAGCACGATCGCCTTGACCGGAAGCAGCACACTGCCGGTGAACAGGAACAACAGAACGAACGTCGCCAACGCGATGAGGCCGAGCGCCAGCGGCAGCCGCGTGCCGATCGCGGACCTGCCGTCGACGAGCACGGCGGGTGCACCCCCCACCAGGACGGTGCTGCCCGCCGGTGCGGGCAGCGCACGGGTGGCGTGGACCAGCGCCTGCGCGCGCGGCGACGTGTAGTCCACCGCGGGGACCACCTGCAGCAGCTGCGCACCCGGTGCGCGGAACCGCACGCTGGTCGGATCGGGGGGTGTGACCGGGCGTCCCCGGACGACGGTACCCAGCGTGTAGTCCACCCGGGCCACATCGGGCAGCCGGGACAGGGTGGCCGCATAGCTGGACAGCGCGGTGGAGTCCAGGTCGCCCTGCCCGTCGACCTGCACGACCACATCCATCGAGCCGGCCAGGTCGGCGGGGAAACGCTCCCGCAGCGCATCGCCGACCGTGCGGCTGGCGGCGGCGCCCGGGCGCAGCACCCGGTCGTCCGGCGTGCCGAAGTGCACGTGCAGGAACGGGGCGGCGAGCACGAGCAGCACCACGATCACGGGCAGCCCGGTCAGGACCGGACGGGCCATGACGGTCGACGCCACCCGCCGCCAGAACGGCGACTCCGCGGACTCCCGCGCCCGCCGCCCCCGCGTACCCACGGCCGCCTCGCCGGTGCCGGCACCGGGAGAAGCCCCTGGGCCAGCCGCCCCCACAGCGGCTCGCTGCCGGCGCCGACGGACCAGTCCGATCAGGCCCCCCACCCGCCAGGCGTTCACCCGCTCGCCGAGCAGCATGAGCAGCGCAGGCAGCACAACCACCGCCGCGACGACCGCCACCAGGGTCACCGAGATGCCCGCATAGGCCATGGAGCGCAGGAAGAACGGTGGGAACAGCAGCATCATGATCAGGCTCACGACCACCGTGGCGCCACTGAAGAAGATCGTTTGACCGGCGGACCGCACGGTGATCCCGACCGCGGACGCCCGGTCCCGCCCGGTGGCGAGTTCCTCCCGAAACCGGCTGACCATCAACAGTGAGTAGTCGATGCCGAGTCCGAGGCCGAGCGCGGTCGTCAGGTTCACGGCGAAGATCGAGACATCGGTGACGCTGCCGATCACCGCCAGTACCGCGAGGCCACCGACCATTCCGATCAACCCCACCGCCAGCGGCAGCAGTGCCGCGACCACCCCGGCAAACGCCACCACCAGCAGAATCAGCGTGATCGGAAGTGCGATCGACTCCGCTACCGCGAGATCACTGGAAACCTGGTTGCTGACGTCATGGTTGACGGCCGCCGCGCCACCCGGCTCGACGGTCACCGCCGGCAGGCTGAACTCCCGGGAGGCGTATCGCCGGACAACGTCGGCGGCATCGTCGTCGTCCGCGACGCTGCCCACGACCAGGGCCGAGCGGCGGTCCCGTGAGCGCAGCGAACTGCCCGCCCCCGTCCAGTAGGAGACGACGTCGCGCGCACCGGGTTGAGCGGCCAGATCGGCGGCGACCGCCCGACCAGCCGCGACGATCCGCGTGTCGTCGACCTCCCCCGAACGGGCGGTGACGAGCAACAGCACATTCGCCCGGCCGTGGAAGTGTGCGTCCAGTACATCGGACGCCCGGCTGGAGTCCGAGCGGGGATCGTCGAACCCCCCGCCCTGCAACTTCCCGAACGCGGTGCTGCCGAGCAGGGCGCCGAGGACGACCAGGACCGCCGTACCGGCGAGTACCAGCCGTGTCCGACGTGTGACCAGAGTCACCAAAGCTGCGAACACGACATCTCCCCCAATCGGGACGGCTTGGAGAGAGACACTGTTCGCGACTGATGCACAGAGTCAAGGTCGATTGTGCGCACAACAACCAGCCCGACCCACCCAGATACTTGACGCGGGCAGGTCGGGCAGGTCGGGCAGGTCGGTCCGGGTGCGGCCTGGGCCGGGTGGGCCCGCGAGCCGGATCAGGCGGAGGTTCGCATCTGTCGGCCGAGGGTGTCCAGGGCCAGCCGACGGGAACTCTTGATCTCGGGGAGGCGGGCCTGGTACGCGGGCGAGGTGGCCAGCGGCTGGTAGAACCCGAGCCGCGGGACAAAGTCCGCGTCGTCGTAGCCCGACGGCCGGTGCAGAGCGTATGTACGGCCGGGGAACAGCAGGTCGTAGTTGTCGGCAATCTGCCAGATGGCCACGTGCGGGTCGACCCGGCGCCGCTGGAAGTAGGCCTCGAGGACGTCGATGGTGAAGCTGATCTCATGGAACTGCTTTACCAGTGCGTGGTAGTGCTGGCCGACCTGGTACTTGATCGGCAGCTCGATCTGCAGGCTGTCGGAGTAGTCCAACAGATCGAGGGCCAGAACCTTCAGGGACGTTTCGACTCCATAGCCCCGAGAGAAGGCCAGCGAGGCGAAGACGTCCGCATCAATGACGAACTCGCCGATCAGCGGCTGGAGGGTGCGTGTGATCGAGGGCACATACCGAGCGAGTTGTTTCGACAGCAACGACCTCAGCATCTCCGTCGTGCGCCCACCAGGTCGGCCATCGCCGGTCACCCGGCGCGAACTTCCGTTCACGAACAGGGGGGCGTTACCGGCTGTCGTGGCCGCCGCGAGAACGCCCACCGTGGACGGGTCGTAGCTTTCCAGGTCCGCGTCATGGAAGATCAGTCGGTTCCCGAAAGCGAGATACGCGAGGCTGCGCATCGCCCCGGCCTTGCCGCCGGTCGTCGTCGCCTCCCTGCCGGCATGCCGCTGAAGTACCGAGTTTCCACGGACGACCCAGCTCGCACCGGCCTCGGTTGCGATGCGCACCAGGTCATGCTCGTCGCCGTCGGACGTCGGATCGACGACCACGCCGATCTCGTCCAACACCCGGCGTTCCTGCATCCAGCGCTGCCGATCCTGCGCGATGATGTCACCAAGCGTTCGGGCAGCCTCCGGGCCACGGGCAGGGATCAGCAGGCTCAGGGTGATGCCCTTGGCAAGCTTGTCCGCCTCGATCGCGTCGAGGTCGAGGCTGGTGGGTTCGAGCGTTCGCACGGACGCCCCTCTCTCGTGACCTTTGTGAGGTACGGATCACCCTGCACCGGAGCTGGCGAGGCGGGATCCGTTGCTGGACAGCGGGTAAATCACACAGCCCGGCGGAAATCTTCGATCGCACCGCCGACCGTGGGATTAGCCACCTCCGTCCGCAACGCTCCGACCGTCACCCGGTTTCCGGTGACCTGGCCGTTTCCAGTACCTCCGTACGCCGGGTCGCCGCATCGACTTCACGACTTCCCGGGTACGACCGATCCGGCACGTGACTCGATGCCGGAGCGTCAAAGTATCGGCGTTGCGGCCGAATCCGTCACTCCCCCCGTTTCCCAACGAGTACCGGCCACCGCCGTTGCCGGCAGCCGGCGATCACACCGAGCCGCCCGCGTCGGCCGAGTTCGGCGAAACCGGCACGCCGAGTGCTGATATCGACACTCGACGTGAGAGCTTTCCGGGCGGGTGAGAGAGAACTACCCGCGCATCGACTCGGCGATGCCAGGCCGGCATTGCCGGGTGGGCCCGACCGACGCCGCCATATCCGGCCCAAACGGGCGAGGTCGACCGCAAGGCCAGCCCAGACCGAAACCGGGCCCACAATAAGGTGATTTACATCACACTAAAACGTCGGACGTCCTGCCCCCGGACGCCCGACGTGCGCGGTCAGGGGTGCGCGACGAAGTTGAAGTGCCGGCCCGTCTCGAAGGTGTCCCGGAACTTCGGCAGGGTGTACGGACCTTCACCGTCCAGATCGAAGATCCGAAGGCCGAGATCCCCGTCAACCAGCAGATACATGTCGTCCGCGGTCGTCCCGTAGTCACGGGCGCCGGCGCCGAACTCGAACACCAGGTGCGGGCGACTGGCCGCGATCAGCTTGGTGGCGCCACGGAAGACGCCGTACTCGGCACCCTCGACGTCGACCTTGATCAGAGCCGGCCGGTAGTCCGCCGGCAGCGCGTCGTCGAGGACCTCGACGGTGACCTCGATCTGTTCGACGTCCTCGGTGTCCGGCACCCGGTCGCGCAGGCCGCTGTAGGCCGGCCGGCTGCGCACGTAGGTGAACGGCAGGACACCCGGCTTGTCGGAAAGCGCAGCCTGGCGCACGTCCACGGTGGGGAAGTCGGCCTGGAGCGTGGCGGCCATGTGCGGCAGCGGCTCATAGGCGACATGTGTGCCGTGCGGAGCGTGCCGCAGGATTGTCCGCAGCACGTCGCCACGGTGCGCACCCACATCAATACAGTTCGACGTCTCGGCAAGCACGAACGACATTAGCAGCGCCAAGTGTCGATCATCGTTGCGGTTGCGCCGCGCAGTCGGCACAACATTGTCTCGCACCAGCTTCAGCGCCGGCCCGAGCCCCAGATCCACCGCCTTACGGCGGAGCGCAGCGACCTGTTTCTCCATCCGCGGATCCATCGGCCCCGCCCTTCTGTTGTCCCATCATCGACCGACCCTAGTGCAGCAGACCCCGTTTTCCACCAGCCCGGTGGGTCCAACTATTGGCGCCGGCAGATCTGTGGTCAACAGCAGGGTGGTCCAACCGGCCCGCAGGGCGATCGACAGGCCGGCTATCGGCCACGGAACGCAGGGAGTCGGCAATATGTCACGCAACGGAAGTGTTGCCGATAATCACAAAGAATGACTCTGCGCCACGAACGGCACTACGTTCCGACATAATTCACTACGCGCCAACACCGTTCCATCGCGTATCGCATAACCGATACGGCGCGACGTGGACGCGCTCCCGGCTGGCCGGGATCGGATCCGGCCGGCCGGCCGGCCCGCGCGGACCGCGCGGGCCTGGATCCCCGGCGGGGCCTGATCCCCGGCAGGAGCATCGGTCCGAGGACGTCCGCCCGGCCGCCGGGGACACGAGCGGGACGGTCAGCCGACGGTGGCGAGCGCCGCCTCCTCCTCCACCGGGTCGGCAAAGGACTCCACCGGCGGGCAGGTGCACACCAGGTTGCGGTCGCCATAGGCGCCGTCGATTCGCCGCACCGGCGGCCAGTACTTCCCGGTACGCAGCGTGGCCAGCGGATAGGCGGCGACCGAACGAGGGTAGGGGTGCGGCCAGTCGTCGGCGGTTACCATCGCCGCGGTGTGCGGCGCATTGCGCAGCGGATTGTCGTCGAGCGGCCAGGTTCCGTCGCCGACCTGTTCCGCCTCCGCCCGGATCGCAATCATCGCATCGCAGAAACGGTCGATCTCGGCGAGGTCCTCGCTTTCGGTCGGCTCCACCATGAGGGTACCCGCGACCGGAAACGACATGGTCGGCGCGTGAAAGCCGTAGTCGATGAGGCGCTTGGCCACGTCGTCCACGGTGACCCCGGTTTCTCGCGTCAACGGTCGCAGGTCAAGAATGCACTCGTGCGCCACGAGACCGTCCCGGCCGGAATAGAGAACCGGATAGTGTGGGCGTAGCCGGTGGGCGATGTAGTTGGCGTTGAGAACGGCCACCGACGTGGCTTCCCGCAGGCCGTCTGCGCCCATCATCTGGATGTATGCCCATGGGATCATCAGGATCCCGGCCGATCCCCACGGCGACCCGGAAATGGGCCCCACCCCGGTGGTCGGACCGGCCTCGGTCCGCAGCGGATGGTTGGGCAGATAGGGCAGCAGCTTTTCACCGACAGCCACCGGCCCGACCCCCGGACCGCCGCCGCCATGCGGAATGCAGAACGTCTTGTGCAGGTTCAGATGGCTGACGTCGGCGCCGAACTGGCCCGGTTTCGCGAGGCCGACCAGCGCGTTCAGGTTCGCCCCGTCGACGTAGACCAGACCGCCCGCCTCATGCACAAGAGCGCAGGCCTGCCCGATGCCCTCCTCGTACACCCCGTGCGTCGAGGGATAGGTCACCATCAGGGCGGCGAGGACGTCCGTGTGTGTCCGGGCGGCCCGGGCGAGGTCGTCGAGATCGACGTTTCCGTCATCGTCGCAGGCAACGACGACGACCCGCATTCCGGCCATCGCGGCGCTGGCCGCGTTCGTGCCATGGGCGGATGACGGGATCAGACACACGTCGCGCACGGGCGCGCCGGCCGGCGCGCGGTCACGGTGATAGGCGCGGATCGCCAGCAGCCCGGCCAGCTCGCCCTGGCTGCCGGCGTTCGGCTGCACCGAGACACCCGCATAGCCGGTGATCCGGGCGAGCCATTCCTCGAGCTGGCGGATCAGGGTGAGGTAACCGGCGGCCTGGTCCAGCGGGGCATACGGGTGGATGTCGGCGAACTCCGGCCAGGTGACCGCAGCCATCTCGGTGGTGGCGTTGAGTTTCATCGTGCAGGAACCGAGGGGAATCATTCCGCGGTCAAGGGCGAGATCGAGATCGGACAACCGACGCAGATAGCGCAGCATCGCGGTCTCGGACCGGTGCTCGTGAAACACCGGATGCTCGAGATATCCCTCCGTGCGGATCAGTGCGGCGGGCAGCGCGACCGCGGTCGTCGCCGGAATCGGCCCGTCCAGTTCGGCCTGCGTCGTCACCTCGGCGGCCGCGGCCGGTGGCACCCCGAAGGCGGCCCAGACCGCCCGCAGGTCCGCCTCCACGGTCGTCTCGTTGCACGAGATGCCCACGTGATCGTCATCGACGAGGCGCAGGTTCACCCCGTGCTCGAGTGCGCTGGCGACCACCTCGGCGGCCCGGCCCGGTGCCGCGGCGACAACCGTGTCGAAAAACGACGAGTCACCCAACGTGATTCCGCCGAGGCGCAGCCCCTCGGCGAGGCGCACCGCGAGGCCATGCACGCGTCGGGCGATCCCCGCCAGCCCCTGCGGGCCGTGGTAGACCGCGTACATCGAGGCGAGCACCGCCGGCAGCACCTGCGCGGTGCAGATGTTGCTCGTCGCCTTCTCTCGTCGGATGTGCTGCTCGCGTGTCTGCAGGGTAAGTCGGTAGGCCGGGGCACCGGCCGCGTCGATGGACACGCCGACCAGCCGACCGGGCAGCGTGCGTTCCAGACCGGAACGGACGGCGAGATAGCCGGCATGCGGGCCGCCGAACGACAGGGGCAGACCGAACCGCTGGGTGCTTCCGACCGCGATGTCCGCGCCGAGCTCGCCGGGCGAGCGCAGCAGGGTGAGGGCCAGCAGGTCGGCGGCGACGGTGACGATCAGGCCTCGCTCGCGGGCCTGCGCGATCACACCCCGGTGGTCACGCAGGGCTCCGCCCGGCCCAGGGTAGGACACCAGCAGCCCGAAGGCCGAGTCGAACAGCTCGGCGGGCAGCGACGCACTGCCGCCGAGCTCGACGACCTCGACGGTGGCGCCCAGCGCCTCGGCGCGGGTCGCCACGACCGCGATCGTCTGCGGGAGTGTGTCGGCGTCGACCAGGAAGACCCGCCGTCCGGCCTTCGCCCGGCGCAGCGCGATCTGCATCGCCTCGGCCGCCGCGGTGGGCTCGTCCAGCAAGGACGCACCGGCCACCGCCAGCCCGGTCAGATCCGTGATCATGGTCTGGAAGTTGAGCAGGGCCTCGAGCCGGCCCTGGGAGATCTCTGGCTGGTAGGGCGTGTAGGCCGTGTACCAAGCCGGATTTTCCAGGACGTTGCGCTGGATGACGCCCGGCATCACCGCGGGATGGAAGCCGAGACCGATCATCGAGGGCACCGGCCGGTTGGCCCGCCCGAGCGCCCGCAGCGCGGCCAGCACGGCCGGCTCGTCGAGCGGGGCTGGCAGGTCAAGGGTGCTGTCGGCGATGATCGCGGGCACGGCGGCGTCGGTCAGGGATCGCAGTGATTCGTGGCCGAGCGCGGCCAGCATGGCCTGGCGGGCGCTCTGGCCCGGGCCGATGTGCCGATCGGCGAAACGCGGATAGGACCCGGGGGGAACCGCCACCGGCGGGGTGTTCTGCTTGCTGCCGTCGTGCGTCATGGGCCGCTCCGGAGGTCGGGCGGAACCGACGGGGTGCGCCGGTGCCGCGACGGGCCTCCCCCTCTGTCATATGGCCTGAGAGCTTCGCCGCGCCTCGACCGCGGGCTCGCCATGACGGGCGGGCGCGCGAGGTCGGCGGCGGCTTTCACCGTCGGCGGGACGCCTCGGCGTCCACTTTCCAGAGTTGCCTGACCCGGCGGTTGGGGGCCTGAGAGTTTATGGGGAGAGCTTGCTCCTTCGGCGCCCCGGCCATGTGGTGACCGGGACTCTCCCGCACGGGCGTGAGCGGCAGCGGTATGCAGTTGGTAGGTCGACAGTAGCCGCGATACGGCCGCCCGGCCACCCGGTTGGCTCAGATGAAGACGGTCTCGGTCGAACGCAGCAGCCGGGCCAGGAACGGCGGCGGAAGAACGGCGGCGTCGGCGGGATGGTCCGACAGGGGGGCGATCTGCGTGCGGTAACAGTCGACGGCGCGTTCCTTGGCCCGCATCACCCGTTCGGGCAGGGTCACCGACCTCGCCCGGGACCAAGGCACGTCCGGATCATCGGGTACCGACCAGTGCCAGGTCCACACGGGGTATTCGACCAGCCGGGCCCCGGCGTGGTTCGCAGCCAGCGCCGCCGCGCGTCCCGTCGCCTCGTGATCGGGATGCCGATCACCCCGCCAGGTGGTGAAGACCCAGGTCCGGGCGGTCAACAGCGGCTCCACCAGCGCGGCGAGCGCCGCTTCGTGCCCGGCGACCCGTCCGTCTGGCAGCCCCGCCCGGTGCACCTGGGTATCCCCGAGACCGAGCGCTGCCAGCGCCGCGTGCTGCTCGGTGATGCGCTGCTCGGCGAGCTGTCGGGCCGACAGTGTCGGCGAACCGGGATGCGACCCGTCACCATCAGTGACGGCCATCACGGCGATCCGCGCACCCAGGTCGCGTAGCCGGACGAGCAGCCCCCCGACGCCGAGCACCTCATCGTCCGGATGGGGGGCGACGACAACCACCTGTGGCGGCGGGTCGCTCAGATCGAACTCCGGCCAGCCCGGCTCCCACTGCTGCCAGGCCGACGCAGGGGTACCGGCATCGGTGAAGGGCCGGTCGACGTCGAGTCCCATCTATCCTGCATACGGCACGCCGGCCCGTCACGCCGGGCGAACGCCCCCACGCGCGGGACGACCCGCCTCACTCGGGTGACCACCGGCCCGGGGGCTGTCCGGCCGGCCCGAGGACCCGCCTCACCGCCCGGGTCGACGCAGCAACTCGCTCTTGGCCGCTTCCTTGTCCGTCAGCGCCCCGTTCCGCTCCCGCTGGAAGACCTCTTCTGCCATCCGATCGGACGAGGTCTGGCTTGCCACCTGCCGGGCCATTTCGTCGTTGGACGTCTCCGCCCCGGCGGGCCGGGTATGCCCCTGCCACCCGCGGGTCCCCACCGCCTCCCGGGCAGGCACCGCCTCCCGGGCGGGCACCGCCTCCCGGGCGGGCACCGATGCCCCCGTCCGCGCGTCCGCTCGCTTCAGTGTCTGTGCCATGACTACTCCTCCCCCTGTTCACCTACCCACATTCCAATACCCGATGTAACTGAAAGAGAACCACTTGTCATCACGTGGGGCGCGTCGGCCTGCCCCTGCCAGGCCCGAGCGGGGTTCGACGCCGCCCACAGCAGCCGACCTGTCTCGACGGCCGTACGGACATCCGCAGCCCCACGCGTTTCGGTCGCCCCCCGCATCCCCGCCACTGCCCGCGGCTTGGCGGCTGCCCGCAGGTCGGCAGGCTCACCCAGACCGACGGCTGCCCGCACCTCGGCGGCCACCGCGACGGGCGCGATCCGGTGCGCGATGCGGCGGTGTCGGGACACGGACCTGTGCAGTGCCTGTTCCAGCGCGTCGGTCTGCCGCCAGGCCTCGGCGGCGCCGCCGCGGCCGGGGGCGGCCCGCAGCCGACTGTCGGTCAGATCGCCGAACAGGGCGACGGTGGCCAGTTCCGCCAACCCGCGCAGCGCCGTGCCGGCCGGTCCACCCGCCGGGGCGACCGCGACCGCGGCCATGGCCACGACCTCGGCCGGGCTCGCGGCGGGCGGCATCGGCTGGCCCGTTCGGGCCAGTACGTCCAACGCCTGTCGCCAGGCGGCGACGATGCGCATCCGTTCGGTTCCGCGCCGCCGTGCCCGGCGGCGACGCAGCCCCGGCAGGGACCAGGCCAGACCGAGATAACCAGCCAGAACGAGCAGGGTCGCCGTTCCCGCCAGCCGGACCCCCCGCGCCCAGTCGGACCAGCCAGGCGATGGGCTGATCGGCCGGGGGCGCGGATCCGTCCCGGGAACAGCCCCACCGGACGGCACGGCCACCGTGACGCCGAGCACGGCGTTGACAAGTTCGGCCTGCGCCATGGACTCGCCCTGGGCGGCCCCGGCAACGGCGGCGCCCCGCACGTCACCCGCCATCGGCGTGGGGAAGAAGGGCAGCCAGCCGGCACCGGCAAAATGGATCTCCGCCCAGGCCAGAGCATCGGCGCCATGGACCGTGCGGGGGACGCTGGGATCCGGGCCGGGGGCGCTGAAGCCGACGACGAGCCGGGCGGGCAGGCCGAGCAGCCGGGCAGCGAGCACGAACACCGTGGCGAACTGTTCGGAGGTCCCCCGTCCGGTCTGTTCGAGGAAATGGGCGATCTGCGCGAGGCTGTGCCCCGCGGGGGCGGTCGGGTCGAACACGAAGTTCGCCCGCAGGTACTGCCGCAGCAGCGCGGCGCGCTGGTAGGGCGAGCTGCCCCCGGCGGTGGCGATCGTAGCCAGGTTGCGCAGCACCGGCGGCACGGTGGCCGGCAGGGCGCGGTCGCGGGCGTCGGCCGGCGCGGCGGACACGGCGAGGGCCAGCGTCTGGGCAGGAGTGAGCACGGATGGCGACCAGGACTGCACCCGAAGGTGGGTGCCGGGGGTGAGCGGCTCGGTCCGCAGCAACGAGCCGGCACAGGCCGCCACCGCAAATCGCCCCGGCGCTGGCTGGCCGGCTGTGGTCGCGGCGACCGGACGGGACGGGCTCGAGAGCACGGCGAACTGCCTGGGCTGCCCCGACACCGGGATGAGCTGACCACCAAGCCCGGCGATGGTCAGCTCCTGCGTCACCGCGGCGCCGGTGTCGGTTGGCCAGGCGACCTCGGGGCAGCCGGCGGAGGCCGTCCCCGCCGGCAGGTAGCGGGTGGTGGCCGTCCAGGTGGCGCCGTCATAGGCGTCGAGGACGGCCAGGCGCAGTGCCACCGGTCCGGTGGTCGCCGGCGTCAGAGCCGTCCGAAACAGGACCTGGTCCGGATGGGCGGTCCAGCCGGCCAGTCGGCTGAGCGGGCTGAGGTCCGCCACGGCGGTGGCGGCGGGCGCGCGGTAGCTGCGCGGGTCGATGGGTGGACGGTCGTCGACCCGCAGCGGGCCGCCGGCCAGTCCGATCCCCACCGCGACCACGGCAATCACCGCACCCACCGGCCGGGCCAGGGTGGCCGGGCGGGCCGCTGCGCCCACCGCCGTCCCGATCCGGGGCCGGCGGACCTGAACGAGTAGGGCGGCGAGCGCGGCGAACCCGGCGGCGGCCAGCAGGTCCGAACCACCCGCCGCGGTGCCATAGCCCACCGTGACCAGCAGCAGAATCGTGCCCGGCAGTGCGGGTAGCAGCCGGGTCCGGGTGCGGACCACCAGTTCGGCGCCGAGCGCCGCGGCCAGCCAGGTCAGTGCGACCGGCCCCAGCAGCAGATCAGCCTCGGCCGGTACCGGAACGGCCGTGTCGAGTAGCCGCGCCCACCCGGTGACCACCCCCGATCCGACCAGGTGCAGCCGGGACCACACCCCACCCGCCGGGACGGCGATGGTCGCCGCGGCCCAGGCCACGAATCCGCTACTCCACGCGACGACCGTCACGACCGGTGACGATGGTTGGTGCCGGCCACCCAGCACCGCGACCAGCGTCACGGGCAGGATCACCGCAGCCACGACGTCCACCAGGATCTCGGGGCCGGCGAACACCTGGTGCCACCCGTAACCGGCGACGAACACGAGCCCGCCGATCAGCAGCAGCGCGGCCAGGCGGGTGCGCCCGCTCATCGGCGCCCCGCCCCGAGGCTGCCGCGTCCTCGCGGCCAGGCGGCCGGCCAGCTGTCGGCCAGTGCCGCCGCGTCGCGAACATCGATGACGGTGAGCCGTCCGACCGTTCCCGTGCCGCCACCCCCCGCTCGGGCCAGATGGGCGGTCCCGCCCCGCGGGCCGACCACGCCCGCGATCGACGAGCGGCCCCAGGCACGCACGGGCGAGGCCGGCCGCAGCCGGGCCCGGTCGGTGGAGTCGCGCCGAAGCACGGCCCGGGCGGTGGCCTCGGATCGTGGTCCGACCCGCACCAGCACCACCCGTCCGTAGGCGTGTCCGACCGGTGCGAGAGCGGCTGCGGCGGACCGGTCGAAGCCGCCGGTCACCAGGACGAGCGTGCCCAGCCCCCCGCGCCGCAGCGTGCCGAGGACGTCCAGGGTGGCGTCGCCGGTCAGCTCCACGGCGGCCAGTTCGTCGAGCAGCATGTCGGCGTCGCGCCGCCGACGCCGCCCGAGGGCACGTAGTCCGGCGGTGGTCACCAGGCGGACCCCGAACGCCTCCCGCGCGCAGGTCATCACCGCGGCGGCGGCCACGTCCACAGCCGACTCGAACGCCGCCCGTCCGGCCGGACCGGGGGGGTAGGCGTCCGGCCGGACGTCGAGCACCACGGTGGCCGCCGGCTCCGTGGGATCCATGTGGGTACGGACCATCAGCTCGCCGGCCCGCGCGCTCGAAGGCCAGTGCACCAGGCGGAGATCCTCACCCACCGCGTAGGGCCGCAGCGTGTGGATCTCGAGCCCCCCGGCCGTGCCATGTCCGGTCTGGCCGTCCGGCTCACGTGACGGCGCCGAGGCCAGCGGGGCGAGCAGCCGGACCGGTGGCCGGACGTGCAGGGTCGCGGTGGCGGGTAGTCGCTGGCTACGAGTGAGCAGTCCGAACGGGTCCGATCGGGTGATCTCGACCGGGCCGATGGCGATCACGCCTCGCTCGTCGGTCGGCAGGGCCACGTCGACGGTGCGGGTGCCGGCGCCCGCCAGCCGGGTGATCGGCACCAGCAGCAGTTCGGGCGGCGGGGCTGCCCGCGAGGGTCGGGCGTCTCCACTCGACGGGCCGGCATCCCCGGCCGACGGTTGCGAGCTGGCCGCAGCCGCGCCCTGCTCCGAACGGGGGGTGGTCACGCTCAGGGCCAGGCGGACGACAAAAGTGGGCGCCGTCCACCGCGAGTGGTTGTGCAGGGTGATCTCGAGGGTGGCGGGTTCCCCCCGCGCCACCCGGTGCGGCGACACGCTGAGCTCGGCCGACGCCCGCGGATGCCGCACGGCGACGGCCAGGGACAGTGCCACGGCCGCGGCGGCGGTACCGCCGAGCACGCCGACCTCGGGGTAGTGCACCAGCCGAGCACCGGTCAGCAGCAGCGTGGCGGTGGCGAGCAGGCCCCAACCGAGCGGTGTCGGCCGTAGGCGTGACCGGGCCGGCCGCGCCCGGGCCCGGGCCCGCGGTGCGACCGCGTCCACCGACGTCGGCCCGGTTGTGTCCCTGGTCCTGAGGCCGGCGCCCAGCCACGGAGCGGACCTGTGGGCAGGCATACGGACAGGCGCGGACTCCGGCTGGCGGACGGCCGCAGGCGCAGGAGCACTCGCCGGCTCACGGGCGGTCGCCGGGGCGGGGGCGGGCAGCGGCGGCCGGCGGGCAGGAGCAGGGGTCGGCGCGGGGACGGGGACGGGTGTAGCGGCCGGGGTGGGTGTGACCGGTCGTGGCCGGTGCCGCTCACCGAGTCCTCGGACGACGGGGCCAGTGCTGCCCGGCGGAGTCCGCGGAGCACGCCACGGGCCATGGTCGGGAGCGGCACGCCCGGCCCGATCGGAGGGGTCGGCGCGCAGCGGTCTGGTGTCCGCCTCGGTCCCGCTGGCGCGTCGCATCGTCGTCGGCTGGTCGTCGGGACGCGGCGGTCGCCCCCGGGGTGGCACGGTCAGATCCCGATGAGCCGGCGTGGGGAGGGCACCGACTGCAGGATCTCGTCGACCACGTCCTCGGCGAGGACACGCCGCAGTTCCGCCTCCGGGCTGAGCACGAGCCGATGGGCGAGTACCGCGCCGGCGACGGCCTTGGCATCGTCGGGTGTGGCGAAGACCCGTCCGTGGGCGGCGGCACGGACCTGCACGGCGCGGAGCAGCGCGATGCTGCCCCGCGGACTGGCCCCCAACCGGACGATGTCGGGAATGGTCCGGGTGGCCGCGACCAGCTGGACGAGGTAACGGCGCAGGTTCGGGGCGACGTGAACGGCCAGCGTCTGGGCCGATCGCGCCATGACATCCTCGGCCCGCATCACCGGTTGAAGGTCGTCAACCGTCCGGCCCACCTGCGTGCCCTCGAGGATTTCCAGTTCGGCGTCCAGCGATGGATACCCCACGCGCAACCGCATGAGGAACCGGTCCAGCTGGGCCTCGGGCAGGCAGTAGGTGCCGTCCATGTCGATCGGGTTCTGCGTGGCCACGACCATGAACGGCCGGGGCACGGAATAGCTTGTTCCGTCGGAGGTGACCCGCCCCTCCTCCATCACTTCCAGCAATGCCGACTGCGTCTTCGGAGACGCCCGGTTGATCTCGTCTCCGATGACGAGATTGGTGAACACCGGCCCGGCGCGAAAGCCGAACTCATGGGTCCGCTGGTTGTAGACCATCGTGCCGGTGATGTCGGCCGGCAGCAGGTCGGGGGTGAACTGGATGCGCTGGCATCCGGCGTTCACCGAAGCGGCGAGGCTGCGGGCCAGTGACGTCTTGCCGAGCCCGGGAACGTCCTCGATGAGCAGGTGCCCTTCGGCGAACAGGCAGATCGTGGCGAGTTCGACCACGTCACGCTTACCCCGGATCACCTTTTCGACGTTCGCGACGACGTTGCGGAAGACCGCGGCGAACTCGGCCATCCCGAACTCGTCACCGCGCAGCGGACCGGTGCCGTCGTCGCGCCCCGTCACGCCACGCCTCCGGTCGCAACGGTCGGATCGGTCGGACTACTCATCACCGTGCGCTCCTTGGGGCAGGACCAGAGCGGGCTGGAAGGCGGACCAGGCCGGTAGGGGGGACAACCGACCCGGTCCGCCAGTCGGGCGGTGGGGGGTTCCGCCCGGGAACGATCGCTGCCCGGCCGTCGCCGAAGGTGCGCTCCCGTTCCACTGCGGTAGACGACGGACGAACGACTTTCGTTGTGTCGATGCCCAGAAGAAGTTGTCGATCCGATGGTCGGCCGGCAGACATGTCCGTCACCAGACGCGACCACCCCGAGCTGCACGGCGACAGCTACGCGACGACATCACGAATGGCAGCAATCAGGTCGCAACCTGTCGGCCGGGTGTCGCGTCTAACGCTGCGAGAGGGGATGCTCCGCCCGAACAGGCAGCCACTCCTCCAACAACGTGATCACGTAAAACACAATGACTTCCCGTGCGTATTGGGCAGTACGCGCGGGTCATGGTGAGTGCTGCGCCCCTCCCGCAGCGCTCACCAGGCGGTGTCCGTGCGAACGGGCGGGGTGGCGCGCTCGCACGGACACCGCCGTAAACGTCGGGCCCGCCGTAAACGTCGGGCCGCCGCTGCTCGTCACCCCTGCGGCCCCGTTGCCTGGCAGGCGCCATGACCATGGCGTCCCCCGATCGGCCCGGACAGTCAGGTCGGGCCCCGGCCGGGGCATCGAGTAGTCAGGGGAGGCCAGTCGTGGTGTTTCCGCGGGGCAGAGCAACCAAGATCGCCACGGCCATCGCCACGGCCACGGGCTGCCTGGCCGCAGGCCTGCTGCTCTCGGCCGCAGGCGCCCCGCCGGTCATGATGTGGTCCACCGACGGTGACGTCTGGCTACCCTGGAACACCGCCGGTGTGGTGACCCACCTGCAGAGCACGACCGGCCGGGCGGACGCGGCGATCACCGTACCGGCAGCGGCCGGCCACCACCTGACGGTCTTCCCCGACGGGCCGAACCTGCTGGTCCTGGACGCGGACACCCACCTGCTCCAGGTGATCGAACCGCAGCGGTTGGCCCCGGCCCGCGCTGTGGCCCTGTCGTCCGGGGCCATCGTGACGGTGGCCCCGGACGCGGTCTACGCCACGGACGGCCCGCGCGGGCAGGTGCTCCGTCTGGACCGCACGCGCCTCACCCCGCGTGGGCCAGTGCTCGACCTCGGTGGGCCGATCGGCAGCACCGCCCGGACAGCGGACGGAACACTGTGGGCGCCCGTTCGGACCCGTGGCACCGTGGTCCCGATCCGGCACGGAGTGCCCGCCGCTGCGATCCGGGTGGCCCCACCGGGGCATGCGATCGACGTGGTGCTCTCGGGTGATCAGCCCGTCGTCCTGGACGCCACCGCGGCCAGCGTGACCCCGCTCATCGGACGACACCCCGGCCGTTCGACCGCGCTCGCCCGCCAGGCGGACCCCACCGCCGCCAGCACCGCTGCCCACAGACTGGTCGCGGCCGGGCGCTCCCCGACCGGGCTGGCCGGTGTGCTCGATCCGAGCACCGGACGGTTGATGATCGCCGATCTCGCGCACAGCACGGTGACATCCGTCGATCTCCCGGCTGACGCGTCTCCCCCGGCGGGGTCATCCACTCCACCCGCCCCGCCCACGCTGCCCGACATCGATCGCCCGGCTGGCTCGGGCCCCACTGGGGCCACTGCCGCACCGAGCGGAACGGATCCGCGGGCCAGCCGTCCGGAAGCGACCCCCGAGCCGGCACGTCGGCTGGGCGCACCGGTCTGGCAGGACGGGCGGATCTACGTTCCCGACCAGGACGCGGGCGTGGTCATCGTCTTCGACCGCCAGACGCGGAGCTTCGCCCCGCCGGTCGCCCCCATACCGGCCACCACGTCCGCCGCCGGCCCGGACGCCGAGCTCGCGGTCACCGCTGACGGCGACCGTATCTGTATCAACGACGCGAACAGCCCCCCACTGGACATGATCTGCGAGGGCCGGCTTACGGTAGTGTCCAAGCTGCCTGCCGGAGTGCCCGCCAAGACCGGGGCCACCCCACCACGGCCGCTGCCCGCCGCGCCACCACGGCCGACGCCGCCGCCAATCGGTTTCGCCGCGGCGACGGCCGTCCCGTTCGCCGCCCCGGGTGGCCCGGCCGGCCCGAGTGGCCCGGGTCGCCCGGGCGGCGCAGCACCGGACGGCGCGGGTCTGTCGGACCCGTCCGGACCGGTCGCGCACCAGCCGACCGCACTCCCACCGACGACGGTTGCCACACCCGCCGTCCAGACCACGCCCGCGGCCACTGTCGCCCCGACCGCGCTGCCGAACATCCCCCGTCCGGAGCCCACACCGTCCGCCGGGCCTGGGACCGGCGGCGCGCAGGCCGCGCCCGCCCCCGGCCGACGCTGACCACATCCGCGATCGCCCGATCGGACCAGGCGCCGACAGATACCGACGGATACCGACAGATCCGAGAAGCCGCGGGATATCCACGGCCCCAGGGATCGCCGGAGATCGGCGGCCCGGCAGATCAGGAGCGGAAGTCGATGGCCAGCCGGTCCGGCGACGTCAGGCTGACGACCCGGAAGTCGGTGACCCGCGCCATGCCGACCCCGATGTGCACCATGCCCTCGAAGTCCCCGGCGACGGCATAGCTCAGTCCGCCGGCGGCATCCTGGCCGCTCGAGGCAGTGCGCAGGGTGGACGCGCCCTGGTCGTCGTGGGCGGTCGCCGAGCTCAGGACCAGTTCGAGCTGGGCCTGGCCGACCAGCGGCAGCGGCGCCCCCGAACCGGGCCGGATCACCTCCGTGACGTACCGCGCCTGATATCCGGGCGTACCGCCGGTGAACTCGACGACCAGGCGTTCGTAGCGGACACCGTTCTCCTCGTTCGGCGCGCTGCGCAGCGAGACCACCCGCACGGGGGTGGTCCGCGTCGGAGCCGGCACCGAAGCGGGCTGGTTCGACCAGCTGCGCGCATCGGAGCGGGCCCCCCCGATCGGACCCCCCGGTGCTCCCGTGGACGTGACACTCGTTCCGCCCGGGCCCCCCGCCACGGCGGTGCCGGAGCCAGACGAAGCGCTGCCAGCCGCCGACGGGTAGGCCGAGGCCGAGGCGGAACCGAACACCGACGGTGCCCCCGGCACGGCCGCAGGGGACGATGAACTGCCACAGGCGGCCAGCAGCGCGGCCACCGCCGCCAGTCCGACGAGCGGCTGCACCCTGCCGGTCATCCTGATACCCGTGTTCCTGGCCATCCGCGACGCCCCGTTCTCCACAACCGACAGCCCGGACAACAGCGCAAAGGCCTGGACTGCACTACATACCCGAAATGCATACCCGAAATGCGCTCGCGGAAGACAGCCGGGCACGTCCATGGTCCTGGCAGTCGAGAACCGGAAGACCGTCGGTAGGATCCTGCTCGTCTCCCGCCCCGAACGCCCCGAACGCCCCGAACGCCCCGAACGCCCCGAGCGCCCGGACGCCTCGGCGCGGTGGCGACCAGCAGACGGAGCCGATGCCGATGCCGCTCTGCTGGCGCCGGGCTGAACGAGGCGGGCCGCATAGGCGGCGATGACAGCCTGAGTTCGGTCGCGGGCCCGGAGTTTGGTGAGGATGCGTCGCATCCGCCGGCTTCGCCATCCAGCACACCGCCCGCCGGCGCGGCTACTACGCTGGCCCGGGCATGGCCCGGGCGTTACCGCCGCCCACGCCGCGCCTGCGGCGGCCTCGTGCCCGCCAGCCGCCTCGACGCCTGACTGATGCCTGCGACCAGCGGGTCAGGCCCACTGACCGCAGGCCTGCCCGGCGGCACCTCCCGCCGCACCACGTCGGGTATCGTCAGGGCACCGGCCGGTGTGGCGCAACTGGTAGCGCACTCGACTTGTAATCGAGCGGTTAGGGGTTCGAGTCCCCTCACCGGCTCACTGTGATATCTCGGGTGGCCGGCGACAGTTGAACCCTCAGTGGGGTTCAACTGTCGTGTTTTTTCTGGGGGTCGGCCGGTGGGCTGGTGGTCGCGGGTGAGATGGATGGTGGCTTCGCCTGGCAGTCCGCCTGGTGGGCATGACCGTCCCGGAGCGGGTGAGGATCCGGTGGATCGTGGCCCGCGACATCCTTCTCAGTGACGTCGACCTCAGTGACGTCGACCTCAGTGACGTCAACCTCAGTGACGTCGACTCGGTTCGGCCATGTGGTTCGCGTCCCGATCGCACCATCCGGACTCCACCGGACCGGACGCAGCAGCGCCTGCACAGCCGGAACCGGTCGAAGCAGGGATTTTCACACAGCGTCGCAGCTCCGTCGGCTAGCGTGACATGAAGCGGCAGCGAGGTACCGGAAAACCGCCACCCTGCATCCGAAGGGCAACCGAGCGATATCAGCGGCGTCTGCGCACACCGGACCCGTCCCGCCCGAACGGAACCTTCGGCCCTTCAGGTCACCCCACAAGCGACAGGTGTATGCGTGTGTTCGGATTGGGTATTCGCCGCGGCACCGGTCAGCCCTGCTTCCGCCCCGCCCCTCCCACCTCTAGCCTCCGAGGGTATCGACCTGGCCGCCGAGGCCATCGGCCTGGCCACCGGCGCCTCAGGATGCGATCGGCGACCCAGGCAACCCGCCTCTCTCGCTTCACTATTGGGCGAGCGCCTGGTTATCACCTGGTTACGTGCCTGCCAGCGGGAGATGGCCTCGGAGTCGACTGTCGCTCATGCGTCATCGACAGACCTCGTCATATACTCCTGGTTCATCGAACCAGATTCCGCCCGGGATCAAATTTCCAACAACCCTACTGGCGAGTTGTATACCGCGAGTCCATGGAGGAAGACAGAACGGTGGCTAGCCAAATACCGCGGAAGAGGGCCGACGAGGGGAAAGTTCGCCTCAACACACGCGACCTGCGCGCGATTGAGTGGATCTTCGACATGTACGCCGCCTTCGAAACCGACATACCTGAGATCCTGGATCCCGACCGGATCATTTCGCGAAACGCGACCCGGTCGATCGTCACCCGCTGGGTGAACGCGGGGGTCGCCCACGCCGAACCCGTGCTTGCCAACCAGGGCCGCCTCGTTCGGCTGACGTCGGACGGAGAGCAGTTCGTCAGCACCAGCGACGGCGCTCCCGCTGCGCCGCCAGGCGCCCCGGCCGCGGCCGTCCATCACGCGATGGTGGCTCGAGCACGACTGAGCCTGGAACGCAACGGCGTCTCCGGCATGGCCGTACGGCGCTGGCTCAGCGAGCGGCAGTGGCGGATAGAAAACGAGCATCTGATCGCCGCCGGTGGGCATGTCCCGGACGGGATAATCTATCTCGAAAACGGCCGCTCCTGCGTTCTTCAGGTCGGGCACACGAGTGTGGAGGTCGCCCGCATCAGGTCACTGCTCGAAAAACTGCTCGAGAACCACAAGATCGTGGTCGTCGCCATCCCCGGCGACGTCATGAAGATCTCGAACACGGCCTGGGAAGAAGCGGGCATCAGCGAGCCCACAGCCGACGGTGATGGCGTACACGTGGTAATTGTGTGACAGCTCGGGGATGTCGAACAGCAACGGGGGAACGATGTTTATCGGCCAGTCGGCCAGCGGAGAACGGGGGTCTCCGCATGGACGCCAACTCTGATTTTTCGCGTTCGTAAAACTCTGCCGCACGCACCAGACCGGCCTCGACAGGAATCCCGATTTCTGGGCTTGCGTCATTCGCGCGCGCTTTTTCCCGACACAGATGCTGCTCGGCAGCGACTACGGCGCCCAGAAGGCCGGGCGAGAGACGGGAGCAGCTGCCTCCTCTGCCTCTCCGAGCACGATGCCGGTGGCCGTCACGGAGTAGGCCGCGCTCAGCGGACCACCCAGCGTGCCGAGGTCGGTGAGCACACGCTGCTGCCAGCGGAACGCGTGCCCCTCACCGTTCGGAAGCCCGACCGTTCCACAGACCACGCCATTGTCGTTGAGCCCGGCCGGATCGACCGATCCCGCGCCGATGCCACGGATCTCGGTACGACGGCCGTGCGCCCACAGAAACCCTCGAACACACGATCCGTAGCTGCGGACAAGTACCTGGCCACGGCCGTTCACCGCAACCGCCTCGCTGTGCTGATCCCCTTCGAGCGGGCCCAGACTGGTCATTCGGCCCTTACGCCACCAGAACGCGTGGGCCTGACCGTCCGGTGACTCGCTGTTTCCGACCACATGGCCGACGTTGTTCACACCGATGGCATTGCTCCATTCTCCGCCGAGGGTGCCAAGATCGCGCATGCGACCGTTGGACCAGATGAACCCGCGGCTGGTCCCGGTCGACGTCAGGCTCGTCCCGACCACTTGGCCCAGGTCGTTGACCGCCGCCGCGGAACTCCCCGGTCCACCGAGGGTGCCGAGGTCCCGGCTGGCGCCGCCCGACCACAGACAGGCGTGCTGTTCTCCGTTGTCCGTGGTGCTGCAGCCCACGACCAGACCCAGGAAGTTCACCGCGGCGGCGGTGCTCATGTACCCACCCAGCTGGTCCTGCCCACCCAGGTACGGCAGAGTGGTGTGCGCGCCGTAACTCCAGCTGAAGGCCTGGCGGATGTGTCGCCCGGTGGTCTCCCCGACCACGGTCCCAGCCTGGCTCATGGCGATCGGACGGCTGCTCCCGGGAAGGCGGCGGATCGTCCCGGCACGCCACAGAAAGCCGTCGACGCCATAAGGACTGGTCTGCCAGAAACCGGCCAGAAGGCCACTGGCGTTACCACATACCATATTTCCGGAAGCGCCTGTCGGTCCAGCGACGGCCGAGGCGGCAGGGCGTTTGCGCTGCGCTGGAACGACCGGCACGGCGGTGGCTCCCGCGGGCCTCCCACCGACTATGCTGATCGGCTCCGTGGCCGTCAGAGCCGCAGGGCACAGACCTGTTCGAGGGTCATTCACCATGGCAGATTTCACGCTCCTCATCCTGGCCAGGAACCACGACCTACAGCCGAACCGCAGCTGACATCCGGTCCCTGGGCGGTCTCCCCAGACCCCCGACCAGCACCAGCAGGAGACCCACAATCCAGGAGCTCGGCATCTCCCGCCCAGGACCACCCGATGCGCACCGGGTGCGATATCCGGGCAAAGGATTCCGACAGCACCACGGAGCAGCAACCTACGACACATTTCTGGGCCACCGAGATACTACATAGCCACACCCTTCACGGGGAAGCGATGGTTGCCGTTTCCTGCGACCGGCAGTGAATTCCCGGTCATTGCCCAGTCAGATACCAGCGAACGTTTATCCATTTCCGGTGGAGCGGCTGGTTACCGTTTGGGCAAAGCCGGCCGTTCGCTCTCGACCACCTGCGCGGGCGGACAGCGATTGTGACGCCACCCGCCCGTGGCGACCTCTTGGGTGCCGACGTGTGGAATCTCCGAAGATCGGCCGTCTTTGGGAAGCTGTTCAGTGTGAGCGGGGGCCCGATGCTGATGCCGGCGTGAATCGATGCAGCCGGAGCGCCGTCCACGGATAGTTTCGGTGCTTCGACAGATGATGATGATGGCCGTTTCGGCCAGCCGGCAGAAACGTTGTCCGGCAAGGCGCAGAATCCTCGATCGACACAGATGGCAATGTTACCTTCGGGCCGCCTCAGTGGAAGCGAAAAATTGGCGGTGAAGGTGCCGAAATTGCGACCATCAAGTCATTATCCGCGGGAAGTCCGGGACTTCTCTCGCCCAGCTCGCAAATGGAAAAAAGCGAACATGAGATCTTCTGTTCAGAGGTCCGGGTATCGTGTGGTTCGGCGGGTGTGGCGTGGGCTGGCCGTCGTGGCCGCCGCGCTGCTGGTTTCCCTGACACTGCACGCGGGCGTCGCCACCGCGCAGGTCACCACGACCATCATCGCGGACACCGCCAACGGTACCGGGGCCGGGCAGGTCAACTATGCGGGCGACAACTGGTCGCCGTGCACCGGCTGCCTCGCGGGTAGCCTGGACAACAGCTACCACTTCACCTACGACCGTGGTGCGGTGGCCACGATCCGTTTCACGGGCACCGACATCTCGATCCAAGGCGTCGGCCACCCGAACGGCGGCATAGCCTCGGTCGCCATCGACGGCGGCCAGCCCACCCTGGTGGACACGTATGCTCCGGTTCCGACCTCGATTGTGCTCCTGCATGCCACGAACCTGCAGACCGAGTTCCACACGGCGACGATCGTCAACACCGGCCAGCACAGCACCCGGTCACCCAGCACGTTCGTCGCCTTCGACCTGGCGGTGGTGGGCACGGACGCCGGGGCCCCGCTGCCCGCCGGATTCCGGTCGGGTCTGCCCTGGCTTTCCGGTACCTGGGCCAACCTGCTCCAGGCCCCCTCGGTGACCGACGCCTTCTGCCAGTCCCGTGGCACCCCCTGCGACCTGGCCAACGTCTTCGTGGCCCGCAACAGCTGGGCGAGCATCGTCGAGCCGTCGTTCGCGCAGCTGAACTACGCGAACTGGCCCGGCCGGCTCGTGATCACCGTCCCGCCGTTCCCGGAGGGACAGGGCAACACCCTCGCCACCTGCGCCACCGGCGCCTACGACGCGTACTGGCGCACCTTCGGCAACACCCTCAACACCACCGGGCGGCAGAACTCCATCATCCGCCTCGCCTGGGAGGCCAACGGCAACTGGTACGAGTGGTCCGCAACCGATCCCACCGCCTACATCAACTGCTTCCGGCACATCGTCACCGCGATCAGATCGACCGCGACCCCGGACCCGACCATCTCCTGGGCCATCAACGCCCACTACTCCCAGAACCCACCGAGCCACAACCCGCTGGACATCTACCCCGGCGACGCATGGGTCGACGTTGTCTCCATCGACAACTACGACCAGTACCCCGCCTCGCACACCTACGCCGAGTTCACCTCGCAGGCGAACGCCCAGGGCGGCATCACCTGGCTGTACAACTTCGCCCGCAGCCACGGCAAGAAGTTCGCAGTCAGCGAATGGGGAGTCTCCTCAGGAAACGGGGCGAACGGCGGAGGAGACAATCCCGACTTCATCAGCTGGATGTACGACTGGTTCCGCGCGAGAGCCGGCGGGGGGACGTTCCTCGACGAGATGTACTTCAACGTCTGCTCTCCGGGTAACGTCGGCTCGAACCTGAACGCCTCTCCGACCGCGACCTGCGTCTTCCTCAATCCCAAGGCCGCCGTGCGATACCGGGAACTGTGGAGCCGCATCTGACCTGACCGCGACGGCAGTGGTCCGGGACCACGTGGGCCCCCGCCATCGCCCCATCCGGCAGTGCCGGTACCTGGGCCCGGAGAGCAGCGGACTTCGGGCCCAGGTCCGCGGCGACGGCGCTGCGACAGCTGTTCGGCAGCTGTTCGGCGCAGCGCCGCCAGGGAAGTGCATGATGGGCGATATGGGGACGGACGAACCGGCACAGAGTGCCTGGTCGCGGGTGGACACGAGCGTGCCGCACTCTGCTCGGGTCTGGAACTACTGGCTCGGCGGCAAGGACAACTTCCCGGCCGACCGGGAGCTCGGCGACCGGGTCTACGAGGTCTACCCGGACATCGTGCGGGTGGCCCGGGCGCAGCGGGAGTTCCTCGTCCGGGCGATCACCTACCTGGCCGGTACGGCCGGTATCCGCCAGTTCCTGGACATCGGCACCGGCCTGCCGACCGCGGACAACACCCATGAGGTCGCGCAGCGGATCGCGCCGGAGTCCCGCATCGTCTACGTCGACAACGACCCGCTGGTGCTGGTGCACGCCCGGGCGCTGCTGACCAGCGCACCCAGCGGGGCCACCGCCTATGTCGACGCCGACGTCCGCAACCCCGAGGAGATCCTCACCGGGGCCGCCGAGGTCCTGGACTTCAGCCAGCCGGTCGCGCTGGTCATGTTCGGCATCGTGGGCAACGTCGCAGACAACGCCGAGGCCTCGGGCATCGTGACCCGCCTGCTCGACGCGGTGCGTCCGGGCAGCTACCTCGCCCTCAACGACGGCACGCACGGCGAGGACGTCGACAAGGCCATCGAGATCACCCAGGCCGACGGGCATCCGTACAACCTGCGCACACCCGAGCAGGTCACGTCCTTCTTCGACGGCCTGGAGGTCGTCGAACCGGGAGTCGTCTCGACCCCGCTGTGGCGGCCCGCCGCCGGCTCCGAGCCCGAGCCGCTCCACATCTACGGCGGAGTCGGCCGCAAGCCCTAGCCCGGCAGGATCTGCCCGGTTGTGAGCTCCCTGCGGTCCTGACCGCCCCGCGGCACCCGTCTACACGAGTCCGAAATATACCGTAAACATGGTGCTTCGGATCTTCACACGGCGCGTGCGGCACGGCCGGCCACAGGACGCGAGGGGCTCCCCATGAGCAGGACGAGCGGCGAGGGCGGCCGACCGCATCATCGGCGATCCTCCCCCACCGGGTCGGCCCCGCCCACCGGGCCCGGCCGGTCCCGACGGGCGAAGCCGGTCGCGGTCGCGGTTGCGGTCGCGCGCTGGCGGCTCACCGTGCCGGCGCTGCTGATGGCGGCGCTCGGGTTCTCGGCTGTCGTCGTGGGCGGGTTGGGCCAGCCGCACCCACTCGATGCGGGTTCGTCCGCGGAGGTCGACAGCCCGCCGAGGACACCCGCCGCGACCGGGTCCAGCCCCGGTCTCGCCGTGGCCCTCGGAGCCCGCGTCGACGCCGACGGTGACGGCCACCCGGATACGGGGGCCGGCGGCGGTGCCGGCGGGAAGGGCCGCGGTGCCGGGACGCCATCGGGCACCCGCACCGGCACGTCCTCCACCTCGGCGGCCGGCCGCGGGCAGCCAGACACAGGCACGGGAACAGGCACGGCGGGTACGACGGCTGCCGGGCCGAGCGCAGCGGTGATGGCCTGCGCCTCGGCCCGGGCGGGGACGCTGAGCATCGAGGAGCAGGCCGGCCAGGTCGTCATGGTGGGGGTCCCGATCACCGATGCGCGCACGGCGATCGACCTCGTCGCACGGTCCCGGCTTGGTGGGGTGTTCCTGGCCGGGCGTTCCACCCAGGCCGCGTCCGACCTGCGGGGCGACCTGAGCGCCGTGCAGGAGGCGGCGCGCCGTGACGTCGGGATCGCCGTCCATATCGGGGTGGATCAGGAGGGCGGCCAGGTCCAGGCGCTTTCGGGGCCGGGGTTCGAGAAGATCCCGAACGCCGTCGAACAGGGTAACTGGGATGCGTCGACGCTGCGGGACCGCACCGCCGGCTGGGCCCGCGCGCTGGCCGGCGCCGGGGTGACGCTGGATCTGGCGCCGGTCGCCGACACCGTCGCCCCCGGCACCGCTCGGGCCAATCCGCCCATCGGCGTGTCCCAGCGCAACTTCGACACCGACCCGGGCGGCGTCGCGGCGGCCCTGCGTGTCGCGATCCCCGCTATGCAGGACGGCGGCCTGCTGGCCACGGCGAAGCACTTCCCCGGGCTCGGTCGGGTGCATGCCAACACCGACACGTCCACCGATGCCGTGGACGACGTGGCTGGCCCGTCCGACCCGAACCTGGCGCCGTTCCGCGCCGCGATCTCGGCCGACACCGCGGCGGTGATGGTGTCCCTGGCCCGCTACCCGCGGCTCGACCCGACCACACCGGCGATCTTCTCCCGGCCGATCGTCACCGGTCTGCTGCGCGAGCAGCTCGGTTTCCGCGGGCTGGTGATGTCCGACGATCTCGGGGCGGCCGTCGCCGTCGGGTCGGTGCCGGTGGGGGAGCGAGCCGTCCGGTTCGTCGCCGCCGGCGGGGACCTCGCGCTGTCGGTACGGGGCGCCGATGGTGTGACGATGACCGCGGCGCTGGCCGCCGAGGCGCACCGCGCTCCCGCCTTCGCCCACCGCCTCACCGAGGCCGCCACCGCCGTGCTGGCCAGCAAGATCCGCACCGGCCTGCTCCCCTGCGACGGGGTGCGCTGACACTTGGCGGCGTACCGCGACCAGTGGAGTTCAGCTGTCGTTCACATCGGGTCGGTCGCTGAAAGGCATACTCGGCTGCCACAGCCAACCCGACAGCAGACCTGTGGAGTTCGTGATGCCACTGAAATCCTATGGCGTTCTCGCCGGCCGGGTGCGCGACCGGAAACGTGAGGGCAGCAGCGACAGCCCGCATTACCAGATCCTGGTCGAGGCCGGCGGAACGCAGTTCCGGGTGGCGGTGAACGTGCTGTCATCCCAGGCTCCGGCGGAGCTGCTGTTTCGAGCCGACGAGAACTTCGATCATCCCGTCCTGCCCGGACTCGCCGCGCTTGCGGACGGGTTCACGCTGCTGGACAGCGCACCGGGCGGCCTGGCCCTCGACTTTCTCCGGGCGAATCTGTTCCCCCGCACCGCGATGCGCGTCATACCGTCGGCCCTTCCCGGGCCGGACAACGACCTCGCCGACCGGATCGAACACTTTGTCCAACGGGCCGAGGCCGACCCCACCGCCCGGCTGTATGCGTTCGGGCAGCGATGGGGACCGGAATCCACCGCCGACAAGATCTTTGGATTCACCCCTGGCAACGGTGTCCATGACATCCACATGAACCAGGGCAACAGCAGGAAGTTCGCCGGGGACGACGGAATCTGGCAGGACGGAGCGCTGCTCTTCGCTTTCCCCGGCCAGTGGGTGGCGGTGTTTCTGGCGTTCCAGAACCAGGTCTGGCACACCGACCCCGTCACCGGTCACGCCCTGCCCGGAACGCCCCCGGCAGCGCCCGGCGGCCAGCCCGCGCCGGGCGAGCCCGACCGGCAGGTCCGCATTGTTGCCGCCCTGCCCAATCCGGTCGGGCCCGCCCCCGAGGACGAGACCGTCACCCTGCTGAACACCACCGATACGAGCATCGACCTGGCCGACTGGACGCTGGTCGACCGCGCCGGACACCGCGGCTCCCTACCCGGACCGGCTCTGCCCGCTGGCCATGCGGCGCGGGTCACCGTGCCTGCTCCCGTCGTACTCGGCAATCACGGCGGCACCATCACCCTACTCAACCCGGACGGCCTGAAGGTCGATGGGGTCGCTTACACCGCCGCTCCCGAAGGACGCACCCTGACCTTCTGACCGGAGCACCCCCGGCCGGGATTGCGTCCGTCGGGCCGCCTTCACTGTAGTTGCCGACGTACGTCGCGCCATACTCTTTTCCGGCCTGCCGGAAGGTTCCGTACCCGCCGTGGGCGGCGGTCGTGCTGAACGTCCGGCTTCTGTTTTTTGGATCGTAGACACGGAAGCCGGAGGTGCACGTGCCTACAGGGCCGACGATCCGGTCACCTCCCGCCGTGACACCCCCCAGCGACTCAGGAACCGCCGGCGCGGCCTGCAGGATCCGATCCGACACGCCACCGACTGCAGCCTCGGTCCCTGGCACCGTCGTTGCCGGCGGCCCCGAGGCTCTTCGGCACAGACGCAGCAGACGCAGCACCAGAAACTGTGTTGGTGACAACAGAAGCCGGAACCGATCAGATCTCGGGTGGCGCGTGTTACGACGAAACTTCTCGTCGACCGCCTACGACGCAGGTCCCATGATCACAAGGTCGACCGGGCAGAACATCGGAAGACCAGGCGAGAACCGAGGGTGACGATGAACGACACCGATTCTCTTGATGTTCCCGCGACCACGCCGGAGCTCGAGGGAGAGCTGGAACTGAACTGGCTGGAGCCGCCCAGCCTGCTGGTACTGCGTCATCCCGTGGATCTGCACCTCAGGCTGTCGAACATCAGCCGGCGAACACTGGACATCACCCACTCGCGCGATGCGACCATCACCCTCCTGTCGGCTGACGGTACTTCCACGGTGGCCGGCACCGGCGGCTTCTCCGCACTTGGGAAAGAAGCCCGAATGCCACCCGGGGACTCGGTCCACGTTATTGCCGACGGCCACTTCGGCCATGATGGTTCCGCGCGCGGACATCCCAGCTCGGGCAACTATCTCCTGGTGGCGGAACTTCGGGTCGGTGTCCAACCGGAAAACGACTGGAGGTACCGGGGCGGCGTCGTAGTGAGTCGAGCGGTGCCGATAACGCTTCGGGTGCTGCCGGCCCGGGGAGAGAGTTCGTAGGCTGGCTCGTCCCGGCGCCCATGCGATACGCGCCGTTCGCTCGCGGGGACCCGCCCCCACGAGCGACGAGGTGCGTGTTGGGCATCCGTACGACCTCGGGCGTACTCCCGGAGGGGGACGGGCTGCCGCGGGCACCGGCAAAGATCGGCCCTGCGGCGGACGGCAGGGGCCTCGAAGATCCCTAACGTTCTCGGTGTCAGACGACGGCACCCGAGACGGGACCAGAGATCACATGATCGAGGCACGCGGGCTGGAGAAGCGGTACGGCGACAAGGTCGCCGTCCACGACCTGAGTTTCACGGCACGGCCGGGGGTGGTCACCGGCTTCCTCGGCCCGAACGGCGCCGGCAAGTCCACCACCATGCGGATGATCCTCGGTCTGGACCGACCATCCCGCGGCGAGGTGCTCGTCAACGGCCGCCGTTACCGGGACACGACCGCCCCCATGCAGGAGGTCGGGGTGATGCTCGAGGCCCGCGCCATCCACACCGGGCGCAGCGCCGCCAAGCACCTGCTCGCCCTCGCCCACACCCATGGCATCGGGCGCCGCCGGGTCGACGAGGTGATCGACCTGGTCGGCCTGCGCGAGGTCGCCCGCAGACGGGCCGGCGGGTTCTCCCTCGGCATGGGCCAGCGCCTGGGCATCGCGTCCGCCCTGCTCGGCGACCCGGCCACACTCATCCTCGACGAACCGGTCAACGGCCTGGACCCCGACGGCATCCGCTGGATCCGCGGCCTGCTGCGCGACCTCGCCGCCGAGGGACGCACGGTCTTCCTGTCGTCCCACCTGATGAGCGAGATGGCGCTGACCGCCACCCACCTGGTCGTGGTGGGACGCGGTCGCCTCATCGCCGAGACCACCGTGGCCGAGGTCATCGCCGGCGCGTCCCCGGCCGCCGTGCACGTACGTACCCCCGACGCCTCGGCCCTGCGCAGCGTGCTCGGCGGTGTCGGCGTCACCATCACCGCCACCTCGGCGGACACCCTCGACGTCACCGGCCACACCAGCGAGCAGATCGGCATCCTCGCCCGCCACGCCGGCCTCGCCCTCTACGAACTCACCCCCCGCCAGGTCTCCCTCGAGGACGCCTTCATGGCCCTCACCCGGGATGCCGTCGAGTACGCCACCACCGCATCCACCTCCCGCACCGCCCCCAGCCCCACCACGACCAGCCCCACCACCGTCGTCCCCACCACCGTCGTCCCCACCACCGTGGCCGACCCCGAGCAGACCCTCGCCCTCACCGGCGCCACCGGATCGGAGTCCCGGGCATGAGCACGCAGACGATCACCCCCGGCGCTTCGGGCACGTCCGGCGCCCCGGACACCCCGCCGCCCGCCGCCTCGGCCACGGCCACGGCCCGGCACGCCCGTCCGCAGCAGCGCGTCACCCAGCTACGGGTGATCCGTTCTGAATGGACGAAGCTCACCTCGCTGCGCTCCACCGCCTGGACCCTGGCCGCGGCGCTGGCGGTCACCATCCTGCTCGGGGTGATCCTGTCCAGGGTGACCGCCAACGACTGGACCAACTACAGCGCCGAGGACAAGCGCACCTTCGACGCCGCCGCGACCAGCCTCAGCGGCATGTACCTCGCCCAGCTCGCCATTGGCGTCCTCGGCGTTCTGGTGATTTCCGGCGAGTACGCCACCGGCATGATCCGTGCCACCCTCGGCATCGTGCCCCACCGGCTGCCGGTGCTGTGGGCCAAGGCCATCGTCTTCGCGACCGTGAGCTTCGCTCTGATGGTGGTCGCGAACCTGATCGCCTTCACCGCGGGTCAGGCCATGCTCTCCTCGGCACACATCGACGTCTCGCTGTCCGACCCCGGCGTCCTGCGAGCCGTGCTGGGGACCGCCTTCTTCGTCACCACGATCGGCGTACTCGGCCTCGCCCTCGGCGCCCTGCTGCGCAACACTCCCGCCGCGATCGGCGTCCTGTTCGGTGTGCTGCTGGTCCTCCCCCAGATCGTCGGCGCCCTTCCGCAGAGTCTGACCAGAATCGGCGACTACCTCCCGTCCACCTCCGGGGACGCACTGATGCAGGTGGTCCGCTCGTCCAGCCTGCCCTCACCCACCCACGGCGCACTGGTCCTCGTCGCCTACCTGGTCGTCACCCTCACCGCCGCCGCCCTCCTCCTCGTCCGCCGCGACGTCTGACGGCCGCCCCACCCAGATCCCGCACCACCGCACCACCGCACCACCGCACCACCGCACCCAAGATCACCCCCGACATGTGGAGGGTTATACGAGAATTCGAGGCCCAAATCCTTGAACAAGCCTCCACATGTCAAGTGATCATGAAGGTCCTCGGTGTTGTGGTTGTCCGGTCCGTCCTCGCTTCCCTGTCCACGAAAGGTCACGATGTCGACCATGGCGACGCTCCCGGACGAGGCCCCCACGGCTCAGCCGGCCCGCCCGGGCGGTGTGGGCCGGACGGGCAGCGCAGGTCAGACGGACGACACCGGCCGGACGGACAGCGCAGGTCAGGCGGAACTGGCAGGCTATGAGGAACAGGTAGGACGCAGTCAGCTCGGCGCAGTGGTCGGGCCGGTCGAGCCGGGGGTGCCGGTCGAGCCGGGGGTGGTGCTCGGGCGGATGCGGCACGGGCGGGTGGGACGGTTTCTGCGCAGCCATCCGAAGCTGGTCGACGGGGCCCTCGCCGCGTTCCTCGGGCTGTTCGCCTGGGCGGCGCTGCTCAACACGCTGGCCAGGACGGCGGGCGGGCGCGAGGCCGCGACGATCGCCCTCGCCGTGGCAGGTCTGGTTCCGCTGATCTGGCGGCGCCGGTATCCGGCCGGGGTGTTCGCCGTCTGCATGGTGGCGGGAGTGCTGCAACTGCTGGTCGGACGGGTGGTGGAGTCGAATCTCGGGGTGCCGATTGCGTTCTACACGGTGTCGAAGATGGGGACGCGGCAGGTGCGGCTGGGAGCGACCGTCGCCGTGATGGTCGGCGTCGTCCTGGGCAGTCTCAGCTGGCAGGAACGAAACCGGGCTCCGATCCTCGCGAACGTGGTGGTGCTGGGACTCGTCGCCGTCACCGCGGGGGTGCTGGGACGCAACGCGGGAACGCGACGAGCCTACCTGGCCGCCCTCACCGACCGGGCCGACCGGTTGGAACGGGAACGAGACCAGCAGGCGCAGATCGCCGCCGCCGCAGAGCGGGCCCGCATCGCCCGCGAGATGCACGACATCGTGGCCCACAACCTGTCCGTGATGATCGCCCTGGCCGACGGCGCCCAGTTCGCCCTCGCCAGCACAGCCCCGAAGCCCGACATAGCGCCGACCGCCCCGGCGACCCCGGCCAGCCCGACTGACCTGACCGACCCAGCGAACCCAGCGACCCCGGCCAACCCGGTTGGCCCGGCGACCCGGGCGACCCCGGCCAGCCCGGCCAGCCCGGCCAACCCGGCCAACCCGGCCAACCCGGCCAACCCGGCCAACCCGGCCAACCCGGCCATGCAGGCGATCACGCAGGTGTCACGGACCGGGCGGGAGGCACTGGCGGAGATGCGCCGGTTGCTCGGCGTCCTGCGCGCGGACGGCACCGACGACGGCACCGCACCGCAGCCCGGCCTCGACGATCTCGACGGGCTGATCGAGCAGGTCCGTGGGGCCGGCCTGCCGGTACGACTCACCGTCCGCGGCAAGCCGTTGGAGCTGCCCGCCGGGGTGCAGCTCACGCTGTACCGCCTGGTCCAGGAGGCGCTGACCAACACCCTGAAACACGCCGGTCCGGGCGCCACCGCCACCGTGGAGCTCGTCTATGACCGACGTGGCATCTCCGTCGACATCCGCGACACCGGCCAGGGCAGCGCCACGCCCCGCACACCGCCAGTGCCCTTGTCGACAACGGCGACAACGGCAGCAACGGCAGCAACGGCAGCAACGGCAGCAACGGCACATGCCACCGGCAGCGGGCAGGGCCTGGTGGGCATGCGGGAGCGCACCGCCGTGTACGGCGGCACCGTGCAGGCCGGTCCGCTGACGGACGGTGGCTGGCAGGTCCGGGCCCGGATCACCAGCAGCGGCGTCGCCGGCACCGGGAGTCGGACTGCGGACAGTGGATGATGCCGACACCGTCGGCGGTGGGAGGGTGCGGGGGTGAATGCCGCTGCCGCCTCGTCTCCACCAGCCTCCGGACCGGGCGCGCCGGGAACGGTGACCTCGGTGCTGCTGGTCGATGACCAGCCGTTGTTGCGGATGGGCTTTCGGATGGTGCTCGACTCGCAGCCGGACATCAGCGTGGTCGGCGAGGCCGCGGACGGGGTGCAGGCGGTCGACCTGACCGGGCGGCTGCGGCCGGACGTCGTCCTCATGGATGTGCGGATGCCGACGATGAACGGCATCGAGGCCACCAGCGCGATCGTCGCGGCCGGCAGTGACTCGAAGGTCCTGATCCTCACGACCTTCGACCTGGACGAGTACGCCTTCGCCGGCCTGCGGGCCGGAGCCAGCGGCTTTCTACTCAAGGACGTGCCCCCCGCCGATCTGCTCTCGGCGATCCGGGCGGTCGCGACCGGAGACGCGGTCGTCTCGCCCGGCGTCACCCGCCGGCTGCTCGACGTCTTCGCCCACCATCTCCCCGGCCCGGCCGGGACCCCCGCGTCACCCGATGCGGCCGATGCGGCCGATGACAGGAGAGCCGGCGGCGGCCGGGAGCCGGCAACGCAGCGACCGGCGGACCGGCGGCTGGAGCGGCTCACCGAGCGGGAGCGGGACGTTCTGCACGAGGTGGCCGCGGGGCGGTCCAACGCCGAGATCGCCACCCGGCTGGTGCTGTCGGAGGCCACGGTGAAGACCCATGTCGGACGGATCCTGGCCAAGCTGGAGCTGCGGGACCGCGTCCAGGCGGTCGTGTTCGCCTACGAGATCGGCCTGGTCCGCCCATCGGAACGCCCGCCCGGGCCCCGGTGACGTCCCGGGTTCCGGTGGCGTCCCGGGTTCCGCCATTCGGTGATCAGATCGCCCGGGTCGCCCGCCGATGGCCGTCTAGTTGGGCGCGGATCACGCAATTGATCGTCCGGCGCTGCGGGTGGCGCTGCGGGTGATGTTCTGCCGGCGTTCGACGTGGGCCGGATCCGGGCACGGGCCGCCGAGCAGGAAGCCCTGCCCGTAGCCGATCGAGGTTCCGAGCACCGCGTCGAGGTCGGCCGGATGCTCGATACCCTCGGCGACCACCGTGCTGCCGAGGCCGTCGGCGATGCGCGCCATGCCGGCCGCGACAGCCGCGTGCGCGGGGCTGTGGGCCATGTCCCGCACGATGATCCGGTCGAGTTTGATGATGTCCGGTCGCAGACACAGCATGACGCCGAGGCCCGCATAGCCGGTGCCCACATCGTCCAGGGCGATCCGGACGCCATGCGCACGCAGCCGGTCGACCACGGCGAACAGGTCGTCATCGTCGTCGGCGATGTACTCCCGTTCGGTGATCTCCAGGATGAGCCGCTGCGGGCAACCCGTGTACAGCAGGCGGTCGGCGAGCTGGTCGGTGACGATCGACGGGGAGGCGTTCACGGCCAGGCGGATCCCCGGCGGCAGCAGCGGGAGCGCCGCGAGCGCCCGGTCCACCGCGGTCAGTTCCAGTTCGGGCCCGAGGCCCACCTGTGCCGCGTCGACGAACATGGCCTCCGGGGAAGCGCGCGAGCAGAACCGGGACAGCGCCTCCACCGCGATCGTCCGTCCACTGTGCAGGTCGACGATCGGCTGGAAGTGCATGTAGGGCGCGCCGTCGGCCATGACCTCCTGGATGTGGCGCCAGATCCGGCTGCGGGATTCCCACATCCGGTGCAGATCCGTCACATAGCCGGTGAGCAGGCTGGCGAGCAGGTTCAGCAGCCGCAGCTCCTGGTCGCCCAGCAACGGCTGCGGCTGCCGGCTCAGGCAACCCACCAGGCCATAGGTACGCCCGTCGGCGTCGAGGACCGGCGTCGCCGCGTAGGCCCGGACACCAAGCTGATACACCGGAGCCATCGACGCGGTCCGTGGATCATCCAGGGTGTCGGGAATCAGGTTCGGCAGCCGGCCGGACAGCACGTGGTGGAACATGCCCTGCTCGCGCCGCACCGTACTGCCGGCCATCAGTCCGGGCGGAAGCACCCGGCCACTGATCACCTGCAGGACGAGCAGATCCCCGTCCAGCCGCCCCAGCCATGCCGCCTCCATGTGCAGTCGGCGACGCAGCAGCTCCAGCAGTTCGACCAGCGCGGTGCTCGGCGCGCGCACCCTGGCGCGCGGGCCCAGACACGTGACCATTGATCCTCACCCCACAGCCGCAATACCCCGACGACGCCTAGGCACACACCGCTACCAATAGGTACCCAGGGCGACGACAGCCTTGTTGACCTGTGTCCCTGGCCGTCCGGCGCCTCTGGTCCGACCGTTCTGACCGCACCGGCCGGCCCGATGCCGTCGGTCAGACAACCGCGATGATCAGGCCCTCCACGCTGCACGGGCGCGGATCGTCCGACCGGCCGGCGACGTGGCTCCGAGCCGGAACGACCGGGAACCACGCCTCCTGGTGCCGCCGGACGTCCGGTATCCGACGACAGGCCGCAGAACCGGCCAACCATCGGTAGGCTTCGCGACGCCTCGGCCAGGTGGCGCTCAGCCACCGCCCCACCGGGCCAAGGGCTACCCGCCGGTGGGGTCACATCCCTCGAGGACAGAAAGGTACAAGCGTGCGTAACGCGCGATGTCTGGCAGCGGTCACGGCCTCGTTGCTGGCCCTGGTCCTGCTGGTCGGCTGCGGCCCGAAGTCCTCCTCGACCTCGGTGACCGGGAGCTCCACCTCGTCGACCGCCGCGGACAGCGAGTACAACGGCGCGTGTCCGACGAACGGGAACAGCAAGGCGTTCGCCAAGACCCGTTTCACCCTGCACGCCGGTCTCGCGCTCGGTGCGTTCCACCGGTACATCTACAAGCCGCTGAAGAACGGCGGTTTCAAGTCCGGCGCGGACAAGCGCAAACGGACCTTCGCCAAGGCCGCGGTTGCCGGGGTCTTCGTTGTCCACGAAATCAAGGTTGCCAACGGCTTCGCGCTCGCCAATCCGAGTCTGTGTCGAGCGACCCAGTCGATCCGCGGTACCTTCTCCACCCTCACCAGCCGACTGCGCAGCGGAACCGCCACCGAGGCCGACGTCAACAGCGCCGAGCAGGCGTTCGGCAGCCTGCAGCAGACGGCCACCCAGAACGGCTTCGGCTTCAAGGAGCGCAACGCGACGGTTCCCGGAGCGGGCTGACCGGAGCGGGTTGCGAACCGGCGCCCTGCTGACGAGGCGAGGCCCTGACGAGGCGCACCGTCGGTGGCCCCGGCCCCTCGCCCCGGCGCACATCAACCGTGCGCTCGGGGCGGGGGGTGGCGCCCGGCTGGTCGGCCGGGCGATTCGCCCGGCGAGAAGCGCTCACCGGGCGAGAAGTGCTCAGTAGGCGAGGAAGAGGATCTGGTCGCGGGTGTACTCGTGACCAGGGTGGTTCTCCGCCAGATGGGCCTGGGCCTTCTCGACGAGCTCGTCCTCGTCGGCACCTTCGATGAACTCGCCACACGGGCAGTTCAGTCGCACCGCCACTGCTGCTCCTTTCCCCGAGGGCCATGTCGCCATGGGTACGGTCCGGTCACGGACGGACCGGCGGCCGTCCCGTCCGTCCAGTGTGGCACGCCACAACCGGGGGCCGCGCGTCATCCGCGGCTGGTGCCGCCGCAGTATCTCGGGTCGAGCACGGTCAGGCCGTTGGCCTGGGCGTTCACCGCGACGAACGAGAAGCAGTCGGCGGGCCGGCCAAAGTCGGCGGCGAAGTCGACCGGGGTGACCAGGCCACCGGCGGTGTAGTCCCTGACCGACCGCAGTCCGTCCACGAAGCTCTGCCGGGTCGGGCAGTCCCCGGCGGCCTCCAGGCCGCGGACGAACATGTCGGCGACGATGTAGCCGACGAGCGCCAGGGTCTGGTCGGCGTCCTGCAGCTCCGGTGCGTAGCTGACCATCGCCTGCCGGTAGGCCGCGGTCGCTGGCGACTGCAGCTGCGGCGGGACGTAGGCGGCGGCGCTCATCACACCGGCGAGGCGGGTACCGAAGTGGGCCAGCTGGGCGGAGTTCACGGCCGCCTGGTTGGCGAAGATCACCCTCGGAGCGACGCCGCTGTCCTGCGCGGTCGCGACCACCTGGGCGAACGAATCCGGGCTGATCGAACCGACCAGGGTGTCGAAGTTTCCCCGGCGCAGCAGGTCCACGACCGCGGCGATCTGGGTTGGCGTCGCGGTGTCGTCGACGACGGCGAGGTCACTGGAGATTCCGGCCGTCTGGAGGCTGGCCTGCACGTCCGCGCCGTTGGCGGAGGTGTAGGCACTGCCGATCGTCGGCGCGACGACGAGCGCACGGGTGCCGCCCCGCTGGCGCAGGAACGAGCCGATGGACGGTGACACGCCCTTGATGTACGAGAAGGTGAACATGTTGCGGTACCGGGCCCAGACATCCTCCACCCCGAGGCCCACGACCGGGATGGCGTGGGTGGACAGGTAGTCGGCGCTCCCGCTGGCCACCACGGACGTCTCGAGTATGCCGAAGACGTTCACGTTCTCCACGAGCTCCTGGGCCATCACCGCGTTGGTCGCGGCCTTGGCCTGGTCGTCCCGCCAGGTGTAGGTGATCCGCCGGCCGTGCACGCCGCCGGCTTTGTTGGCCGCCCCCAGGCGTGCGTCGATCCCGGCACGGGCCGGGACGAAGGAACTCGAGCCGACGTTCGAATCCGGCAGCAGCAGGCCAACGTTGATGGCGTCCGCGGTGACTCCTGGCGTGGAACAGCTCACCGCCCGGTTGGACGAGTCGCCTCCGCCGCAGCCGACGAGCGCGGCCGTACACACGAGTGCAGCGGTCAGCACTGGCAGCAAACGGGGTGTCACTACATGATCTCCCTACGGTGATACTGAACGTCGTACAGTCACCGTATTTTGATCAACCCAATAATTTAGCTATTTGTTCACAACGTGCCTGTGGCGCACATCGATGCAACACATCCGATATTCGGCGCGCAAAAATGTCCCAAAACGCCCAATAGGTACCACCGAATATTCGATCAGGTACCCGCGTGATGAGGGCCGGCCGAGAACCGGCCTCTGGTCCGGCGCCGTCCGGCCATCCCGGTCGGCGCGGCCGGACCACCCGGCAGGAACCCGAACTCGGCCACCCAGTTGATTCGGCCGACCTCGGCGTCCGCCGGAACCATGGCGAAACTGCGCCACAGGAAGGCGATCACCTCCGCTGCGGGCAGTTCCAGATCGGCGAGGCCGGACGGGCTGGACAGTCGCAGCGCGAGCGCCGACGCACCGGCAGCCACGGCCGGCCGGACCCGCACGTCGCCAAGGCCCACCGGCCGTCGGGTTCCCTCGGCGAGCAGCCGGCGGGCGAACCGCCAGACGATCTGGTCGCCCCCGGGCCCGCCGATCGTGAGGGTCACGGCGATCGGATCCGCCGCGTCGAAGCCAAGACCGACCAGAACTCGCCGCGTTCGCTCGCCCGGCCGCACCACCTGCACGTACATCACGCGCCGCAGAACTCCGCGCCGCCCCCAACGGCGGAACATCCGCCCTCCTTCTCCTGCGCCGGCGCCGGCGCCGCTACTGCCAGCCGTGCGGATCGACGCCACCCGGTATCCGGTCGGCCGGCGCGTAGGGCTCACGGGTGAACACGAACGACGCGACCTCCAGGTTCGCCAGCCGGCCGGTAGCGTCGCGGCGGGGGACGAGGGTCTCCCCGGCAAAATAGCCGTCGAGGCCCGTCCAGGTGCCTTCCGCAGGGCCCGGCCGCAGCCGCGAAGCCCGCCCGTACCGACCCTGCGGAACCAGAGACAACCCACCGTCACCATGCACGTTCACCAGATAAGGTGCCGGACCCCAGTACCAGACACCAGTGATGTCCAACGGGACGCCGGCGGCCAACGGGGCAGGCACCCATTCGGCCGGCAGCGCCGGTTGCACGGTGTCGACCAACTCGACGAGGTCGAGCGCGAGCTCCCCCACCGCAACCCCGCTCGTCGCGTTCGCCATGGCCACGGCGGCCGTGCCGACGGGACGACTCCACAGCGCGGCGACAAACCCCGGCATCGAGCCCCCATGCCCCACGAACACCGCACTCCCGCCGGTCCAGCCCACACCGCCCGTCCAGCCCACACCGCCCGTCCGGCCCAGGCCTGGCGCACCGCCTGGCCCGGCCACGCCGCCGGGCCGACGGATGAGCTGCACGCCCAGGCCTGCGCCGAGCTGCCACTCGCCGCTGTCTCCCTCGACGGCCGCCGGCTCCCGCATCTCGGCCAGGGTGTCCAGGGACAGGACGGCGTCGGTGTGACCACCGAGGACACCCGCCCAACGGACCAGATCGGTCGTGGTCGACCACAGTTGGCCGGCTGGTGCCATCACCCCGGCGTCATGCGCCGGCTCGGGCAGCAGCACGTCGGCATGCGGATGGACGGCGTACCCCTGCGCATGCGCAGGGACCGGCGCCACAGTGGTCCGGGTCAGCCCGAGGGGTGCCAGCAGCTCCCGCGCCAACGCCTGCTCCCAGCTCATCCCACGCAGCCGGGCGACCAGTTCGCCGAGGACGGCGAACCCGACGTTGGAGTAGTGATGGCGCCGGCCGGGACGAAACCGCTGTGGGCTCGGCCCGACCGCATGGGCAACCGTGGGATGCTCGCTCCCCGCAACCCGCTCCCACCAGGGCGGCGGTGTCTCGGCGGCGATCCCGCCGCGATGCGCCAGCAGCTCGGCGATCGTGCGGTCGCCCACCGCGGTGCCCGGCAGATGTTGATCGAGCGGATCGTTCAGGGACAACCGCCCCTCGTCCCGCAGCCGCAGCACAAGCACCGCCGTGAACGTCTTGGTGATCGACCCGATCCGATACTGGGTGCCAGGCCCCGGCCCGACCCGTTCGCCCTGCACCGCACCCTCAGCATGGGCCGCATGCCCACCATCGGCCGCTCCTGCGGCCGGGCCCACCATGCGTCCCCGGCCCGCCGCCCAGATGGGCTGGCCGTCCCGGGCCACAGCCGCGACCAGCGACGGGGCGCGAGCACCCGCCTGCTCGACTGCCACGCGCCGCAGCAACTGCCGTTGCGTGTCAGCAAGCAGCGGTTCTGGTGGCGTCGACATCGGCCTCCCCCACTCGGGCCGGTGCACCCGAACCCGCAGGTTGGAGCATAGGCCCGCCGCTGCGCATCGGGGCGCCGGGCATGGCCGGGGGCTGGCCGTGCCCGGCGCCGGCATACCGGCCCGGCCCGCTCCGACCCGCATGCATACCCGGCCCGGAAAGAGACACCCACGATCTGGGGACGGAGCGGCCGGCACCACATTCCAGCATCAGCCGCCCGACAGAAATTCGAACAACAAAAGAAGGCAACAGGACGGACTGGTGCGACCGCTCTGGATGCTTTTCCGTCGCAGCCCGGCAGGATGACCGGCAGGGAAGGGCTGAGGATTGAGGTCCGCCGCATCACAGCCGTTTGGACGGCAGCCAACAGGACCAAGGTCCATATAGGTTCCGCGTGCACCGCCGCATGATGGATGAGGTGGCGCGGCCCTACGCGCCGCCGGGCGGAGCAGGAGTGACATGGCGGCGTTGGCGATTGTCCCGGAGGCGGAGCCGCGACCGCCCGACCACGTCCGGCGAGCGACCCACGCCCGCCGACGCTCCCGGCACCCGGCCGGCCCCAACCGGCCGGCCCGGCTCCCCGCCGCACCCGCGTACCCCGGCGTCCGACCACGGCGGGGCGGGCTCCACTGTCCGGGTAACCGTGCAGGTCATGGGACCCGTTGTCGGTCTCCGTTGCTGGCCGGACCGGAATTTCCCAGCTGGGCGACGGCGCACCTGGCGTAACCGCGGTCGGCGATCCACGCCGGTCTCCCCCCGATCCGAGGACGGCCCTACTGTGTCTGACTACTGCTGGTGCCTGGCCACCCCGGCCATCGAGGAACTGATCCGGGAACACGACGAGCTCGTCGAGCTTTCCGCGCTCGCCCGCACGGCCTATAGGTGCGGCGATATCGAGGCACTGGTCGAGTGCTGCAGCGCGATCACGCAGGTTCTCGGGCCGCACACCGAGGTCCAGGAACGCGGTCTTTTCCCGCCCATGGCCGTCGAGTTTCCGGAGAAGATTGCTATTCTGTGCGGCGAGCACCGCCGGATCGAGGCCGTTCTTGCCGGCGCGACCGATGGCACTGCCGGCACCGATCCCGCCTGGCCCGCGCGGGTCATCGAAACGCTGACGCTACTGCGCCGGCACATCGTGAAGGAACAGGAAGGCCTCTTCCCGGCGGCGCTGTCCGTCCTGTCCAGCGAGGACTGGGAGCTGCTCGCTCGGATACGCGACCGTTGTGGCCAGCTGACCGCCTGATCAGCACTCCCGACCAGCACCACGTCGCGGCACACCGATCCGATGACCTTGTGTCCGATGACCTCGTGCGCCTCCCGCACACACCATGCGTCCACACCACCGTCCGTCGCCGCTGCCGGGCCAGGCCCAGGCCGGCCCGGCCCGGTTTCGGAGGGCCGCGGCGGGCCCTGCCCGCCATGGAGCTACCCCGCAGGGGCAAACCTGCAGGCCGGTGGGACACCGGTGGCGAGGTTCGACGCAGGATGTGAGCAGAGCTGCCCGGGCCCCGGGCGCGGACGGCCGGGGGCAGCGGGAGGATGGGCAGATCCCCTGCAAGCTGTTTCGGGAAGGCGAGGCAAGACGCGTGAGTCCGCAAGCATCGGTTCCCCTCGTGGACATCGACGATCAGGTGGTGCTGCTCGACGCCGACCGCCAGCCCTGCGGGACGGCGCCGCGGCTCTCCGTACATGACCATGACACGCCCCTGCATCTGGCCTTTTCCTCGTACATCTTCGATGGCGACGGGCGGCTGCTCGTCACCCGTCGGGCGTTGGAGAAGCGGACGTGGCCGGGCGTGTGGACCAACAGCTGCTGCGGTCACCCCCGACCCGGCGAGCGGATGGAGACGGCCGTCGAGCGGCGGGTCGCGCAGGAGCTGCGTCTGGCCGTGACCGACCTGCGGTGCGCACTCCCGGACTTCGCCTACCGGGCAACTGCCGCGGACGGGCTGGTCGAGAACGAGTTCTGCCCGGTCTACGTGGCGCGGGCGCTGGGCGACCCGGACCCGGATCCCGGCGAGGTGGTCGAGTGGCGGTGGGTCGAGTGGGCCGACTACCGCGTGACCGCCGAACGGGCCCCGTGGGCGCTGAGCCCCTGGTCCGTCGACCAGATGGCAGCCTTCGCCCGGGCCACCCATCCCCTGGCCATCACTGCCCGTTCTGGCCACTGACCCGCTGCCAGGGACGGACGTTGACCCATCTGTGCCAGCAGGGTCCGGACATCCTCGTCGGTACTAGCACTAAAGAACTAGCGCCGACGGCATTTTTTCTGATCAGAACTAGCCAGAACCAGCGTGCCAACCTTTACTCAAGGTGACGTGTTCAACGCACAGTGGCCGAGCACGGGCCGCATTCAATATGCACCGCGTCGCGTTAGGATCACTCGTGGTCTACCGTGCCGCCTCGGGCCGGCAGCGGGGCCGGTCCGGATGCATCGGATCGCGAGGCACGGCCCGACCAGGATCCCCCGGGGCACTTGTACCGGCACCCGGACCCCCCGCGTCCGACCTGGCCGGGACCGGCCGCGAACATTCGCCCCGATGCCACCAACCCGTCGGGATCTGTATTGGCAACTCTCCAAGGTCCTTGACTGGGAGAGTATTTGGTCCCGGTTGAAATGGTGTGTCCCCGCAGTGGCCGGTGCTCCAGGCTGCGCGGCGGGTCGGCTGGCCAGTCTCCCGGCTCAGCCACCCGCCCGCCGGCCAGCCCACTGACGGCCAGGCTGTCCCACCAGCCCACTCGCAGGTCCCAGCAGGTGACAGGCTGGTTCGACCGACCGGCGGCAACGACGTTCGCCACCCCGTCGCTCGCACCGGCGGCCTGCCCGGGCCGGACCGTCGGGCATAGTTCCGGCAACGCTCCCGCCGCATACCGTCCGTGGTGCGCCAAGCAGACGCCTCGATGGCCGATACTCGCCCCCGCCGGGCTGGATGCCTGCCCGGATGCCGACCCCGAATACCTCTCGCCGCGACCCTGCCCGCTGTCCCCACAGCATCCGAGCGAAGCGGACAGCACCATAATTACCTCACCTGCCCGAAAAGACGCGAAGAGAATCCCGACGTTGGCCACCCGCCACCCGGGAAAACGCCACCAGAATCCGCGCGAAGCTTTTCCGCGCCGACCCCGATGCTAACCGACGGTAACCTCGAGGATCTCGGCGCACGCCATGGCGGACCATGCGGTGACCAGTCCTCGATTGGTTCGCCAAAGCGCTTGCCGCCCGCGCCGGTCATGGGGGAGGCTTCCGGTGCACGCCGAGGAGCACTTCTTTCCGGATCATGAGTGCGGCACAACGTGCCAGCCGCGTGACACCACGGGGGTTCTAGCGGTATGGAAAGATCGACGACGCGGTGTACGGAGCCCCAGCAAGAAGGATCTTTCTCGGGTCCGATTCTGCTGGGCTGATCCACTCCGGTCACACCGAAAACTGCTGCCACGGGCTTGACCGAAGCCGCGGCAGCCGGCGTCATTCCTCGAAGAATTTTCGCTGCGGCGCAGCCTGGTGCGGAAATCCGCATGCTCCGGCGTCCGTAGTCGATCCACCATGCCCAGTCCTGGGTTTTCGGCCGGGGTCGTCGCCAGGTGCCACCGCTCTTACACCACCGCGGCGAGCCCTGCATTACCACGGCCAACCCTGCATCGCTACAGATTCTGCATCACCACAGAGAGGTGGAGCCCGACATGACCGAGCCCGTTTCGACCGACTCCGCGGCAGGCGAGGAAGCTCGGCTGAGCCTGAGTACGGCGGCCGCGCGCAATCTTGCGACGACCACCAAGTCCGTCCCGCAGTCGCAGGAGATCACCTCCCGGTGGCTGCTGCGGGTGCTGCCCTGGGTCCAGACCGCCGGTGGTGTCTACCGGGTCAACCGGCGGCTGGCCTACGTGCTGGGCGATGGCATCGTCACGTTCACCTCGACCGGCTCCGAGGTTCGGGTGATTCCCGGCGAGCTCGCCGAACTGCCCCCGCTGCGGGGCTACGGTGGAGACGCGCTGAGCGCTCTCGCCGACCGTTTCACCCAGCGGGAGTACGCGCCGGGTGACGTCATCGTCGAGGCCGGCACGCCCGCCGACGCGGTCTACCTGATCGCCCACGGCAAGGTCGAGCGGCTCAGCCCCGGCGAGTACGACGACGAGCGCTCCCTCGGCGTCACCGTCGACGGCGGTTTCTTCGGCGAGTCGGTGCTCGTCGAATCCGATCTGAGCTGGGAGTTCACCGCCCGCGCGCTGACCGCGGCCACCGTGCTGGTGCTTACCCGCGAGCAGTTCGCCGAGGTCGTCGAGCGCGACGCCGAGCTTGGTGAGCATCTGGCGGACTACCGCTCCCGCCCGGCGCCCGCGACCAACAAGCAGGGCGAGGCGGAGGTCGCGATCTCGTCCGGGCACGTCGGCGAGCCGGACCTGCCCAGCACGTTCGTCGACTACGAGCTTGCCCCGCGCGAGTATGAGCTCAGCGTGGCTCAGACCGTGCTGCGCATCCACTCCCGGGTCGCCGACCTGTACAACGAGCCGCAGAACCAGCTCGAGCAGCAGCTGCGGCTCACCGTCGAGTCGCTGCGCGAGCGCCAGGAGCACGAGCTGGTCAACAACCGCGACTTCGGCCTGCTGCACAACGCCGACCTGAGCCAGCGCATCCCCACCCGCTCCGGCCCGCCGACCCCGGACGACCTCGACGAGCTGCTCAGCCGCCGGCGCAGCACGCATTTCCTGTTCGCCCACCCGCGCACGATTGCCGCCTTTGGCCGGCAGGCCACCGCCCGGGGCATCTATCCGGCCACCGTGCTGCTGCACGACCAGCACGTGCCGGCCTGGCGCGGCGTTCCGATCCTGCCGCTGAGCAAGATTCCGATCTCCGCCACGGGGACCAGTTCCATCATTGCGGTACGCACCGGCGAGGAGAACCAGGGCGTCATCGGCCTGCACCACACCGGCCTTGTCGACGAGTACGAGCCGGGCCTCTCGGTGCGTTTCGCGGGTATCAGCGACAAGGCGATCATTTCGTATCTCGTGACTACCTACTACTCCGCTGCGGTCCTCGTGCCGGACGCACTCGGAATCCTGGAAGGCGTCGAAGTCGGGCGCTGACCACAGCCACCGGGGCCGCCGCCGTGGGCGGCGCGAAACCACCCACGGCGGCGGCCCCTGCCCGGCCTTTTCCCGACGGCACAGAAGGGTTTTCCCGGAGAGCCATGCAGCCGTTTACCCTCCCCGAATTCTATGTGCCCTATCCGGCGCGGCTGAGTCCGCACCTGGACATTGCCCGGGAACACAGCAGGGCATGGGCCCGGGCCATGGAGATGATCGACCCGCCCGAGGGTGAAGTCGCGATCTGGACCGAGCAGGATCTGGACGCCCACGACTACGCCCTGCTGTGCGCCTACACCCATCCCGATGCCACCGCCGAACGACTGAACCTCATCACCGACTGGTACGTATGGGTGTTCTTCTTCGACGACCATTTCCTCGAGCTGTTCAAGCGCACACACGACATGGCCGGTGCCCGTGCCTACCTCGACCGGCTGCCGGCGTTCATGCCCGTTGACGGCCCGATCACAGCGGAGCCGACGAATCCGGTCGAGCGCGGCCTCGCCGACCTGTGGACGCGCACGGTACCGGCCCGCTCCGCCGACTGGCGGGCACGTTTCGTGGAAAGCACGCGCGCGCTGCTCGACGAGTCGCTGTGGGAACTCGCCAATATCAACGCGGACCGCCTGTCGAACCCGATCGAGTACATCGAGATGCGCCGCAAGGTCGGCGGGGCGCCCTGGTCGGCGAACCTCGTCGAACACGCGGCGGACGCCGAGGTTCCCGCCGCCGTCGCCGCGACCCGGCCGTTGCAGGTCCTGCGGGACACCTTCGCCGACGCCGTCCACCTGCGAAACGACCTGTTCTCCTACGAGCGTGAGGTGACCGAGGAGGGCGAGCTGTCCAACGGCGTGCTCGTGGTCGAACGCTTCCTCGACCTCGACACGCAGACCGCCGCCGATACCGTCAACGACCTGCTCACCTCGCGGCTGCACCAGTTCGAACACACCGCCCTCACCGAGGTTCCGGCTGTCCTCGACGACCATGGCATCGACCCCGCGGGCCGGCTCGCGACCCTCGCCTACGTCAAGGGACTGCAGGACTGGCAGTCCGGCGGCCACGAATGGCACCTGCGGTCGAGCCGCTATATGAACCAGGAGGCCAACCTGGATGGGCTGCCCCCGGGAGTCCCCGGAGTGCCGGGAGTGCCGGGAGTGCCGGGAGTGCCGGGAGTGCCGGGAGTGCCGGGAGTGCCGAGCCTTGGCATGTCGGCGACGCAGATCCTGCCGTCCCTGCTGGCCACGGCGCCGCAGCGGGTACGCCGCCATGCGAACGTCCCGTTCCGGGTGGTCGGCCCGACCCGACTGCCGGAGTTCGCCATGCCGTTCGGCACCGGGCAGAGCCCGCACCTGGGCACCGCCCGACGGGAGATCGTGCGCTGGGCGCGCGCGATCGGCATGCTCGAGCCGGTCCCCGGCATCTGGGACGAGCACAAGCTGATCGCCTTCGACTTCGCCCTGTGTTCGGCCGGCATCCACCCGGATGCCTCCGCAGCCGAGCTGGACCTCACCACCGGCTGGCTGACCTGGGGAACCTACGGCGACGACCTCTACCCGGTGCGTTTTGGACGCACCGGGGACCTGGCCGGGGCACGGTTGTGCAACGAGCGGCTGCGGCTGTTCATGCCACTGGCCGGGCCGCCCGCCGGCGTCCCGGCGGATGCCCTGGAGCGTGGCCTCGCCGACCTGTGGGCGCGTACCGCCGGCCCGATGGAACCGAGCGCGCGGGCGGCGTTTCGCCGCGCGGTCGAGGTGATGATTGACAGCTGGCTGTGGGAACTCGGCAACCAGGTCACCAACCGCATCCCCGACCCGGTCGACTACGTCGAAATGCGCCGGGCGACCTTCGGATCGGATCTGACGATGTCCCTGTGCCGGATCGCCCGGGCCTCCGCCGTGCCGGACGAGGTCTTCCGGGCCCGGCCGATGCGGTCGCTGGAAAACGCCGCCGCCGACTACGCCTGCCTGCTCAACGACGTCTTCTCCTACCAGAAGGAGATCCAGTTCGAGGGCGAGGTCCACAACTGCGTGCTGGTCGTCGAGAACTTTCTCGGCTGCGGCCGGGAACGTGCCGTCGCCGTCGTCGGCGACCTGATGAACGCCCGGATCCACCAGTTCCAGCACATCGCCGCCGAGGAGCTACCGGCGCTGTACGACCAGCTGGAGCTGGATGACGACGCCCGACAGGCGCTGCACGGCTACGTGGTCGAGCTGGAGCACTGGCTGGCCGGGATTCTGCGGTGGCACCAAGGGACCCACCGATATGAGGAGACCGAACTGCGCTACCACCCGGCCGCGGGACGCCGGCCCTTCGGCACCCCGACCGGAATAGGCACTGCAACCACGGACGTCAGGGGCCTGGTCGCTCGTTAACGTCACCCCCCAATCCGATCGGATTCGCCCGGTCGTGGTAGCTACCCCGCGCGTGGACACCCGCGCCATATCGGGATTGTCCGGGTACAAACGAACTCGTCGGGTGGCGGCACAGCCGCGACCGGGCGCGCCGGCGATCCCATCCTCGTGGCCGAGTGGTTTCGCGCGGTCGTAGGGCGTCGCAAGACCCAGCGGTCTCGCGCGGCCAGGCGACCGCGCGGCCGTCGGGAGTCGCCGTCGCTCGGTACCCGGCACGGCGGCACCTGTGGTGGTCGCCGTGCGCGAGGGGAGCATCCGAGGGGGACGTGACGTGTCCTGGAAGTCCTTGCAGGCGGACGATCCATCCGCAGTAGGTCCATACCGGCTGGTCGGACGGATCGGCTCCGGCGGAATGGGCATCGTGTATCTCGGGGTGGACGCTGCCGGCGTCCGCGCCGCGGTCAAGGTGATGCGGGAGGAGTACGCGACCGACGAGAGCTCCCGCCACCGCTTCCACCGCGAGGCGGGCGCGGTCGCGCACATCGACAGTCCCCAGGTCGCCCGGCTGCTGGCCGCCGATGTGGACGGTGATGTGCCGTGGCTGGCCACCGAGTACGTCGAAGGGCCGACGCTGTTCGCGTCGGTCACCTCGGACGGCCCACTGTCCGGTGATGCGTTGTGGCGGCTCGCCGGCGGGCTCGCGGAGGCCCTCGCCGCCATCCACAGCGCCGGTGTCGTGCACCGCGATCTCAAGCCCGGCAACGTGATGCTCGCCCCCGACGGCCCGAAGATCATTGACTTCGGGATCGTGGCCGGCCCGCCCGGCACGATGACGGGTTCCGGCGTCGTGCTGGGCAGCATCGGATATCTCGCGCCCGAGCTGCTGACCACCACCCGGCGGGCCCGTCCGGCCGCCGACGTGTTCTCCTGGGGACTGACGGTCGCGTTCGCGGCCACCGGCCGGCCGCCGTTCGGAACCGGTCAGCTCGACGAGTTGCTCTACCGGACCGTCTACAGCGAGCCGGAGCTCGGCGGTCTGCCCGCCCCGTTGCGGGGCGTGGTTGCGGCGGCGCTGCGCAAGAAGCCCGAGCGCCGACCGGACTCCCGCCGGCTGCGCGCCCAGGTCGCCGCCGCCGCGGCC
>NZ_JAMQQG010000099.1 GCF_023716925.1 Frankia sp. R82
GGCCAGCGGCAGCGCCGTGTGCAGCAGGACCAGGGGGCTCGCCGCCAGGACCGCGGCGGCCAGCACGGCGCCGGCCGCGTCGTCGAGCAGCTCCCGGGCCAGCAGGTAGGTGCCGGCGACCCAGCCGGCGGCCACCGCGGCCGGTGCGACGATCATCGTCCCGAACAGCACCTGGGACGCTGCCAGCAGCGCCGGCCAGCCCGGCAGGTACTTGGTGAACAGACGCCCGTCGCGTTCCCCGGTGAGCCACGGGCGGAAGAACGGCTCCAGGGTCGAGGCGTCCAGGGTGAGCTGCCCGTGGGTGAGCATCCGGGCCTGCAGGACGTAGGCGGCCTCGTCGGCGTCACCGGAGCCGTACCGCAGCAGCGTGCACTGCAGCACAAGACTCACGGTGAACGAGGCCGCGCACAGCAGGGTGACCAGTCCCGCCGCTCCCGACCACGGCCACAGCCGGGCGACCGCGGGGCCCCACTGCCGAGCCGCCGCCTGCCCCGGCACCTGCCCTGATCGTCGTGGCGGTGCCGGTGTCGGCGGTGCCGCCACACGCGCGAGTGCGGATGCGCGCATCTCCCCCGTCTCCCCGGCACGTCCGGTGCGGGTTGCTCCCGTCCGGGCGGTCCTGCCTGGAATGTGCCCACAGAGTAATGGGGGGATAACGCTGACCTGTACACGGGTGTCCCCTGAAGGTGCCGCCCGCTCGGACCCGTGTCCGAGTCAGTCGATGCCACGGACAGCGGACGGCCGTGAGCTGCGCTAGTCCGATCGGGCCAGGCGCGAGCTAGCTGCCGTCCGTCGGATCGGCAGCCGACGAAATGCCGACACCGGACGCGGTGGCGGTGACCGGCGGGGTACCGGCAGCCGATGGCGGCACGGCGACGAACGGGGGCGCGGCGTCGCCCCACCGGGCGCGGCGGGCCCAGGAATAGGCGTCGCGCCGGCTGCGGGCGACGACGGTCTCCTGCCGGCCGTCCGGAGCGCACAGGGCCAGTCGAAGGTGCCCGGAATGGGCCCGTGGGGCACGCAGTACCCGGGCGGCGGCGTGCGCCGGCTCACCGCGGGAGGCGATCAGGTAGGCGAACTTCTCGTCCTCGTGGCCGCGGTCGGCGTCCTTGAGGGCCCGGTGCACCGCGCTGCGGTCGACCCGGCGGGCGAAGTGGCACCAGTCGTTGCCCGGGAGCGGGCAGGGTCCGTCGGACGGGCACGGCGCGGTGATTGTCGCGCCGTCGGCGAGCAGGGCCGTGCGGGCGGCGAGGATACGGGCGTAGCCGTCCGGGGTTCCGGTGTCGATGAGGACCAGCTCGCCGCTGGTGGCCTGCCACCAGGCGGCGACGGCCGGGCCGCGTGCGGCGGGCGGTAGTTCGCCGAGCAGGTAGGACGCGATGGCGAGTTCGGCGGTGACCCCGGATGGCGGGGCCTGCGCCGTGGTGTGGTGCCAGCGGGCGTGGGTGCGCAGCGAGGCCGGCGCACCGAGGTCCGCCAGTCGCCTGCCTGTGTCGATCATCCGAGCCGAGCGTTCGACCAGGTCGACGTGGGTGATCTCGAGGAACAGCTCCAGTGCCGCCCAGGTCGCCGGTCCGGGGCCGGCGCCCAGGTCGAGCAGGTGCTGTGGCTGCCAGTGCGGCCGGCGGGCGGCGAGCTCGGCCAGCACCGTCCGGCTGACCGCGAGCGTCGCTGGCAGCCGGGCTGCCAGGTACGCCCGGACATGCTGGTCGGTCAGCACCGCGTCATCCGGGGTGTCGCCTCCCCCGCGGTAGCGGGCTGACAGCTCGCGGTAGGCACGGGCCAGGTCCCGCCGGGGTCCGCCACCGCCTCCGCCGTGCGCGGTGGCGGTGGCGGTGGCGGCCGCGAGCAGCAGGTCGGCATCGAAACCGGTCCGCGTCCGCATGGTCACGACAGCAGCGTAGTGCGCCCCCGCCGGCCCGGATGATCCCGGTCGACCAGCCACCCCGCGGACCAGCCCATCGACCGGATCACCGCCGATTATTCGGCCGGATGCACCGGTTCGAGGGAAGGCGCACGCCGATGGTCGAACACCAGGCTTGTCTGTACGTCACTCACCTCGGATCGTTCGGTGATCCGATCGACGACGAGCCCGTACAGCCCGTCCACATCGGGCACGGCGACATGCAGCAGGAAATCGGCGTCGCCCGCCATGGAAAACACACTGACCGTTTCCCGCAGACCAGCGGCCCAGGTTCGGAAATCCTCCATCACCGCGCGGGATGACGGCCGGACCCGCACCGAGACAAGCGCCTGCACCGGCCGGCCGATGGCGGCCAGGTCAAGCTCGGCGCGAAACCCGCTGATGATGCCGCGTTCGATCAGTGAACGCACGCGTTGCAGTGACGTGGACGGGACCACCCGGGTCGCGAGGGCAAGATCCCGGTTTGTTCTTCGACCATTCTCCTGCAACAGGCGCAACAGGGCGCGATCCAGGTCGTCCAAGCGAGCTCCCCTCCCACCGCCAGCCTCCCCCCCTGGGTAGCGGCATGCTAACAAATTGTGCCGGTTCCGGCGTTTCCCGGTGCTGTTCCCGTCCGGTTCTCGTGACACGTCCGGATGGACCGCACGGACCGGCATCCCCATCCCACCCGTCCGCGCTGCCGCGACTGCACCGGTCGCCCTCTCACATCCCCCATCCCGCCTACGCGCTCGGCACCCATCACCCTTGGACGTGTTGCGAAGTCCTGGAACGCACGCCCTCCCGCACACCCGCACCCGCGGGTAGTCGGGACACTGACGGTCGCAGCCTCGTGCCGCACTCAGGCCAGTACGTTCACCACCTCCCGCCAGGCACGAAACGAATGCCTGGCCGACCGCGCAGAAACGTGTTCCGCAGTCACATCGACAGCCGGTAAAGCCGACACATCACGGGCGCCTTCGGGCCTGTCGGAGCTGGCGTGGACGGGTCCGACAGGCCCGGAATGCGATGGCTCGACATCAGGTGCCCGAGGCGCCGCGAACCCGGATATGTCAGGATTCACACCGCAAAGCCACGCGCTCGAGGTGACACAATGTCATCCGGGCGTGACCGTCGGGTCGGGTGACGTACCGGTCAGGCTCGGCTGGTCGGCGCCCGGTGCGGCGACGGTGGAACCACCGCCCGTGGGAGAGCTACCGCTGTGGGTGGACTCGGTGCCCGTGATGCGACCGGGGGCGGGGGCGGTGCCTGCGGTGCGCCCGGTGCCGGGAGCATGGCCACCCACCGAGATGGTCCCACCGGCTGGCCGGGTGCCGTCGTCCGACGGGGTCTGGCTGTCGGACGTCAGGGGGCTGGTGGACGTCAGGGGGCTGGTGGACGCTGCCTGCGGACGGTCGCCGAGGGCGGGGCCAACCGACGCGATGGGCATGGTCGGGTCGGGGTGTGTCGGGGTGGGCGCGCCCTGGCGACGGGTGCGCGTGGTGTCGGTGCGGCCGTCCGCGCGGGTGGGGATCCCGGCGCCGGATGATCTGCTCTGCGCCGCGCTGCCGGTACTGGCGCTGTCGGGGCGCTGGCCTGGTGCGGTCGGCTCGGGACCAGATGTCGTGACTGCCGCCTGATCGGCGCCGGGGTGGGGGCGTAGCTGTGCGAGCAGCACGATCAGCGCCGCGAGCACCGCCGCGCCCAGGGCGGCCAGCGCAACGGTGACGATGAGCCGGCGGTTCGACCGCGGCGTGCCGCTGCGGCGCTCGGCGCCACCGAGCCGGGGAGGCACGAGCAAGGGTTCGAGCAGCACCGCGGTCGGCGGCCCGTTCCACGGTCGGTCCTGTTCCCCCACCGCCGGGCGGGAGGAGTTCCGTGGCCCGCAAGAGCTCTGCGGCCCGGAAGAGCTCTGCGGCCCGGGTGGATCCGGCCGCCGAGGTATCGCTTCGGGCCCGGCAGTCCTCTGCTCCGTTCGGGTGGTGCGCACCAGGCGGGAACGGGGCAGGAACACCACTCGGTGGTCAAAGGAGACCGGGCTCTCGCCACGGCCCGTTCGGGCGGCGCCCGCCGGACGCGTCACGAAGCTGAACGGCCCGCGGCCCCGCGGCCCGGCCCCGGGCCCACCCGCCC
>NZ_JAMQQG010000100.1 GCF_023716925.1 Frankia sp. R82
CCGCCGGGCCGACCGCGGGTGTTACCGGTGCGGGGGAGCCCGCCGATCCGGGCGCGCCGGCCGATCCGGCCGCGCCCGCCGACGGCCGGTAAGGTGACCGGCATGCTGTGGGCACTCGTCTACCTGGTGCTGGTTCTCGGCGGCCTGCTGCTGCTCGCCCTGAGCGGGTGGCGGGTGTGGCAGAAGGTCCGCGCCGCGCGTCGGGCGCTGGGGGAGCTGTCGAGCCGGGTGTCCGGGCTGGCTGCCGACACGGCCGCCCTGTCCGACCGCCTGGACCACGCCGAGGTCACGTCCCGCCTCGCGGACCGCACAGCCTGACCGGGCCGGGGCCGGTAGTGATGGAAAGGTCACCACCCGCAGTTTGTGCCCTCCCGTCGTCGCGCGGGGGTGGTAACGGGTGCGCAAGGATGAGCGGTCCGTCCGGATGCGGCTAGACTTGGCCGGTCAGGACGCATCGTTGCTCAGCCGTCATCTGCGGGCCACCCGAACGCCGCCCCTTGCCTCCTAGGCTGACGCACGTAGCATCGATCGCACCGGTCGACGAAACGGGCCGGTACCGCTCACCGGAGGATACCGACCATGCCGAACCTGGGCACTACTGAGATCATCATCATCGCGCTCGTCGTTCTGGTGCTGTTCGGATCGAAGAAGCTGCCCGACGCCGCCCGGTCGTTCGGCCGTTCACTGCGGATCTTCAAGGCCGAGACGAAGGGTCTGCGTGACGACGAGTCGTCCCCGGCTCCCACGCCGGCCGCCGCCCCCGCGCCGCGGCAGATCGAGGCTCCGGCCGAGATCGTCGTGCAGCCGGGCGTGAGCTCCGCGGCCAACGGCGTTGCCCCGGTGGCCGACAAACACTGAGCAGCCACGTCGGCCGGGTCCCGCCCGTCGGCGTCCACTCCCGCCGGCCCGGCCTGGGTCGGTTCGGGCTACCACGCTTCCCTCGACTGCCTCGACCAGGAGACGCCGCCGTGCCAGGCATCCCCACGCCGCGCAGGCTCCTCGCCGCGGCGAACCACCGGCGGACCCGAACGGTCGAGGAAAGCCGGATGCCGCTCACCGAACACCTGCGTGAGCTGCGTAACCGGGTCGCGATCGCCCTGGTCGGGTTCGGCATCGCGTTCGTGGTCTGCTTCATCGTCGAGCCACACATCTTCAACTGGCTCAAGGCGCCGTACTGTCACCTGCCGGCGAGCAAACGCTTCAGTCCGGACGGGCAGGCCTCGACCAACTGCACCCTGTACTTCTTCGGGATCCTCGACGCCTTCACCATCCGGCTCAAGATCTCCGCGATCGCGGCCGCCGTGGTGTCGTCGCCGGTGTGGCTCTATCAGCTGTGGTCGTTCATCACCCCGGGGCTGCACCGCCACGAGCGGCGCTGGTCGCTGACGTTCGTCGCCGTCTCCCTGGTGCTGTTCGCCACCGGCGCGATCTTCGCCTACCTGACGCTGCCCACCGGGCTGAGCCTGCTGCTCGGGTTCGGCGGCAACGGCCTGGTCAGCGTCCTGGACGGGAACCGGTACCTGAGCTACGTACAGGCCATGCTGCTGATCTTCGGGTTGTCGTTCGAGGTACCGCTGCTGGTCCTGATGCTCAACCTCGCCGGGGTGGTCCCGACCGCCCGGCTGCGGTCCTGGCGGCGCGCGGAGATCTTCCTCGTGTTCGTGTTCGCCGCCGTCGTCACCCCGAGCCAGGACCCGTTCACCATGCTGGCCCTCGGCCTGCCGATGGTGCTCCTCTACGAGGTGGCGCTGATCGTCGGCTGGCTCAACGACCGGCGCAGGGCCCGCAACGGCTCGGATTCGCCCTACGCCGACCTCGGCGACGACGAGACGTCCTCGCTCGACCTGGACGACACCGCTGGCCGTTCCCACTCGGGCCGGTCGGCGGACACCTCCGGCGATGGGCTGGCGGGCGGCGGAGCCTCCGGTGGCGGTGGTGCGTCCCCGGTCGGCGCCGGTCGGGGCGCGGTCGGCCCGGCAGACATGGGCGCGGGCACGTTCGGCAGCGACGCCGGCGACATCACCTGAGCACCACCCCAGGTGGGACGCCGGATTGCCGGCGTGTCGGCGTAGGGTGAGTGACGTGTCCCCGGCGCCCGAGGCTCTCGTGGAATTCGCCGCCAGCCTCGCGTTCGGGCTTGACCCGTTCCAACGTGAGGCGCTGACGGCGCTGGCCGGCGGTGACGGCGTGCTCGTGGCCGCTCCCACCGGGGCTGGCAAGACGGTCGTCGGTGAGTTCGCCGCCCATCTCGCCCTGCGCAGCGGCACTCGTTGCTTCTACACGACGCCGATCAAGGCGCTGTCGAACCAGAAGTACGCCGATCTCGCCGCCCGCTACGGCGCCGACGCCGTCGGCCTGCTCACCGGCGACACCGTCCGCAACGGTTCAGCACCGATCGTGGTGATGACCACCGAGGTGCTGCGCAACATGCTCTACGCCGGCCCCGCCGACGGCAGCGACCTCGCCGACCTCGGCTATGTGGTGATGGACGAGGTGCACTACCTGGCCGATCGGCAGCGCGGCGCGGTGTGGGAAGAGGTCATCATCCACCTGCCGGCGCATGTCCGGCTGGTGTCGCTGTCGGCGACGGTGAGCAACGCCGAGGAGTTCGGCGAATGGCTGGTCACCGTGCGCGGGCACACCCGGGTCGTCGTCAGCGACCATCGCCCGGTGCCGTTGTGGCAGCACGTGCTGGCCGAGCGGACCCTGCACGACCTGTTCCTCGAGGATGCCCTGGGTCGTCCCGACGGCGCCGCCGCCGCACTGGCCCGCGCCGTGTCCGAGCGCGACCTTGCCACCTCCGAGCATGATCTTGCCGAGGCGGTCGGGTCCGGTGGCGGCGTGTCCCTGGCCGGCCCGACGGGCGAGCTGCCGCATCCTCGCGGCGGCGGCAGAACAGGCCAGCAGGGTCGCGCGGGGCAGGGAAACCGGAACCGATCGGGGCAGGGGAGCGCGGCGCTGGTCGGCGCACGGGTGGTCAACCCGGACCTGGTCCGGCTGGCCCGCGACGAGAGCCGTGCGCTCGCCGGCGGCTACCACGGCGGCCGGGGGCGGGCGGGTGCGGGCCCGCCACGGCGACGCACCTCGCGGGCACCGGGGCGACCCGAGATCGTGGAACGTCTCGACCGCGACGGGCTGCTGCCGGCGATCGTGTTCGTGTTCAGCCGGGTGGGGTGCGACAGCGCGGTGACGGCCTGCGTGCGGACCGGGATGCGCCTGGTCGGCCCGGCCGAGCAGCAGCGGATCCGCACAATCGTGCGGGAACGCACCGCCGGCATCCCCGACGCCGACCGCGGCGTGCTCGGCTTCTGGCCCTGGCTGGAAGGCCTCGAACGCGGCATCGCCGCCCACCATGCCGGCATGCTGCCGACGTTCAAGGAGATCGTCGAGGAGCTGTTCGTCGCGGGCCTGGTCCGGGTCGTGTTCGCCACCGAGACCCTCGCGCTCGGCATCAACATGCCGGCTCGCACCGTCGTGCTCGAACGGCTGACGAAGTTCAACGGTGAAAGCCGCGTCGACATCACCGCCGGTGAGTACACCCAGCTCACCGGCCGGGCGGGCCGCCGCGGCATCGACATCGAGGGCCACGCCGTAGTCCTGTGGCAGTCGGGGCTCGACCCGCTCGCGCTCGCCGGGCTCGCCTCGACCCGCACCTATCCGCTGCGCTCGTCGTTTCGCCCGTCCTACAACATGGCGGTCAACCTCGTCGGCCGGCTCGGCCGTGACCGGGCCCGGGCGGTGCTGGAAAGCTCGTTCGCCCAGTTCCAGGCCGACCGCGACGTCGTCGGCATCGCCCGTACCATCACCCGAAACCTGGAGATGGTCGCCGAGCTGCGCACCGCGCTGTCGTGCGACCGCGGCGACGCCGCCGCCTACGACCAGCTGCGCCGCGACATCAAGGCCCGCGAGACCGCCCTGTCCCGGGAGGGCAGCGCCCGCCGCCGCGCCGAGACGGTGGCGGCCCTGGGCCGGCTGCGCACCGGCGACGTGGTGC
>NZ_JAMQQG010000101.1 GCF_023716925.1 Frankia sp. R82
GGCGAGCCGGGCGAGCCGGGCGTGGCCGCGGAGGCGCCGGACGCGGCAGCCGAAGACACGGTCGCGGCGCAAGCGGAGCAGGCGGCGCAGGGCGCGGGCGGCGCGGTCGAGATCGCACCGGGGGAGTGGGCGCGGTATCCGGCGGGGCCGGCCATGCTGGCGGCGCTGGCCGACGGGCGCTGGCCGCGGGCGGTGTGGTGGGCGCCGCCGGGGCCGGCATGGCCGGAGATGATCGCCACGGCGGTCGCGGCGGTGATGCGGTCCGGCCGGGGGGCGGTCGTGGTCGTTCCCGATCACCGTGATGTGGACCGGGTGGAGACGGCCCTGGTCGAGGCGGTCGGGCGGGAGGTCACGGTTGCCCTACGGGCCGACCTCGGGCCGGCGGCCCGCTACCGGGCGTTCCTGGCCGCGCGTCGGGGCCGGGCCCGGGTGGTGGTCGGTACCCGGGCGGCCGTGTTCGCTCCGGTCGCCCCGCTCGGTCTGCTCGTCGTCTGGGATGACGGCGACGATCTGCACGCCGAGCCGCTCGCCCCCTACCCGCACACCCGCGATGTCGCGGTGCTGCGCGCCGGGCAGGAACGGGCCGGACTGCTCGTCGGCGGATTCTGCCCGACGGTCGAGGCCGAGGCGCTGCTGCGGGCTGGCTGGGCCCGCCCACTGGTGGCCGCGCGAGCGCGGCTGCGGGAGCTCACCCCCCGGGTGGAGGCGACCGGCTCCGACCACGAGATCGCCCGCGACCCGGCGGCCCGGGCCGCCCGGCTGCCGTCGCTGGTGGTGCGCACCGCCCGCCAGGCGCTGGCCGCGGGCGCTCCGGTGCTGGTCCAGGTGCCTCGGCGGGGCTACCAGCCATCGCTGGCCTGCACGGGATGTCGACGTCCGGCCCGGTGCGGGCACTGCCAGGGTCCGCTGGGGCGACCGGCCGGTGCCGGGCCCGCGGCGTGTGGCTGGTGTGGGCGTCCGGTGGCGGCGTGGCAATGCCCCGCCTGTGGCGACACCCGGCTGCGCGCGTCGGTGACCGGCGACCGACGCACCGCCGAGGAGCTTGGTCGGGCGTTTCCGGGAGTGCTGCTGCGGACGTCCGGGCGCGACGGCGTGCTGGCCACCGTCCCCGCCGAACCGGCGCTGGTCGTGTCCACCCCGGGCGCGGAGCCGGTGGCGGACGGCGGTGGGTACGGCGCGGTGGTGCTGCTCGACGGCTGGGCGCTGCTCGGGCGTCCGGACCTGCGCGCCGCCGAGACGGCCCTGCGGCGCTGGGCGGCGGCGGCGGCCCTGGCCCGTCCGGGCGCCGCGGGTGGGCAGGTGATCGTTGCCGCCGACGCGGGCCTGCCAGCCGTGCAGGCCCTGATCCGCTGGGATCCGGTGACCTTCACCGGCCGGGAGGCCGACGAACGCGCCGCGCTCGGCTTCCCGCCGGCCAGCCGGATCGCCGCGGTGGACGGCACCGCCGCCGCCGTCGCCGAGCTGCTCGACGTCGTCCGCCTGCCCGAACGCGCCGACGTGCTCGGCCCGGTGCCGCTGCCCGCGCCGCGCACCGTCCGCGCCGCGGACGAACCGCAGCTGTGCCGGCTGCTGATCCGTGTGCCCCGGGAGCGCGGCGCCGACCTGGCCGCCGCGCTGCACGCCGCCCGTGGGGTGCTGGGCGCCCGCCGCAGCACCAGCGGCCTGCGTATTCACCTCGATCCGCTGGTGATCGGCTGAGCTGCCACCGCGCCAGGACAGTTCTGGGAGGCAGCGTGCGCCCGGTCGTGCACGCTGGCGGAGCGTGGCCGCGGTAGGGTCGGTCGGTTCCCGGCCGCCGGTTCCCGGCCGCGATCGCCGGCCGCGGGACCCGGCCGGTCCGTCTGGATCATCACGCTGAACGGTGTTCGGGTATGCGTCTTGTCTTCGCCGGCACGCCGGCGGTTGCTCTGCCCAGTCTGCGGGCGCTGATCGACAGCCCGCAGCATGACGTGGTCGCGGTGGTCACCCGGCCGGACCGGCCGGCCGGCCGGGGTCGCAAGGTGACCCCGCCGCCGGTGCACCTGCTGGCCGACGAGGCCGGCATTCCGGTGCTCAGCCCGCGTCGTCCCGGCGACCCCGAGTTCCTCGCCGCCCTCACCGAGCTCGCGCCCGACTGCTGCCCGGTTGTCGCCTACGGCGCGCTGCTGCCGCCGTCGGCACTGGAGATCCCGCGCCTGGGCTGGGTGAACCTGCACTTCTCGCTGCTGCCGGCGTTTCGCGGGGCGGCTCCGGTGCAGCGCACCCTGCTGGCCGGCGACGACCTGACCGGCGCGACCGTGTTCCAGATCGAGGCGGGCATGGACTCCGGCCCCGTCTTCGGGGTCGTGACCGAGCTGGTCCGGCCGACCGACACGTCTGGTGACCTGCTGGAACGCCTGGCGGATTCAGGTGCGCGCCTGCTCGTCACCGTGCTGGACGGCCTGGCCGACGGCAGTGTGCAGGCGGTGCCGCAGCCCGGCGAGGGAGTGTCGTTCGCTCCCAAGCTCACCGTCGCGGAGGTCGGTGTCGCCTGGGAACGGCCGGCCCTCGCCGTCGATCGGCAGGTTCGGGCCGCCACGCCGGCTCCCGGAGCCTGGACGACGTTCCGCGGTAAGCGGCTCAAGCTCGGTCCGGTGCGGATGGGCCCGCTGCCCGCGGACGCCGCGACCCGCGGGCTCGTCCCCGGCGCGCTGGCGGTGCTCGCCGACGGGGCCGTCGCCGTGGGCACCGGCACCGACCCGGTGCTGCTCGGCGAGGTGCGTCCGGAAGGACGCGGGCCGATGGCCGCCGCCGACTGGGCTCGCGGTGCCCGTCCGGGCACGGACGATCTTCTGGTCACTCCGGCTCCGGAGGCCCCGGAGCCGGAGTCCGCGCCGAAGCCGCCATCAGGTCCGGCGCCGGTGGCGCCGGTGGCAGCGGTGGACGGCGGGCGGAACGCGTGAGCCGGCCGCCGAGTCGCCCACCGGCCCGTCCGTCGAACTCGCCGCCGAGCCGTTCGCCGGACCGGCCACGGCGGATGGCCTGGGAGGTGCTGCGCGCCGTCGACGAGCGCGGGGCCTACGCGAACCTGTTGCTGCCCTCGATGCTGGCCGGCAGCGGGCTGTCCGCGCGCGACCGTGGTTTCGTCACCGAACTGGCCTACGGGGCGCTGCGCGCCCAGGGCACCCTCGACGGCATGCTCGACACGGCGACGAGCCGACCGGTGGCCGGCATCGACCCACCGGTCCGCGACGCCCTGCGCCTGGGTGCCTATCAGCTGTTGCGCACCCGGGTGCCGGCGCGGGCCGCGGTGGCCACCACGGTGGACCTGGTCCGGGCGACCAGCGGGGAACGTCCCGTCCGGTTCGCCAACGCGGTGCTGCGCCGGGTCGCCGCCCGGGTCAGCGAGACCGGCGGTGACCTCGCCCAGCTGCTCGACGCACCGGCGTTCGACACCGATCCGATCGGCCATCTCGCGGTGGTGTGCACCCATCCACGCTGGATCGTCGAGGCCGTCGCCGAGGCGCTCGGCGGGGATTTCGACCAGACCCGGGCGGCGCTGGTCGCCGACGACGTGCGTCCGAGCACCCACCTCGTCGCCCGGCCCGGCCGGATCGGTCGGGACGACCTGCTCGCCGAGTGCGCCGAGGCCGGCCTCGACGCGCAGCCCGGGCCCTGGTCGCCGTATGCGGTTCGCCTGGATGGTGGTGACCCGGGGCGACTGCCCGCCGTCGCGGGTGGGGCGGCCGCGGTGCAGGACGAGGGCAGCCAGCTCGTCGCGCTGGCCCTCGCCGCCACCCCGACGGTGGGAGCCGACCTCGGGCTGACCGTCGACCTGTGCGCCGGCCCCGGCGGCAAGGCGGCGCTGCTGGCGGGTCTGCTCGCCGGCGGGCCGGACGGCGCCGGGCTGCTGGCCCTCGAACCGAGGATGACCCGTGCCGCACTGGTGGCCCGCTCGCTTGCGGGCGTGCCCGGGGCGTGGGTGGCC
>NZ_JAMQQG010000102.1 GCF_023716925.1 Frankia sp. R82
ATCCTGATTCACCGCACTGCCCCGGACCACAGCCAGGACCTCATGCCCGAGCCGCCGCGCATCCGACAGACGCTCCAGGACCAACATCCCCGCGCCCTCGCCCCAGCCCACACCGTCCGCCTCATCTGAGAACGCTTTGCACCGGCCGTCGGGGGCGACACCGCGGAGCCGGGAGAACTCGATGAACACCCCGGGATGCGCGATCACGGTCACGCCGCCGGCCAAGGCCATCGAGCACTCACCCGCACGCAACGCCTGAGCCGCCAGATGCAACGCCACCAGCGAGGATGAACATGCGGTGTCCACGGTCACCGCCGGACCTTCCAGACCCAGCACATAGGAGATACGTCCCGACGCCACACTGGAGATCGCGCCCGTCGCCCGGTACCCCTCGGTCTCAGGCACCGTTCCAGCGGCAGAGAGATAGTCGTTGGCGATCAGTCCGACGTAGACACCCACGCGCTGACCCCGCAGGGAGGACGGGTCGATCCCCGCACGCTCCAACGCCTCCCACGACGTCTCCAACAGCAACCGCTGCTGCGGATCCATCGCCAACGCCTCACGCGGACTAATCCCAAAGAACCCCGCATCGAACCCCGCCGCGTCAGCGAGGAAACCGCCCTCACGAACGTAGGACTTCCCGGCAGCATCAGGATCCGGATCGAACAAACCCTCCAGATCCCAACCCCGATCGGTCGGGAACTCCCCCACCACGTCCATACCCGAGGACAGCAACCCCCACAAAGCAGCCGGACCATCCACACCACCAGGCAGCCGCAACCCCACACCCACGACCGCCACCGGCTCATCCGTCACAGACCTCACGGCAGGAACAACAGCAACCGGAACGGCGCCAACCAGCTCGCCCAGCAGATAATCAGCCAACGCCAACGGCGTCGGATAGTCGAACACCAACGTCGCCGGCAACGGCATCCCAGCCAAAACACTTAGACGATTGCGAAGCTCCACCGAGGTCAGCGAATCGAAGCCCGCATCATTGAACGCCTGATCAACCCGAACCAGATCCCGACCCGCGCCACCAAGAACAACCGACGCCTCAGCACGCACCAACCCGGCCAGATAGTCAACCTGATCGCCCGCCGCCATCCCAGCCAGCGTCGACCGCAACACATCCACGGCACCAGTAGCGGCAGTCCGACGCCGAGCCCCAGCCAAAGCCCGCAACAGACCGGGAACAGGCCCGTCCTGACGGCGCAGGACCGCTGGATCCAGCACCATCGGAACTAGCGTTGCATGCCGTGAGGCCAGCGCACGATCCAGCAACGCCATGCCCTCTTCAGCGCTCAGCGCGCCGATACCGGCTCGGCCCATGCGGGCCAGGTCAGTCTGGGTCAGATGCCCGGTGATCGTGCTCGCCTCAGCCCAGTAACCCCAGGCCAGGGATACCGCAGCCTCACCAGCCGCCCGCCGCCTGGCGGCCAAAGCGTCGAGATAGCAGTTCGCCGCCGCGTAGTTTCCCTGCCCCGGAGTACCCAGCACCCCCGCGCCCGAGGAGAACACGACGAACGCCGCCAACCCGAGCCCGCGGGTCAGCTCATCCAGATGCGTGGCCGCATCCGCCTTCGGACGCAACACCACGTCCAACCGCTCCGGAGTCAACCCACCCAGAACCGCGTCATCCAGAACCCCGGCGGTGTGAATCACCCCGCTGAGCGGCGCCGATGCTCCAGCGAGCAACGCCTCGACCTGATCACGATCAGCGACGTCGCAGGCCACGATCCGCACCCGGGCGCCGGCGGCCTGTAGCTCGGCGCGCAACCGTGCGGCTCCTTCAGCGGCCGGGCCTCGCCGTGAGACCAGCATCAGATTCCGGACTCCGTGTGCGGTGACGAGATGCCGGGCTACGAGGCCGCCCAACGTCCCGGTCCCACCGGTCACCACCACGCAACCGGCACCCACACCCCCAGCCAGGAGATCCTCTTCAACGACTCGGGCAAGCCGAGGCACCTCGACCAGACCCTCCCCCAGCCGAATCTCCCACTCCCCATCAGCGGCAGCCTGCTCCAGCACACCCGTGAGATCCGGAGGCCCCGCAGCCTCAGAGCCGAGATCCACCAGCAGGATCCGGCCGGGATTCTCCGACTGCGCCGAGCGCACCAACCCCGCCACCGCGGCCGCGACCGGGTCACCACCCGCACCCCGAACCACCACCGCCAACCGAGCCCCACCAAAAGCCGACCCGGACGTGAACGCCTGCAACACCTCCAACACCCGCGCCAACACCACCCGCACCCGCACCAACTCATCCGGCTCAAAACCAGCGGCAAGCGGATCCACATCGAGAACCAGCCACTCCGGCACGTCCTCGACCAAGGCCTCCAGACCCGCCACATCCGCGATCACAGCGCTGCCCGGCCGGCTCGCGCCATCAACCTCGCCGCCGGACAGGGGGCTCCAGTCGACGGCGAACATCGCACCGCGAGCGGGGGCGGTGGGAGCGTTGAGCTCGGTGGCGCTGATGGGCCGTGAGGTGAGGGCTCCCAAGGTCAGGACCGGCTCGCCCGCGGGGTCGGCCAGGTCCATCGCCAACCCGCCGGAGCCCAGGGTCGCGCGGATCCGAAGGGCGGTGGCGCCGGTGGCATGGAGGATGACACGGTTCCACGCGAACGGAACGATCACTTCGCCGGTGTCACCGGCCGGCGTGGCGACCATGGAGATGTGCAGGGCGGCGTCCAAGAGGGCGGGGTGGATTCCGTATCCGTCGATATCGGCGCCCTCGGGAAGGGTGACCTCGCCGAACAACTCCCCTTCCCACACCCAGACTGCTGTCAGGCCCTGGAACAGCGGCCCATACCCATAGCCGTTATCGGCGAGCCGCTCATAGAAATCGTCCAGAGACACCCGACGTGCTCCCGACGGCGGCCATGCCTCGAACGCCACCGCCTGCGCCCCAGCGTCATCGGCGGTGGGAGTGAGGAAGCCCTCGGCGTTCCGCTGCCACTCCTGCGTTCCGACCAGGCGCGAACTCACCGTCACCGGCCGACGCCCAGCGGAGTCGGTGTCGGCATCGGTAACGTGCACCTGAATCTCGACGACACCGGACGTCGGGATCAGCAAGGGGGCGTGGATGACGAGCTCGTCCAGCACCGAACAGTCCACCCGATCCCCAGCGGCGATGGCAAGCTCGACGATCGCGGCGCCGGGAACGACCACAGCGTCGGCGATTACGTGATCGGCCAGCCACGGATGGGTGTTCAGCGACACCCGCCCCGCCAGCATCACCCCACCCGGCACCTCCACCACCGGACCCAGCAGCGGATGCCCCCCAGCCGCTTGACCAGTACCCGCAGCAGCAGGAGCGAGCCAATAACGATCCCGCTGGAACGGATACGTGGGCAGCGGAACGACCCGACCGGGAACCGCGGCACCGGGAATCAGCGCGGCCAGAGCAGCCTGCCTGACCGGCCCGCCCACAGTCCACAACTCCAGCAACCCGGCGATGACCGCATCCGACTCCGGCTGATCCCGACGCGACAACGCCACCGCCGCAACCGGATGGTCACTGGTCCGGGCGAGAGAGGTCAGACTTCCATCCGGACCGATCTCGACCAGGAAGTCGCCCCGGGCTTCGGTGAGGGCCTCGGCATAAGGGACGGGTTCACGGACCTGCCGCACCCAGTACTCCGGCGACGTCCACTCCCGCCGCCCAGCCGCCGACGGCTCCCGAAAGGCGACACCCGCAGCGACAGCGGCGAACTCCTCCAACATCGGATCCATCAGCGGTGAGTGGAATGCATGACTAACCGGCAGAAGCCGCGCCCGGATCCCCGCACCAGCCGCTAGAGCGACGATCTCCTCAACAGCCGCCTGCTCACCGGAGACCGTCACAGCTCGCGGTCCGTTAACAGCCGCGACCCACACACCAGCACGGTCGGCCAAC
>NZ_JAMQQG010000103.1 GCF_023716925.1 Frankia sp. R82
GGCCTGCACCTGCCCGCCACCCTGCTCGCCGCCGCCCCCCACCAGCACGCCCGCGGCCGCCGCACCCCCCCGTCCACCCCGGACCTCACCCCGGGCAGTGTCCCGGGTGCCATCCCGGAGGCCTCCCGGGGCGGCGGCCAGGGTGGGGGCAGGGCGTTGCGGCTGGTGCCGTCCGACCGGCGCGGCGCGCACCGTGTCGCCCGCGAAGGCAACCTGGTGCTGTTCTGCGTGGACGCGTCCGGGTCGATGGCGGCACGGGCCCGGATGACCCTGGTCACCACCGCGGTGCTCGCCCTGCTCGTCGACGCCTACCAGCGCCGCGACCGCATCGGTCTGATCACCTTCCGCGGCGCCGGCGCCGAGGTGGTGCTCGCCCCTACGTCCAGTGTGGAGGCCGGCGCCGCCCGCCTGCACGCCCTGCCCACCGGCGGACGGACGCCGCTGGCCGCCGGTCTGCTGCGCGCCGGGCAGGTGCTGACCGCCGAACGGCGCCGCGATCCGTCCCGACGTGCCCTGCTCGTCGTCGTCACCGACGGACGGGCCACCGCCGGCGGCGACCCGCTGCCCGTCGCCCGCGCCCTGCGTCGCAGCGCCCCCACGGCCCTGGCCGCGTCCGGAACGTCCGGCGCCCGCGGCGGCGGGGGGCGGGGGATGACCGCGGGTGGGCTGGCCAGTGTCGTCGTCGACTGCGAGACCGGCATGATCCGGCTGGGTCTGGCCGCCCGTCTCGCCGACGCCCTCGGCGCCCGGACCGTCCCGCTCGACGCCCTACCCCTGCTGCACCCACCCGCCCCACCCGCCCGACCGGCAGCACCCGCAACCGCCGCCCGGCTGGCCGCACCGGCCCCACCGGCCCCACGGGCCGTCCGCGTCGAGCTCAAGGAGCTGTCCCGATGAGTCCGCAGGGGGTGCCGTCCACGGTGCCGGACGACGGGCTGACCACCCGGGCGCGCCGCGGCCGGCCGCTGCTGATCGTGCACACCGGCGACGGCAAGGGAAAGTCGACCGCCGCGTTCGGTCTGGCGTTGCGCGGCTGGGCGCAGGGCTGGCCGATCGGCGTCTTCCAGTTCGTCAAGTCGGCGAAATGGCGCATCGGCGAGGAGAAGGCCCTCGAGACACTGGGGGAGTCCGGCGCCGGCGGCACCGTCACCTGGCATCGGATGGGCGCCGGATGGAGCTGGATCCAGAACCGCGTCGACCCCGCCGGTGACCCGGCCGCGGCCGCCGCCGAAGGCTGGGCGCAGATCCGCCGCGACCTGGCCGCGCAGACCTACCGGCTCTACGTCCTGGACGAGATGACCTACCCGCTGCGCTGGGGCTGGCTCGACCTCGACGAGGTCGTCGACACCCTGCGTACCCGCCCCGGTGCCCAACATGTCGTCATCACCGGCCGGGCCGCCCCGACCCCCCTGCTCGACGCCGCCGACCTCATCACCGAGATGACCAAGGTCCGCCATCCCATGGACGCCGGCCAGAAGGGCCAGAAAGGCATCGAATGGTGACCGGCCCGACGCGCCGCCTCGACCTGCCCCGGCTCGTGCTGGCCGCACCCACCTCCGGCGCCGGCAAGACCACCGTCGCCACCGGACTGATGGCCGCGCTGGCCGCCCGCGGCCTGCGGGTCAGCCCGCACAAGGTCGGCCCCGACTACATCGACCCCAGCTACCACACGCTGGCCACCGGCCGACCCGGACGTAACCTCGACGCCGTCCTGTGCGGACCGCAGCGGCTCGCCCCGCTGTTCGCCCACGCCGCCGCCGGCACCGACATCGCCGTCGTCGAAGGCGTGATGGGCCTGTTCGACGGGGTCGCCACGCCCCGCGCCGGTGAGCAGGCCGACCACGCCTCCACCGCCCATGTCGCCCGGCTGCTGGACGCCCCCGTCGTCCTGGTCGTCGACGCCTCCGGGGCGTCCCGGTCGATCGCGGCGCTGGTCACCGGCTTCCGGATGTTCGACCCGCGGCTGCACCTGGCCGGTGTCATCCTCAACCGGGTCGGCTCCGCACGCCACCGCCGGCTGCTCACCGACGCGCTGGCCGACATCGGCATGCCCGTGTTCGGCGCGCTGCCCCGCGAGACCACAGTGCACACCCCGTCCCGGCATCTGGGACTGGTCCCCGCCGCCGAACGCCGTCCCGCCGCGGTCGCCGCCGTCGACCGCCTCGCCCACCTGGTCGCCACCACCTGCGACCTGGACGCCCTGCTGCGCGTCGCCCGCGCCGCCCCACCCCTGCACACCCCCACCTGGCAGCCCACCGAAGCCCTCACCACCCCCGCACCCTCGCCCTCCCCGATCCCAGCCCCGGCTCCGGCTCCGGCTCCAGTCCAGGCTTCGGCTGCGCGGCCGCCGTCGCCGCGCGCAGGAGGACGGCCGGTGCGGGTCGCGATGGCCGGCGGGGCGGCGTTCACCTTCGGCTACGCCGAACACGCCGAACTGCTGCGCGCCGCCGGCGCCGACGTCGTCACCGTCGACCCGCTGCGCGACGAGAGCCTGCCCGCCGGCACCGACGCGCTCATCCTCGGCGGCGGTTTCCCCGAGGAACACACCGCCGACCTCGCCGCGAACCTCCCGCTGCGCGCCGCGATCGCCGCGTTCGCCGCCGCCGGACGTCCCATCAGCGCCGAATGCGCCGGCCTGCTCTACCTCGCCACCACCCTGGACGGCGTCCCCATGTGCGGGGTGCTCGACGTCGCCGCCGTCATGGGCCCCCGCCTCACCCTCGGCTACCGCCACGCCATCGCCGCCACCGCCAGCCCCCTGACCCCCGCCGGCACCCCGCTGGGCGCCCACGAGTTCCACCGCACCGTCCTACCCGCCCCCGGCGCGGCGACCGGGGCCGCCTGGTGGCTTCCCGTCGCCGACGACCCTCTCCCACCCGCCCGGGACGACACCGCACCCCGCGGTGGCGGCGCGGCCCGGGGCGGCGGCGGCGAGACGGCGACCCGGTGGCGTGCCGAGGGTTTCGTGCGCGGCCAGGTCCACGCCTCCTACCTGCACCTGCACTGGGCCGGCCAGCCCGACATCGCCCGCCGCCTGCTCGAGGCCGCCCACGCGACCCGCCCCGCCCACCCCACCGACACCGGACATCCCGCCGATGCCATCGACGCCGCCTGAGCCGCCTGAGCACACCGGCGGCCCCACCCCGCCCGGCCCGCAGACCAGACCCCCGGGCGGGAACCCGCCGCCCCACCACAGCGCACGCGATCTCGTGGTGGGCATCGGCGCCCGGCCCGGGGTGCAGACGCGGGAGGTCCTCGCCCTCATCGACCACGGCCTGCGCGCCCTGGGCGTGTCCCCGGTGTCCGTGCGGGCCCTGGCCACTGTCGACGTCCGCGCCCGCGAACCCGGCCTGCGCGGCGCGGCCGCCCATCACGGCTGGCCACTGATCGCCCACCCCGCCGCACTGCTGGCCACCGTGAACGTCCCCCACCCCAGCGCCGCCGCCGCCGCGGCGCTGGGCACCCCGAGCGTGGCCGAAGCCGCCTGCCAACTCGCCCTGCCCACCACCTCCACCCGGGCCGACACCGTCCCACCGTCCCCGGGACGTCTCATCCTGCGCAAACAGACCAGCCCCCGCGCCACCCTCGCCATCGCCCGACACCCGAGCACCGGATGTGCGTAGCCGACATCCAGGTCAGCCCACCGACCGAGCGGCACCGGCCGACATCACCGACCTGCCCGGATGCCGTCGGTGTGCTGGTAGCGAAGGCCGTCGAGCAGCAGCGTGCGCAGACGGTCGGCCTCGTCGGTTGCGGTGGGGGTGCCCT
>NZ_JAMQQG010000104.1 GCF_023716925.1 Frankia sp. R82
CGTCCTGGCTGAGCATGCGACGGTCGAACATCTGCTCGGCGCGGCGGCGGGTGGCCTCGGCCCGGTGCCGTGCCGCCGGGGTGCCACGGCCGGCGGCGGCGTCCAGCAGGGCGTCGGCCAGGGCCGCGGCGTCGCCGCGGCCGACCAGCCAGCCGGTCTCGTCGTCGACGACCTCGGGCAGCCCGCCGGCCGCGGTGGCCACCGTCGGCACGCCGCAGGCGGTCGCTTCCTGGCCCGAGCCGTAGCCCTCCGACCAGGAGGAGACCACGTTGACGTCGGCGGCGGCGTAGAACGGCCGGACGTCGAGGACGCTGTCCACCCAGCGAACCTGGTCGGCTCCGGGCTGCGACGCCCAGGCGGCCCGGAGCTGCTCGCGGTAGCGCGTGCCGGCCTCGCCGTACCCACCGCCGAGCAGGATCAGCGTGCCGCGTCCGCCCCGCTCGACGAACCGGGACCAGGCCTCGAGCAGGACCTCGTGCCCCTTGACGCCCCGGCCCGGATGCACCAGCCGCTTCGGCGGATAGAAGTAGGCGACGCAGACGGCGACGAACTCGTCCGCGTCAAAGCCGAGATCGGCGCGTGCCGTGCGGCGCGCTTCGGGTGTGGCGGGACTGAAATGGTCCAGATCGACACCGTAGGGCAGCGTGCGGATCCGGTGTTCGGGCAGGCCGAGGGCGGTGTACCGGTCCCGGATGTTCCCGGTGCTGGCGATCAGCAGGTGGTCGAGGCGACACAGCACCCGTTCGACCCGACGGATCAGCGTGTTGTCCAGGTAGAGGGGTCCGGCGACCATGTGCGCCCGGGTGATCGGGGTGCCCACGGTGGCCAGGCGCGCGGCCAGCGCCGAGGCGTACAGGTGGTAGTGCACGACGTCGACGCCGAGCTCACGCAGGGTCGTCCGCAGCCGGCCGACCGCGGCGATCCGCGCCGGCAGCGACGCTCCGGCCAGCGGTGCGGGGCTTTCGACCACCGGCACGCCCTGGGCGGCCAGTTCGCGGGCGACCCGGCTGTTCCGGTGGTGTGGGGCCGGCAGCAGCACGACCACCTCGTCGCCGGCCGCGCGGGCCGCCAGCACGTGCGGGATGATCCACAGTGGACCGTCCCCGGTCTTGACCAACGTGGCGATCTTCATCGGGCAGGATCCTCCCAGGGGTCAACGCAGCGTCCGCGCCACCGTCGCACGCGGGTCCCCCGACCCTGACGCCTTCAACTACGCCACGGATCGTGGCCGACGCGCCACCCACAGGCAGGCGCGACCGCACAGCCGTGGGGCGCCGACAAGCTCCAGGCCGGCCTCCACCGGCCGCAGCCGGCTTCGATCCACCCGAGCGGCCAGGGCCCGTCCGGCGGCGGTGAACTCCAGCGCGGTGGCCAGCGCCCCGTACGGATGGGCGCGCACCGCCTCGAACCCCACCGCCCGTAGCTCGGCGGCCAGGTCACCCGGTGTGAAGGCGTACTGGTAGAACTCTCCCTCCTGGGGACGCCGCAGCCACAACGGCACGCCGGTCGAACCGTGCGCACCTGCGCTGACCACGCGCTTCGGACGGGCATCCGGGGACGAACCACCAGCATCGGCCGAGCCACCGACGACGGCCCGGACCGCACCGTCGAACGGGCCCGCGGGCGAGGTGGCGGCCCGGCCCAGGCCACGCAGCAGGGGGCTGAAGCAGGGGGTGGAAACCAGCGCGACACCGCCGGGGCGCAGCACCCGGAAGGTCTCGCGCAGCACGTCGGCGGGGCCCGCTTCGAAGTGCTCGCAGACCCCGGGCGAGTAGACGGCGTCGTAACTACCGTCGGGTACCTCGAGGGCTCGCACATCGCCCTGCCAGACCCGCAGCCGCGGTGCCGCCGCCCGTAGCCGGGCGACGGTGCGGGGTGCCCAGTCGACGGCGTCGGCGGTGAAGCCGCGAGCCGCCATGGCAACGCTGAACTCCCCCGGCCCGCAGCCAGCCTCCAGCACCCGTCCCCCCGGCCGCAGGTGGCGCCGCACCGCCCGGCGCAGGTGCAGCGGCAGATGCCCGGTGCGGGCCCGTCGGTAGTCGACCGGCTGGGCGTCCCACAGATCGTCCCAGAAGGCGGCGTCGGCGCTCTGGCGGTAGAAGGCCAGCCGTCCGCGGTGCGCCCCCGGCTGGACGACCAGCGTGACGCGGGCGGGAACGGGCCGGGCGGGTCGGACGGACTCGGCGGATGCGGTCATGAGCGGGCCCCTCGGGCAGCAGGTTCCGGTGCGGTCGGCGGCACCAGTGGGGTGGGCAGATCGGGAAACAGGACGGGCATGGGCGGGCCGGCCGCCACGACGGGGGTGGCACCGTCGGCGAGGTGGCTGCGCAGGGCCCGGCGGACCAGCAGCGTCATCACGGCGTAGGCGATCATGCTGCCGATCGCCGCGCCGGTCGCACCGAGCCAGGGCACGAGCACCGGGTAGGTCCCCACCGACAGCAGCAGGCCGATCAGACCCACGCTGCCGGCCGCGCGGGTGCGCCCGAGCCCGGTCAACACCCGGCACTCGATCAGGAACGGCGCCAGCAGCAGTTCCGCGACCAGCAGCAGCCGCATCGGGGTGACGGCCGCGCCGTACCCGGCGCCGAACAGTTCCGCCAGCAGCCACGGCGAGGCGAGCGCGAGCGCGCCGGCCACGACCAGCAGCACCCCGCACACCGCGAGGGTCACCCGGCGCAGGGTCGCGGCGGCGAGCGTGCCGCGGGCGCTGCGATGGAAGATCACCTGACCGACGGAGCCGGGCAGCAGCCGCAACGCCTCGCAGGACGCCGAGGCGACGGAGTACACCGCCGCCGCGCTCGCCCCGCCGAAGGCCGCGACGAGCAGCCGGTCGAACCGGAACGCGACGGTGGCGCCGATGTTCAGTCCGAGCGCGGGCAGACCCTTGCGCAGGAGCAGCCGCCAGGCCGTCCGGTCCCGGCGGGGGCGCACCGACAGGCCGCGGCGGGCCAGTTCCACCAGGCAGACGACGACCTGCGCGCACCAGCAGCCGGCGAGGACAACCAGGATGTGTGTGAGCCCGGGATGACGCGGGCCGAGCAGCAACGCGACGAGCTGGGCGATGCTCGTCCCGGCGGCCAGGGCCGCGGCCAGGCTGATCTCGCCGGCGGCGTTGAGCGCGTCGAGCACCTGCGCGGCGAGCAGGTTCGCCGCGGCGAGCAGGGCGACGGCGGCCAGCAGCCGCCCGTCCACCCGGGCACCGCCACTGAGCGTGAGTAGCAGCAGGGAGGAGGCCGTGACCAGCCCGGCGGCCAACGGCGTCACGGCCAACGTCAGACCCAGATAGTGACCGAGTCCGACCCGTGGATCAGCACGGCCGAAGTAGTGGCGGAACGCGACGTTCGTGCCCAGCCCGCCGACGAGCGCGCCGAACGCACAGATCGTCGTCAGGACGACGAGCGCCCCGCGTTCGGCCAGCGGCAGCATCCGGGCGGTGGCCACGGCCTGCCCGAGGCTCGCGACGGCGGCCAGTCCCAGCCATCCGGTGACGACCGTCCCGATCCGCCCGATGCCCCGCTGGACACCGCCCGGCCCACCCGCCCCGCCCGGATCCCCCGCCGGAACCCCGACTGCTCGTGCCTCGGATGCCTGCGGTCCGGGCGCGCGTAGCCCGGGCGTCCCGGGGCCGCGGGGCTGCGGCCGTCCGGGCTGACCGTGCCCGGACCGGCAGTGCGCGGGCCGGCGTTGCGCGGGCCGGCGTTGCGCGGGCACGAGC
>NZ_JAMQQG010000105.1 GCF_023716925.1 Frankia sp. R82
GCGCCTTGCCGCGCTCGCGCCGGCCGAGCGCGCCCAGGCGCTGCTGACTCTCGTCGTGGAGCGTACGGCGAAGGTCCTCGGCCATGCCGGCTCCGCGACGGTCGACCCGGGGCGCAGCTTCGCGGACCTGGGCATGGACTCGCTCGCCGCGATCCAGCTGCGCAACACGCTGACGGCGGCGACTGGCCTTGCGCTGCCGGCCGGCCTGGTCTTCGACCATCCGACGCCCGCTGCGGTCGCCGCCTTCGCCGGCGCGCTGCTGTGGCCCGACCGGGCGCCTGACGACGGCTCGGCCGTCGCCGCGTTCGACCGCCTAGAGGCCGCCGTCCGCGCGGGCGCACCCGACCGCGACGACGTCGCCGAGCGGCTGGAACGGCTGCTGCGAGAGCTGCGCCCGGAGAGCGGGCCGGCCGCGGACGAGGACATCGGCTCGGTACCGGTCGAGCGCCTGTTCGCGATCATCGACCAGGGGACGGAGCTCTGATGGCCGAGGATAGCGCCAAGCTCGTCGAGTACCTGCGCAGGGCCACGACCGATCTGCGCCGGTCCCGCGCCCGGGTCGCCGAGCTGGAGAACCGGTCGGCCGAGCCGATCGCCGTGGTCGGGATGGCCTGCCGGTTCCCCGGCGGCGTGGGCGGCCCCGACGACCTGTGGCGACTGGTCGCCGACGGGGCCGACGCCGTCGGGCCCCTGCCGGCCGACCGCGGCTGGGACCTGCCCGGTCTCTACCACCCGGATCCGGACCACCCGGCGACGACGTACACCACCGGCGGCGCCTTCCTCGACGACGTCGCCGGGTTCGACAACGAGTTCTTCGGGATCTCCCCGCGCGAGGCGCTGGCGATGGACCCACAGCAACGGCTGCTCCTGGAGACGTCGTGGGAGGCCGTGGAGCACGCGCGCATCGACCCGCTGTCCCTGGCGGGCAGCCGGACCGGGGTCTTCGTCGGCACGATGTACCAGAACTACGCCTTCGGCGGCCAGCCCGTGCCGGCGGAGCTGGCCGGCTTCCTCATCAGCGGCAGCGCCGGCAGCGTGGTCTCCGGGCGCGTCGCCTACACGCTCGGGCTGACCGGACCGGCGGTCACCCTCGACACCGCCTGCTCGTCGTCGCTGGTCGCGCTGCACCTGGCCGTGAACGCACTGCGGGCGGACGAGTGCTCGCTGGCGCTGGCCGGCGGCGTGACGATCATGCCGACGCCCGACCTGCTGGTCGAGTTCGCGCGCCAGCGCGGCCTCGCCCCGGACGGGCGGTGCAAGTCGTTCGCCGCCGCCGCGGACGGCGTGGGGTGGGGCGAGGGCATCGGCGTGCTGCTCGTCGAGCGGCTGTCGGACGCGCACCGTAACGGCCACCGCGTGCTGGCGCTGGTACGCGGCTCCGCGGTGAACCAGGACGGCGCGTCGAACGGCCTGACCGCTCCCAACGGGCCGTCGCAGGAGCGAGTCATCCGCCAGGCGCTTGCCGCCGCGCGGCTGTCCGCGGCGGACGTCGACGTAGTCGAGGCGCACGGCACCGGCACCCGCCTCGGAGACCCGATCGAGGCCGAGGCGATCCTCGCCACGTACGGCCGCGGCGAGCGCGCGGCAGCTGTGCTGCTCGGCTCGGTGAAGTCGAACATCGGGCACACCCAGGCCGCCGCCGGCGTCGCTGGTGTGATCAAGATGGTGCAGGCGATGCGCCACGAGCTGCTGCCCCGTAGCCTGCACGTCGACCTACCCAGCCCGGCCGTGGCGTGGGGGTCCGGCGCGGTCGAGCTGCTCACCGAGGACCGCCCCTGGCCGGCCGGCGCGGTGCCTCGCCGCGCGGGGGTGTCGTCGTTCGGGATCAGCGGCACCAACGCGCACGTGATCCTGGAGTCGGCGCCGCCCGCCCCCGACCGCGTCGACGGGGCTGCCGTGCCGGTCTTCCCGCTGCCCGTGTCGGCACGGACCGCCGCGGCCCTCACGGCGGCCGTCGACCGGGTGCGCGCCGTTCCCGCCGAGGCGCTCGACGTCGGCCGCTCGCTGGCCGGCTCGCGGTCGGTCTTCGCCGAGCGGGCGGTGCTGATGGGCGACGAGGTCATCAGCGCCGCTCCGGCTGCCGGAGACCTGGGATTCGTGTTCGCAGGCCAGGGCGCGCAGCGAAGGGGCATGGGGCAGGGCCTCTACCAGGCCTTCCCAGCCTTCGCCGCGGCGTTCGACGAGGTCTGCGCGTATCTCAGCCCAGGAGTCCGAGAGGCGATCGTCTCCGGCGTCGGGCTCGACGAGACCGGCGTGACCCAGCCGGCCCTGTTCGCCGTCGAGGTCGCGCAGTTCCGGCTGCTCGAGTCGTGGGGCCTCCGGCCCCAGGTGCTGGTGGGCCACTCCATCGGGGAGATCGCCGCCGCGCACGCGGCGGGCATCCTCACGCTGCCGGACGCCGCGCGGCTGGTGTCGGCCCGGGGAAGGCTGATGCAGGCGCTCCCGGCGGGCGGGGCGATGGTGTCCGTCCGGGCCGGCGAGGCAGACGTGCGGCCACACCTGCGTGACGGCGTGGTCGTCGCGGCGGTCAACGGGCCCGGCCTCGTCGTCATCGCCGGGCCGGAGGCAGCCACCCTGGCCGTCGCCGAGGCGGTCGGGGCGAGGACACGGCGGCTGGCGGTCAGCCACGCCTTCCACTCGCCCCTGATGGACCCGATGCTGCCCGACTTCCGCTCCGCGCTGGCCGGGATCGCCTTCGGCCAGCCGACCATCCGCGTCGTCTCGACCACGGCCGGCGCGCCCACGGACATGTCCCACGCGGACTACTGGGTGCGGCAGGTCAGGGAACGCGTCCGCTTCCACGAGGCGATCGTCGCGGCGGGCGCGGGCACCTGGGTGGAGCTCGGCCCGGACGGCTCGCTGTCGTCGCTCGTCGACGGCCTCCCGCTGCTGCGGCGGGACGCGTCCGAGGCGCCGACCGCCGTGACCGCCGCCGCGACCGTGTGGGTGCGCGGCCACGACGTCGACTGGGCCGCCTACTACGGCGCCGGCGAGCTGATTGACCTGCCCACCTATCCGTTCCAGCACGAGCCCTTCTGGCTCGGCGCCGCGGCCGCCGCGCTACCGCTGCACCGGCTGCACTGGGCGGCGCTCGACCTCGCACCCGCGGGCGACCGGGCGGCCGCGACGGTGGCCGACTGCACGGGTGCCACCCCCGCGCAGGTGCTGGCGCGACTCCAGAGCCACCTGGCCGACCCGCGGGGCGGGCACCTCGTCGTCGCCTTCGACGGCACCCGCCCCGAGTCCGCTGGGCTCGCCGGCCTGCTGCGCACGGCCTGCACCGAGCATCCCGACCGGGTCGCGTTCGTCGACCACGACGGTCGCGACGACTCGCTGGCCCTGCTGGCGACCGCGGTCGCGGCCGGCCGACCGGAGCTTCGGGTGCGTGCTGGCGGTGCCGCGATCCCGGCCCTGGCCCCGGCCAGGACGAGGCGGCCGGGCGCGCTCGACGGCACCGTCCTGGTCACCGGCGCGGCCGGTGCCCTTGGCAGCGCCCTCGCCCGCCACCTCGTCTCGGCCCACGGCGTCCGCGAGTTGGTGCTGCTGGGCAGGCGCGGCGCGCCCGAGCTCGCCGCCGAGCTTGCCGCGCTGGGCGTCGAGGCGACCTCGGTAGCCGCCGACGTGGCCGACCGGGACGCCGTCGCCGCGGGGGGGGGGGGGGCGGCGCC
>NZ_JAMQQG010000106.1 GCF_023716925.1 Frankia sp. R82
GGGCACCCACGGTGAGGTGGACCGCGGCGTCGAGGCCCTCCTGGTCGTAGGCCGGGCCGAACACCGCGGCGATCTCGGCGCGGGCGAGCCGGGCCAGGTCGGCGCCGTCCAGCGCGGCGACGGCGGTGCGGGCCAGCGGCTTGAACGACGCCTCGCTGGTCACCCGCGCCCGCACCGGCCCGGGCGGCAGCGCCACCGCAGCCTGCGTTCCCCGGGTCAGGGCTCCCCCGGTCGGCGCTCCCGGGGCCACCGGCAGGCCGGCCGGTGTGGCCGAGGGAACGAGACCAAGCTGCGCGAGTGCCCGGCGCTGCAGGCCGCTCTGGGCCCGCAGGGCACTGGCATGCGCGGCCATCGTGGTGGTCCGCAGCAGTCGGATCAGGTCCGCGACGTTGGCCGCACCGGCGCCGGCCGGTACGGCCGCGGGAACGGTAGGGAGGATGGCGACCGCAGGGGTGCCGGTGGGCGCAGGAGTGCCGGTGGGCGCAGGAGTGTCGGTGGCCGCCGGGACGGCGCTGACGGGGGCGGCCACGGGTCCGGTGAGGGAGGTGGGGTCGAAGGGCTCGCCCTCGAAGCCGAGGTCCTCCTCCGTACCGGCCACGGACCCGGCCACGGACTGGTCAATGACGGTCATCGAAGATCGTCCTCGTTCTCGGTCGGGGTGTCGGTCCAGGACCGGACGGCCTCGGTGAACTTGGCGGCCATCCCGGGTGTCGCGGCGACGGTGACGTCGCGGAACCGGGCGAGCACGGTGCCGTCGGGGGCGTGCGCGGTCGCGGTGACGGTGGCCGTGCCGCCGCCGTCGTCCACGCGGGCCTGGTCCAGGACCAGGACGAACGGCGCCGCGTCCGGCAGCGGGCGCAGGTACTCGGCGCGGCCGATGCCCAGGGGCAGGCAGGCCTGGCCGAGCAGGGCCTTCCCGAGCACCGGCGGGCCCTGCAGCAGGACGTCGGCGAGCACCGGGCTGTGCAGCGCACCGCCGTAGGCGGCGTGCAGGTCGCGGTCGTCGGCGAGGGTGCACTCGAGCACCAGCCGGCCGGGACCGCGTTCGAGCACCCGGCGCATCCCCTGCAGCCGTGGGCCGTGGAACTGGGTGCCCTCGGTGTAGATGTCGAGGCCGTCCAGCGGTCCGGTGCCGAGCGCGTACCCCGGCCGGCCAGCGGCGGGATCGGGGATGCCACCTGAGCTGTCCGGGCTGGCAGGGCTGTCCGAGGCGGCGAGCAGGAGGGTGGCGGCGTAGTGCGGGACGGGCAGGCGTCCGGGGCGATCGCCGCGCACGGCGGCGCGCAGGACCAGACGGCCGTCCGTGTCGGTGCCGGCGGGTTCGAGGATCACCTGGGCGGTGTCGGGAGCGGAACCGTCGAAGACGATGCCCTTGTGGACGGTGAACCCGTGCACCTCGACGACCCGGCGCCCGGGATGGGTCCGCTCGGCCAGGTTGATCATCCAGCCGAGGCCGAAGGTGGCCGGCAGGACCCGGTGCACGCCGACCCGATGGGCGGCGATGACCGGGTGGGTCTCGATCCCGGCGAGGGTGCGCCGGGCCGCCAGGGTAGTGCCGCCGTCGGCCGCGGTTTCGGCCAGGGCCCGGTCCGGACCGACGAGCACGCACACCTCCCCCGCCCGGTCGGCGCGAAAGGCCTCGACGAAGGCGCCGGCGCCGGCGTCCGGAGCGAGCAGTTCCACCCCGCGGGCGGCGAACAGGTCACGCAGGCCGGGGGTCACCATCCCGCCGTCCCAGGCGCCCCAGTCGATCGCGACGACGTGGGTGTCGGGATGGGCGTGACGGTGCGCGGCGGCGAGCCGGCACAGCGCCTCGTTCGCCGCCGCGTAGTCGGCCTGCCCCGGGTTGCCGAACAGTCCCGCGACCGAGGTGAACAGCACCAGATGACGCAGCGGTGCGCCGTCGAGCCCGTCGAGCAGCGCCCGCAGGCCGGCCAGTTTCGGCGCGAACACCCGGGCGACGTCGGCGGGGGTCTTGTCGACGAGGCGGGCGTCGGCGAGCACCCCGGCGCCGTGCACGATGCCGGTGACCTGCCCGCGCACCCCGTCCAGGGCGGTGCGCACGGAGCTCGCGTCGGTGACGTCGACGGCGACGTACTCGGCCCGCGCCCCGCTGGACGTGACCGCGGCCAGCGTTGCCCTGATCTCCCGGCCCGCGAGCAGTCCCTGGTAGATCCGCTCGACGTCGCGGGGCGTCGGCCGGGTGCCCTCGGCACGTAGCTGGGCGATGACGGCGGGCTTGAGATCGGCGTCGGCAACGCCGGCCGCCCAGTCGGGTTCGTCGGTCAGCGGCGACCGTCCGAGCAGGACGAACCGAGCCGGCACCTGCTCGGCGAGCGCCCGCACGCACAGTGCGGTCACCCCCCGCGCACCGCCGGAGACGACGATCACGTCGTCCGCGCCGACCGTCAGCTCCGCCCCGCCCTCGGCCCCACTTCCGGCGGACGGGTCGGTGCCGGCGGACGGGTCGGGGCGGACCCCGGCGCGCGGGTCGAACAGGCCGGGCACGATCGTCTGGCGGACCACCGGGTCGCCGGCCAGGCCCACCTCGGGGGTGTCGCGGGCGGCGTCGTGCAGTTCGGCGTCCAGCAGTGCGGCGAGCGTGTCGGTGGCCAGGTCCGGGGAGGCGTCGAGGGCCCGGCAGAACACCGTCGGTGCCTCGGCGTCGAGCGTCTTGACCACCCCGCCTACGCCGCCGAGCAGCGAGGACACCGGCCCCGCCGGGCCGTGATGGCCAAGCCCGCCGTCGAGACGGGTCAGCGTGACGAACGCGGCGCGGGTGCCGCCGGCGGCGGTGGCGGTCAGCGGAGCATGGGCACGCCGCGCGATCTGGATGGTCTCGGCGAGCCGGTCGACCGTCGGTTCCCAGCCATCCCCGGGGGTGAGCACGGTCAGACTCAGGTCCACCCGCCCGTCGAACACCTCGGTCAGCGCCTGGTCGACGGCCCGCACCCGGCCGGTCGCCTCGCCCTGATGGGCAGCAGCACCGTGGCCGGCGGCGTCGAGGTCGAGCTCGCGCACCGTCCAGCCGCGGGCGCGCAGGTCGGCGACCAGCGGCGCGGTGTCCGGGCCGGCCCAGTGGGTGACGACGGCGACCGGGGACTCGGCGTAGGGGCGCTCGAGCCGGTCGACGGCGGGCAGGGTTACCAGCCGGACGACGCGGCGAGGCGCCGGGCCCGGCTTACCGGCTTTTGGGTCGACACCACCTGCCTCCACGCCGACCTGGCCGGCAGTCGTCGCTCCTACGGGTGGTGCCGATGCGGTGACGAACTCGGTGATCTGGTCGAGGGTGCGCAACTCCGCGAGCTGCTCCGGACCCACCGTCGGAGCCTGCGGGAACCGCTCACGCAGCGCCCCCAGCACCTGCACCCGCTTGATCGAGTCCACACCCAGATCAGCCTCGAGATCCATACCAGTGTCGATCATGTCGGCGGCGTAACCGGTCTTCTCGGCCACCACCTCGACCAACGCGGCACGCACCGCGTCCGCATCGAACGACGCGCCGGATCCGGCGACGGCAGCAGACGGGCCCGAGGCACCGACAGCGGCACCGACAGCGGCACCGACAGCCGGGAGAGCCGCGGTGACGAACTCGGTGATCTGGTCGAGGGTGCGCAACTCCGCGAGCTGCTCCGGACCCACCGTCGGAGCCTGCGG
>NZ_JAMQQG010000107.1 GCF_023716925.1 Frankia sp. R82
GGCGGATGGCCCGGTGGCGGCCTGCCCGGCTACCTGCGCGGCGCCGGCGGCCGGCGGGCTCGCCGGGGCGGCGGCGGGAACCTGCGCACTCACCGTGGCGAGGGCGACCTCGTGCTGGGCGCGCAGGGTGTCGAACAGGGCGCGCTGGGACGGATGCCGGCGAGCGGCCACGGTGTAGGAGGTCGCCAGCGCCCTCGCGCGGGCGACCGCGGCGCGGGCGGCGGCCACATCCGCCGCCGACAGCGTGTGTCCGGTCGCGGGGTCGCTGGACGAGCCGGTCCGAGAGCACGCGCTACCGGTGATCCCGGCCAGCGCGATCGTGCCCAACCCCGCCAGAACCCGCCGCCGGGAGGCGAGTGTGCGCTGTGCGGAGTCCACGGTCAGCAAGCTTTGCACACCGCGGCGGCCTCACCCCGCGCTGTTCGGCGCAGGCGGCCCGTGGCGGTGTGGCGGCCGCCCACCCGGGTGTCCCCCCTCGTCGCGGCGACTCCCGCCGGGTGGGCGGCGTCAGGCCCGTCGGCGGGGGGACGTACGCTAGGGATCTCCTCCGTTGACGCCGGCCGCCGTGTGCCCTGTGCGGGTATCACCCTGATGGCCACGCTGTGCCAGGTTGCCTGTGCAGGGCGACAGGTGTCCCGCGCCGGGCATCGTGAACCACGATGGGGCGTGTGCGCCGGCGGGACATCCGTGGATGCCCGGGTCGCCGGGTGCGGTCGGCTGGCCGGCCCAGGTGCCGGTGGGGTGCCGGTGGCCTGTGGGCCGGGTCGGCGAGAGGATCGGACGAACGGATGCGGGAAGGGACGAGGCAGGTGTCAGGCACGGGGGAGTCCGGTTCCGGGCGAAACCGGGATGCGGCCACGACGGGCCGGCGGTCCACGGTGGTGCGTCCGCAGCTGCGTGACCGGTTGGCGGCCAGCCTGGCCGACGCGGGTTTCGATCTCGAGGATGTGGTGGTCACCCGGGCGGGCGCGCGCAGCCTGGTCCGGGTGGTGGTGGACCGGGACGGCGGAATCGACCTGGATGCGGTGGCCGAGGCCAGCCGGGCCGTCTCCGAGCTGCTGGATGCGGCCGAGGCTGCCGGGCAGGCACTGACCAGCGGAGCCTACGTGCTGGAGGTCACCTCGCCGGGAGTGGACCGGCCACTGACGGCACCCCGGCACTGGCGGCGGGCCGTCGGGCGCCTGGTGACCGTCCGGGATCCGGACGGGGTCGTGGTGTCGGGCCGGGTGGTGTCCGCCGACGAGACCGGGGCGGAGCTTTCGGTACCGGTGGGGCCGGCTCGGCGGGGCCGTCCACAGCCGCGTCGGATCGACCGGATCGGCTTCGATCGGGTCGCGCGTGCCACCGTCGAGGTGGAGTTCGCCGCCGCCGAGTATGATGATCTTACCGATGCGCCGTCCTCGGCACCGGATGACGATCTCGAACCGCCGGCCTCCCCGAGCCCGGTGACCAGCAACGAGGGCCGTCAGGCCGGCGCCCAGGGCGCGGCCGGTGAGGAGATGACCCGGTGAAGCTCGACGTGGCCGCACTGCGCGGAATCGAGCGGGAGAAGGAAATCTCCTTCGACACCCTCGTGCAGGCGATGGAGACCGCCCTGCTCACGGCTTACCACCACACGGCGGGCTCCGTGCCGGATGCGCGGGTCGTGATCGACCGCACCACCGGCGAGGTGGCCGTGCTCGCCCGTGAGCAGGGGCCCGACGGGGTCAGTCGGGAGTACGACGACACCCCGGCCGACTTCGGTCGGATCGCCACGATGACCGCCAAACAGGTCATCATGCAGCGGCTGCGGGAAGCTCGCCAGGAGGCCACCTACGGGCAGTACGCCGACCGGGAGCACGAGATCGTCTCCGGTGTGGTGCAGCACCACGAGCAGCGTGCCGGCTCCCGGGTGGTGCTGGTGGACCTGGGCACCATCGAGGGGGTGCTGCCGCCGGCCGAACAGGTGCCCGGCGAGCGGCTTGAGCACGGTGACCGGATCAAGTGCTATGTGGTGCACGTTGCCCGCGGCGCGCACGGTCCGACCGTCACGCTGTCGCGTACCCATCCCGAACTGGTCAAGGGCCTGTTCCGGCTCGAGGTCCCCGAGGTCGCCGACGGCACGGTCGAGCTCGCCGCGATCGCCCGCGAGGCCGGTCACCGGAGCAAGATCGCCGTGCGCTCCAAGGTGGCCGGGGTGAATCCGAAGGGGGCGTGCATCGGTCCGATGGGTGCTCGGGTGCGCGCCGTCATGGCCGAGCTGCGCGGTGAGAAGATTGACATTGTGGACTGGTCGGCGGATCCGGCGACCTTCGTCGGCAGCGCGCTGTCGCCGGCCCGGGTGGCCCGGGTGGACGTGACGGACCTGGCCAGTCGCTCGGCCCGGGTGGTCGTCCCCGACTACCAGCTGTCGCTGGCGATCGGTCGGGAGGGGCAGAACGCCCGGCTGGCGGCGCGGCTGACCGGTTGGCGCATCGACATCCACTCCGACGCGGAGGGCCCGGCCGGCGCCGCGGAGCAGACCGGCAGTGTGGCCGGCGGCTCGTCGGCCGCGGGCGCTCCGTCCGCTGGTGCCTCGTCGTCGGGAGCGCCCTCGTCGGGTGGGTCCTCCGCGGGTACCTCGGGTTCGGGGGCGCCGTCCGGGGCGTCTCGTTCCGGGCCGCCGTCTCGTTCCGGTCCGCCGCCGCGGTCCGGCTCGTCAGCGTATCCGCGCCGATCTTCGGCGACAGGCAGCCACTCCCGGGGACGGGCGGGATAGACTTGTGATGGCGTGTCGTGCGGAGCCCACCCGTACCTGTGTCGGATGTCGAAGCCGCGCGCCGAGTTCCGACCTCCTGCGTATCGTCGTGGACGGTGCCGAGCTCCTGCCGGACGCTCGTCGCCGACTGCATGGTCGGGGTGCACATGTGCATCCGGATCTGGCGTGTCTCGAGCTCGCGGAGCGCCGCAAGGCGTTCCCGCGGGCCCTGCGCGTGCCCGGTCCGCTGGAGTCGGGGCAGATCAGGCGGTACCTGGAGCAGTTCTGCTCCGCGGTGGCCGGCCCGGTGACCGAAACCGGTCGCCCGGACCGGTCGCATCGGCACCGGCTGGACGAGAGATCGGGTAAAGAAAGAGGGGGGCCTCGCGGCAGCGGGGCGCCGGTACGGCGGGTTCGGGCATCGGTGGCAGCCGACGCCCGGCCAGGAACGCAGGCGGCGCCACATGACGTCGACACGGAAGCAGGTCGAGACAGCGATGATCGCTCAATGAGCACCCAGCCATGATCACGACCGGCAGGTAACGAGGTCACGCGGGCACGGACCGCGGGCCGAAAGAAGGAGCACCGTGGCAGGAAAGGCCCGCGTACACGAGCTCGCCAAGGAGCTTGGTGTCGACAGCAAAACCGTTCTCGCCAAGTTGAAAGATCTCGGTGAGTTCGTGAAGTCCGCCTCGTCCACAGTCGAGGCCCCCGTCGTGCGCAAGCTCAAGGAGGCGTTCCCGGCCGAGGGCGGCCCCCCCCCCCCCCCCCCCCCCGCGGGCCCCCCCCCCCCCCCCCCCCCCCCCCCCCCCCCCCCCCCCCCCGCCGCCGCGAAGGCCGCCCTCGGGGAGAAGGTGTTCATC
>NZ_JAMQQG010000108.1 GCF_023716925.1 Frankia sp. R82
CGCTCGAGCCGGGCCGTGGCGGCGCTCAGGCACGCGGGCGTCCACTCCCACTCGGCGGTGTGCCGGTGGTCGAGCAGGGCCAGGCGCACCGCGGCGGGGTCGGCGCCCGCGCGACGCAGGCGGGAGACGAACTCCAGGTTGCCGCGCGACTTCGACATCTTGTGGCCGTCCAGGCTGACCAGGGCGGTGTGCACGTAGCTGCGGGCGAACGGCCGGGCGGCGGACGCGACCTCGGCGTGCGCCGCGCTGCACTCGTGGTGCGGGAAGGTCAGGTCGGTACCCCCGCCCTGCAGGTCGACGACGCTGCCGAGGTGGTGGCGGGCGATCGCCGAACACTCGATGTGCCAGCCGGGCCGGCCGGGACCGAACGGGGAGGGCCACGACGGCTCGCCGGGACGGTGCGCCCGCCACAGCAGCGGGTCGAGCGGGTCCTTCTTGCCGGCACGGTCCGGGTCACCGCCACGCTCGGCGCACAGTGCGAGCATCTCGGGGCGGGGCAGCCGGGAGACCTCCCCGAACCCGGGGGCGGCGGCGACGGAGAAGTACATGTCCTCCCCGACCTGGTAGGCGGCTCCCGCCTCGACCAGTTCACCGATCATGTCGACGATCAGCCCGATCGCCTCGGCGACTCCGACATAGGCGTCGGGCGCGAGGATCCGCAGCGCCGTCATGTCCTCGCGGAACAGGGCGATCTCCCGGTCGGCGAGCTCCCGCCAGCCGATCCCGTCCCGCGCGGCACGCTCAAGAAGTGGATCATCCACATCCGTCACGTTCTGTACATATCGGACATCGGAGCCGGCGTCGCGCAGGACCCGCTGGACCAGGTCGTAGGTGAGATAGGTGAAGGCGTGACCGAGGTGCGTCGCGTCATAGGGCGTGATGCCGCAGACGTAGAGATACGCGGTGGGCCCCGGGGACAGTGGACGAACCTGACCGGTGGCGGTATCGAGGATCCGCAACGGTCGGCCACGGCCGGGAAGGGGACGTACCGGAGGAGATGGCCACGCCTGCATGCGTGTCAGCGTAGCCGCGAACGGTGGGTCCGGCGGTCGCAAGACGGGTAACCGCGGGCGTAATCGACCTGCCCAAACGTCTCGACGACAGGACCGCGAGGACCGGACCGTACCGGCAGAACCAGGGTGGGCAGGCGGGACCAGACCAGGCCGGGCGGTACCAGACCAGGCCGGGCAGGATTAGAACGGCGGCCAGGGGATGGGCGGCCAGTCCCCGGAGGGCAGCGGAAAGCGGCCCTCGTCGAGCAGGGTAGCCACCCGGACATCCAACGCGGCACGTTCGGTGACGGTCAGTAGTGGCTCGAGGCGGCGCCCGAGGTCTCCCGCGAGCAGGTCGGTGAGGATGTGCAGCAGCGTGGTCTCCTCCGCGGCCAGTCGGCGACCGCGCCACGTCCACAGCAGGGTGCGCAGTTTGCCCTCGGCGTGGAAGGTCACGCCATGGTCGATGCCGTGGATGCGCCCGGACGGCGCGGGCAGCAGGTGGCCGCCCTTGCGGTCGGCGTTGTTCACCACCGCGTCGAACAGGGCGATGCGGCGCAGCTGCGGGTCGTCGGAGCGGGTGAGGGCGACGAGGTCGACGGTGACGTCGGTGTCGATCCACAGCTGGGCCATGCCCGGGCCGAACGGCCCGTCGCGCAGGACGGTCGGCGGCACGATGCCAAGGCCGAGGGCCGCCGACACCTCGTAGGCGGCGAGCTCGCGGGCGGCCAGGGTGCCGTCCGGGAAGTCCCACAGGGCACGTTCGCCGCGAATCGGCTTGTAGACACACCGACCGGCGGTCTGGCCGGCGGTGATCTCGCAGTACAGCGTGGCGTTGCTGGCGTCGGTCATCCGGCCGGTCACGGTGAGCTCGCCGGCGCACAGCAGCTCGAGGGCGGTGCCGAGGTCGAGGCCACCGCAGTCGAGCGGATCGAGGGGCCGCCGCCCCGGCCCGAGGCCGGTCGGACCCACCGCGGTATCGCCCATCAGCCCAGTGTGTCCGGCCGGCGCCCGGACTGTCCCCGACCGGACGATGTGAGCCAGCTCTCTATGCCGACGGTGGAACCCAGGCTCCGGCGCCGCCGCCCACCACCGTGTCCGGATCATCCTGCTCCCGGTCCACCGGTTGCCCTCCTGCGCCACCGGACGAGGCAGGCACGTCCTCCCCACCGGACGCCGCGGAGGTGCCAGGGGCAACGCCCTGGGCCGCGCCACCGCCCTGGGCTGAACCGTCCTGGGCTGAACCGCCCTGGGCCGCGCCGGGGGGCGGTGGGAGCAGTTCGGTGACGTCGCCGCCGACGTCGTTGAGGCGGCGCACCAGCGGCAGCCGCTCCCCGTAGCGGATCACCGTGAGTGAACACGGGTCGATGGTGATCCGGTGGTAGAGGTCGAGGTGCAGACCGAGGGCGTCCGCGACGATGGTGCGGATGACGTCGCCGTGCGAACACAGCAGCCAGGTCGCGTCCGGGCCGAGCCGCTCGTTCCACGCCCGCACCGCGGCGACCCCACGGGCCTGGGTGTCGCGCAGCGCCTCCCCGTCCGGACCGGGGAACACCACGGCACTGGGATGGCTCTGCACCACCTTCCACAGTGGCTCCTTGGCCAGAACGGCGAGTTCCTTGCCCGTCCAGTCGCCGTAGTGGACCTCTCCGAAGCGCTCGTCGACGGTGACGTCCTGGCGCCCGCCGGGCGTGGCCGGGGTGTCCGGACGGCGGGTGGCGATGGCGTCCGCGGTCTGGCGGCAACGGTCCAGCGGGCTGGACACGATCGCCGACAGCGGCACACCCGACAGCCGCGTGCCCACCGCCGACGCCTGCGCCGCGCCGCGGTCGTCGAGACCGACGCCCGGCGTCCAGCCGAGCAGGATCTTGCCCGTGACGGCGGTCAGGCCGTGTCGGACCAGCAGAACCGTGGTCACGCGTTGTCCCTTCGCCGGTGATGGCGTTCACGCTACCGAGCCGAGGTCCCCTGCTCCGAGGAATGACGATCCGCGCTGGCCGGCCGCGGGCCCGTCCACCGGCGCGCGACGATCCGTGGTTACGCTTCCCGGCATGCCCGACGCGTACCCGAGCAGCACCGCCGTGGCTCCTGCCCCGCCCGGCGACGAGCCGGCCACCGACCCACACGCGGTGTTCGCCGCGTTCCATGAGGCCAGTCTGTGGCCGGGGTTGGGCCGCACTACCGGCAGCCGGCTGGCCGCGGCCGGTATCACCCTGCCCGAGCACGTCGACCTCGGCCGGCTCGGGCAGGTCGAGGGTGTCTCCGGGCCGCGGGCCCGCCGCCTGGCCGACAGTTTCCGGGCCGCGGCGGGCACCTACGCCGTCGTCGAGCTGCTCGTCGGGGCGGGCCTGCCGGCGCGGCTGGCCCGGGCGGCCACCGAACGGCTCGGCCCGAACGCCGCCGACGACCTGCGGACCGACCCGTGGGCACTGCTCACCGCGGACGCCGAGATCGGCCAGGCCGACCGGTTCGCCCGGATGCGCGGCCGGCAGCGCGACGACCCCCTGCGCGGCCCGGCGGTCCTCGCCCACCTGCTGGCCCGCGC
>NZ_JAMQQG010000280.1 GCF_023716925.1 Frankia sp. R82
GCCGCGGACGGCGGCGATCCCGGTCCGGCGGTGTGCCGCGGGCTCGGGCGGATCGGCGAGCTGGCGGAGCCCGAGCCGCTCGGGGCGTTCTGCGCCCGCATCGCCCGCGCCCTGCCTGCCACGGCCGCAGGAGTGCGCGCGACCGGACCCGCGGACACCCCCGTGCGGCGGGTGGCCGTCTGCGGTGGGTCCGGCGGCGAACTGGTCGGCGCGGCCCGGGCCGCCGGTGCGGACGTGTTGGTCACGGCGGACGGTCGCCACCATCACGTGCTCGACGCGGTCGGCGCCCATCCGGTCGTCATCGTGGATGTGGCGCACTGGGCCAGCGAATGGCCGTGGCTGGAGCAGGCCGCGGCCCGGTTGACGGCCGGTCTCGCGGCCCGGGGACGTACGGTGAGTACGACGGTGTCCACTCTCGTGACCGATCCCTGGCGCCTGCACGTTGCGTCCCGCTAGTCCGTCCCGCCGGTCGGCCGGCCGGGCCGCGGTACCGGCGGTGTCGCAGCCGGTCGCGTCGGCGAGGGCGCGCCGCATCCCGAGGGCACACCGGTGAGGAGTCCATGAAGGCCGACCCAGCAACCCAGCTCCGCCTGCTTGAGCTGCAGGCGCTCGACTCCGGCATCGACCGGCTGGCTGCGCGCCGCCGCACGCTGCCCGAACTCGAGGTCATCACCGCACGCACCGCCGATCTGGACGCGATCAGCGACGATCTGGTCGGGGTCCGCACCGAACTCGGTGATGTGACCCGCGCCCAGCGTCGGCTGGAGGACGAGATCGAGCTGGTCCGCACCCGGGCCGCGCGCGACACCGAGCGGCTCGGCTCCGGCGCCATCTCCAACGCCCGTGAGCTGGAGAACCTCCAGTCCGAGGTGGCCTCGCTCGCCCGCCGCCAGGGCGTGCTCGAGGACGAGGCCCTCGAGCGGATGGAGGCGGTGGAGGGCCTGGACAGCCGCCTCGCCGAGCTGGAGCGCCGCGAGGCCGACGTGCGCGCCGAGATCGACGTGGCGAGCACCGCCCGGGACAAGGCCTTCGGTGAGATCGACGCCGAGGCGGCCCGCCTGCGTGACAGGCGCGGCGCGCTCGCCCCGTCCCTGCCCGTCCCGCTGGTCACCCTGTATGAGCGGATCCGGGCGTCCTCCGGCGGAGTCGGCGCGGCGGCCCTGCTGCGGCGGCGCTGCCAGGGCTGCCACCTGGAACTGTCCGGGGGAGACCTGCGTGAGGTCGCCGCCGCGGCCGCCGATGACGTGGTGCGGTGCGAGGAATGCCAGCGCATCCTGATCCGTACCGCCGAGTCCGGCCTGTAACCGGCACGACGCCGCCGGCCTGGCCAGTGCGACCCGGTGGGCAGTGCGACCCGGTGGGCTAGGACGACGCGGTGGGCCAGGCGTGCTTGACGCTGTGGGCCAAGGCCGGCATGACGCCGCAGGGCCGTGGCGGGGGTGGGGGTTGTGCACCGGGGTGGCGGTGGCAGGCTTGCAGCGGGGGCAGGGTGTGAGGGGAGACGCGGATGGGCACCGAGCGCACGCTGATCATCGAGGCTGACGGCGGGTCCCGCGGCAACCCGGGTCCGGCCGGCTACGGCGCCGTCGTCCGCGACGGCGCCAGCGGCCGCGTCCTCGCCGAACGCGCCGCCGCGATCGGGACGGCGACGAACAACGTCGCCGAGTACTCCGGCTTGATCGCGGGCCTGCGGGCCGCCGCCGACCTTGCCTCGGATGCCACCGCAACCGTCACCCTCGAGGTCCGCATGGACTCGAAGCTCGTCGTCGAGCAGATGAGCGGTCGCTGGAAGATCAAGCACCCGTCGATGCGTCCGCTCGCCGCGGAGGCGACCGAACTCGCCCGCGGCTTCGCCGCGGTCCGCTACAGCTGGATCCCCCGCGCCCGCAACGCCGACGCCGATCGGCTCGCCAACGAGGCGATGGACGCGGCCGCCGCCGGGCGCAGCTGGGAGCCGTCCGTACCCCAGTCACCCGACCCGGAGCCGCACCGCGCCCCCACCACCAACCGTCTCTCCGGCTGGATGGCCCCACCCGCCCCGCCGACCGTCACCGTCCTGCTGCGCCACGGCCAGACCCCGCTGTCGGCGGAGAAGCGCTTCTCCGGCACCGTCGAGGCAGCACTGACCGACCTCGGCCTCGAACAGGCCGCCGCCGCCGCCCGCCGGCTGCGTGACGAGCCGTTCGATCTCATCCTCAGTTCCCCGCTCAAGCGCGCCCGTCAGACCGCCGAGGCCCTCGGTCGCGACTACACCGTCGAGGATGACCTGCGCGAGTCCAGCTTCGGGGCCTGGGAGGGCATGACCTTCGCCGAGGTCCGCGAACGTTTCCCGGACGACCTGGACGCCTGGCTCGCCGACCCCGCCGTCGCGCCGCCCGGCGGGGAGAGCCTGCTCGACACGGTCGCCCGTGTCGGTCGGGTCCGCGACCGCCTGCTCGCCGAGCATGCCGGCGCCCGGGTGCTGATCGTCTCGCACGTCACCCCGATCAAGGGCCTCACCCAGCTCGCCCTCGGTGCCGAACCCGGCGTCCTGTACCGCCTGCACCTCGATCTCGTCGCACTGACCACCATCGACTGGTACTCCGACGGCCCCGCCGTCCTGCGCGGCTTCAACGACACCCACCACGTCGCGCATCTCACCACCGCTGGCGAGTAGCCGCCGCTCTGGCGAGTGGCGACCGGTGGCGGGCGGGGGTAGTCGGGTCTGCCGTCTGGACGTGCGGCACCATGCCCCCGGATGACCACATCGCCGAGGAGCTCGACGCCATCGTCGATCGCCGTGAACCCGCTCGGCAGCCGTTGCGCTCGCCGTAGTCAAAGCGGATCTTCTCCACACGGGCGGCGCCATTGCTCCCGCCGCCACCACGCCCCGCGACGAGCTCCAGGACAAGATCCGTCCACCCGGGTCGCCATGAGGGGGCATATCGGACACGGGCACCCCCGCGGCGACCCGGGTGCACCCTGCACACCCGCAGCCCCCGTAGTGGCGTCATGGAACGTGACCACGGTTGAGCAGTGGCGCCGCGTTGCAGGAACGAGCCGGCAGCAGGATCCGTATCCGATGCGCTACGGATACGCCGTTTCCTGTGGCTCAGGGGGCGGTTGCGGTCCGGGTGCGAGCTGTGGTCGCTGGGCACGACGGAGATCGGGCTGAGTGACCACAGTCAGGGTGACCCGTTAGTCGTGGCGCCAAGGTGGTGCCTGATTGGGCCTCTGTATAGCGCCAAGGTAGCGCATGGTTGGGCCACAATGGCGTCATAGTCGGCGTTGACATGGCGCCATTATGGCGCCAGACTGACGGTCATGGACCTCACGCCGTATGTGGAGAACCTCCGGAGCGAGCTGCTGGCGGCGGCGGACTCGGGGGAGGCCCGGGCGCTGGCCGAGCGGTTGACGGCCGCGGTGGCCTCGGCGTCCCGGCTCACGTTGCTCGAGGTGCTGTCCGCCGCCGCCGACGAGGTCACCCGCGACCTCGCCCCCGGCTCGGTGGAGATCCGGTTGCGCGGGCGCAACCCGTACTTCGTCGTGACCCCGCCGGAGCCCCCCGGCGGCCAGCGCCACGGCCAGGGGGGCCCTCCTGTCACGGGCGCGTCGGCGGGAGGTGGGAGCGCGCCGGGCGAGCAGGACGAACCGAGCAGCCCGCAGGTCCGAAACGGGCCCAGCGGCTATGACGAGCACGACGGGCCGCAGTGGCGAGATGCGTCGGCGACCTGGGTTCGACCGGGTCGGTCGGGCGTGGCCACCGGGAGCGCGGGGGGTGCGGGGGCGTCGTCGGTGGGCTTGCCGCCGATGCCGGCGGAGTTCGCGGACGGCCGGGACGGCGCCGTGTCACGCATCAACTTCCGGCCACCGGAGCAGCTGAAGCTGCGCATCGAGGCCGCCGCCGCGCAGGAGGGGCTGTCGGTCAACGCCTGGCTCGTCCGAGTGGTCAGCGCGGCTCTCGCCGACCCCGGCACCGAGCCGGATGCCGGCCGGCGCCGAGCACGCCGCGACCCGGGTGGCGGCGGACGCTTTGTCGGCTGGGTCGGCTGACCCCGGAGTCGGCCCGTAGTCCCGGCGGGCATCGTGCGGAAGACCTCGAAAAGCTGACCGGACAAGCGTGAACGAGGAGGAGTTCGTATGGACACATTCAGTACGCCCGAACCCATTACCGTCGACCTGAAGCTGGGGGACGGTCAGGTGCAGATCATTGCCAGTGACCGTCAGGACACCGTCGTGCAGGTCGAGTCGGACGGACCGGGAACGGCGTCGGGACGGGTCCGGGTCAATTTCACCGGTAACAAGCTGGAGATCAGGTCGACGAAACCCACGGGTGGACGTGCCGGCAACCGTGGCCCGGTCGGCGTGACGGTCGAGGTACCGAACCGGTCCAGTCTGGTGACGAGGACCGCCAACACCGACATTCGTGCCCGGGGAATTCTTGGTACCTGCCGGCTGAACGGTGCCACCGGTTTCGTCGACCTGGACCGGACGGACGAGGTGCAGGTGAACCTCGCCGACGGTGACCTGCGGATCGGCTGTGTGAACGGAGATGTCGTGGTGCGCAGCGGGCGAAGCTCGGTGCACATCGACGAGATCCGGGGCGCGGCAACCGTCAAGGCCGCGACCGGCCCGGTCGTCATCGGAACGGCCGGGGGCGACCTGGTGGTGGCCACCGCCGGCGGCGATGTCGCCGTCGACCACGCGGCCGCGAACGTCACCGTCCGCACCGCATGGGGCAACCTGCGGGTCGGGGAGGTGGCCGGCGGGCGGGTCGACCTCGCCACCGGAACCGGCGACGTCGAGGTCGGCATCCGCGCGGGTCTGGCCGCCTGGGTGGACGCGTTCAGCAAGAACGGCGAGGTCCGCACCCTGCTGCCACCGCGCAGCGGCCCCTCCTCGGCCGAGGACAAGACCGAGGTCCGCGCCCGCACCCAGAACGGCACCATCGTCATCCGTCCCGCCACCGACCACCCCGCCACCGACCACCCCGCCACGCCCGCCGACCCGACCGGCAGCGTCGATCCCGCCGGCCCCCCGCCAACCAGCGAACCGGCCGCCACGTCCCTGTAGCGGGCTGGCTTGCAGCGACCACCCGAGGAGCCACCCATTCGGGAAAAATCGACGCCCGTTTATTCTGATACTCGTTCTGGATCTTCTGGGTCGGTTCGAGGAGGCCGACCAGCAGCGAAGAATGCTTGCTTTCGATGCGGACAAACCGCGCCGATGAGATCTGCCTGAGTTTGTGGCGCGCTGGTCGTTGCGATACGGCTCTCAGAAGGCATGGTGGAGGCGGGGAGGTCGATCAGAACGAGGGAGGGGCCGGTGTCAGCGCGGGTGCGCAGGTCGGGGGTGACGGCGTCAGGCGGGGACGGCGGGGCGGTCCCAGGTGTCGAGGCGGGTGGCAATGCCGGTCATCCCGCGATGGTGGCCGACGCGGCAGCGGGCGTCGACCAGAAAACGTCTTGCCCGGCGGGTCATCACCGCGTTGGGCCGGTGGGCGGAGATGTCCAGGGCCTCGATGACCAGGGCCTCGGCCCGGTCGACGTCACCCTGGTGCAGCTCGGCGGTGGCGGCGGCGATCCGGGCCATCGACCGTAGCCCGGTCGCCCCGGCCTGGTCGAGGCGGTGCAGGGCGGCATCGGTGTAGACCCGGGCGGCACTGGTCGCACCGAGTTCCACGTAGGCGGCTGCCGACAGCTCCGCGAGCGTGAGCGGGTTCAACGTGTCGATCGAGAAGCCCGGAACGCCCTGCTGCTCTGCGTTGAGCGTGCCCTCGACCCGCCAGGCCCGGTCGATCGCCAGGTGCACACCGGGCCGATCACCCATCGCGGCCAGCACCCGGGCCTCGATCGCGGCCGCCCGGCCGGCCACCGGTGCCCGTGGCCCGACGTGGGTCGAGGCGTCCCGGGCCAGCTGCAGCGCATCGTCGAGGCGACCGGCCTTGCGGGCGAGCGACGACTGCCACAGTCGCACCCAGGCCTGCAGCGGTCGGTCCCGGGCCAGGTCCGCGTGCTCGAAGGCCTCGGCGAACGAGACCCGGGCGCACGTGGTGTCGCCGACGTCGTGACGCGTGGTGGCCCACAGCGCGGCCAGCCGGCCGGCGGCCCGGTGCAGGCGAGCATCGACGGCGGTGGGATGTCCGCCCTCGACCAGCATCGCGCGCACCACCGGTTGATGCCGCCGCAGGTACAGCGCGGTCGCGCCGATCGGGTTCCGTTCGTAACCGGCGGTGAGCTGACCGATGCGGGATTCGACGTGCCCAAGAACGTCCTGGGACGGGATCATGCCGATGCCCCGCAGCAGCAGCAGGCCGGCGGGAAGCGCCGTTCCCACGTCTGCGGACAGCCGGAAGAACCGTCGCCTGCTGATTTCATGCATAGTGCACCTGTGCCCTGGTAGGTCTCCCGCCGAGCGGGAACATCGTCCGTTTGCGGACGGACCTGGACCGGACCCACTTCCATGTGCGCCCCCGTACTTTGCCCGACCACGTACCACGCGGACGCTAGTTGCGCGCGGACGTCAGATGAGGGCCAGGGCGGGTGGCTGCGAGTGGTCTCCTGTCGCGGCCCACTGGGACGGACCGAGCGTGGGCGGCCCGGTGCCATCAGGGCGGTGTGGCATCGCTACCGGCGTGGCCAGTGGTGTCAGTCGCGGCTTCGACGCCGGATGACAAGATCGCGAGCTGCCTCCGGCCAGTCGGGAAAGTCGAAGGTGAAGCCCGCGTCCAGCAATCGCCCGGGTACCACCCGGCGGCTCTTGAGGAGCAGCTCGGTGTCGGTGCGCAGGGCGAACGCGCCGACTTCGGCCATCCAGGCCGTGGCGGGCAGGCCGCCCCGTACGCCGGCTGCTCGGCGCAGCACCGCCATGAACTCCCGGTACGGCAGCGGGTTCGGTGACGCGAGATTCACCGGGCCGTCCACATCGCCGCGGTGCAGCAGAAACTCGATCGCCCGCACCAGGTCGACACCGTGAATCCAGGACATGTACTGCCGCCCCCCGGCGATCGGCCCGCCGAGACCGCACCGGGTCAGGCGCATCATCATCTCGAAGGCGCCGCCCGCGCCGGAAGCCATCACGATGCTCGTTCGCAGTGCGACTTTCCGTGTGCTCGGGGTCTGCGCATCGGCCTGTGCGCGTTCCCAGTCCCGTGCGATCTTCACGCTGTGGGCCCAGTAGGCGGGAACGCCGTCCTCCGAGCCTCCGAGAATGCCGGTCGCCTCGTCGTTGGCCCGGTCGACGCTGTGCGCGTAGATCGTGGCGGTACTCATCTGGAGCCAGACCGCCGGCGGGCGGGCGGCCTGGGTGATCGCCGTACCCACGACCGTGGCCGAATCCACCCGCGAATCCAGCATCTCCCGCAGGTGACGTTTGGAGTAACGGCAGTTCACGCTTCGCCCGGCCAGATTGAGCACGGCGTCGGCACCGTCGATCTCCGCCAGCCACGTTCCTGCGTTGCGGCCGTCCCACCAGACCACCCGCGCCCCGGGTATGCGGGCGTCCGCCCGTCGGCTCAGGACGACCACCTCGTTCCCGGCGCGGTCCAGTGCGTGCGCGAGCAGAAGGCCGAGATGCCCGGTACCGCCGGGAATGACGACCTTCATCGCGTCCGGCTTCCGCGTGCCTGTGTCGCCTGGGGCATGGGTTGCCGCATCTCGACCAGCAGGGCGTGGATATCGGCGGTCACCGAGCGAAGCCCCGGAATCCGGCTCAACGGCAGGAGCCGGCTGATCAGCCGGCTGGTCGTATCGACCAGCCGGCGGGTGCGTATCTGGTCGGGTGACCGGTCGCCGACCCAGAACAGCGTGATACCGAGATAGGCGAGCCAGAGAAGCTCCGGTAGATCCCGGGCCAGCGCTTCGCTGATTCCTCCGGCGGATCCCTCGACCACCTCCCGAAAAAGGCCGATGGCGGCCTCGCGGGCAGCGGTGGATTCCCCGCTGAACGGACTGGCCGGCGACGATGGCAAGATCGCCGTCTTGAGGAACGATCCGGCGAAGGCATGGTAGGGCGCCATCTCGTCGATACCGGCGTGGAGCACCCCGCGGAGCCGGTCGGCAAACACGGAGTGCTGTAGGGCCTCGGCAGCCCGCCGTCGATGCCCGTCCTGGATGGTGGCGTAGAACTCCTGGACAAGCACTTCCTTCGAATCGAAGTAATAGTAGGCGTTTCCCAGTGAGACGTGGGCCGACTGGGCGATCCCGCGCATGGTCGTCCGGTCATATCCGCGCTCCCGAAACGATGCCAGGGCCGCGTCCAGAATCAGTGCCCGGGTCGCGCCGCCGCCGCCAGTGCCGCCCTGGGCGGTAACCGGGTCATCGGCAGCGCACCGGCCGGCCGCAGCGCTGCCCACTGTGCCCGACCCGCTGACGGCGTCGTGGCCGTCCGTTCCCCTCACGGTCACGCCGAGCTCCTCCGGTCGACAGGATTTTCTTACCGTAAGCCGTGGGTTGAACGTGTTCAACCGACGGCGGCCGGCTGCGCGCTCCGGCTTCTTCGGCCGGGCTGGGGAAGCGCCGACCGCTCGGGATGTCGCCGCAGGTCGGCGGCCATGGAGCGGACGAGGTGGCCTGTAAGCCGGGTTCTGTGGCCGGGGAGCCTTACGGCGCCCCGGTGACGGCCATCTCTCTAGGGCCGCCGTTGCCGGCGGCCTCAAGCGGTCTACCCGCAGGCTCGGGCGGGCAGCCCTCAGACACCTGCGCGGCCCGTGGCCGTTGCCGGCCGCGAACCTTGTTGACCTTGCTCCGGGCGGGGTTTACCGAGCCGCCCAGGTCACCCTGGGCGCTGGTGCGCTCTTACCGCACCGTTTCACCCTTACCGGGGCCGTTACCGGCTCCGGCGGTCTGTTTTCTGTGGCACTGTCCCGCGGGTTACCCCGGGTGGGTGTTACCCACCGCCCTGCCCTGCGGAGCCCGGACTTTCCTCGGCGGCACCGGGGTGAGCCCCGACACCGACGCGGCCGTCCGACCACCTCGTCCGCGTTGTTCAGCATAGGGCACCCGGCGGCCTAGACTTCCAGGGCACAGGGGTGGACGGTACGGGCGCAGCCGGACAGGCGACGCGCGGGCCCACGCACACAATGGGGCGGGACGATGGTGGGACCTGAGCAGCCGGGTAAGCGGATGGACTACACCCGACCGGCGCAGACCGCGCCGGCCACCGGCGCAGGCACACCACCGGCGACCGGGCAGATTCCGGCGCCGACGCCCTCGACCGCGGCCTACCCGGCGGCGGGTCAGCCGAGCCAGCCCGGTGCCACGGGGCCTGGTACCGGAGCGCTGCCCGGCAGTCCGCCCGTCGCTGGCGGGCTGGGCCAGGTGCCGGGTGGTCCGGCCGGGGGGCGGCCGGCGCGGCGGGGGGTCGGGTACACCACCTATGCGATCACCGTGCTGGTGGCGATCATCGCGATCCTGGTCGTCGTGTTCGTGGTCCAGAACGACGCCCAGGTAAGCATCTGGCTGTTCGGGACGACCCGGCGGATGTCGGTCGCCGGGGCGCTTGCCGCCTCCGCCGGTGCCGGGCTGGTCGTCGGCCTGCTCGTCGGCGTGATCCCGCAGATCCGACTACGCCGCGAGCTCCGCCAGCTCCGCCGCGCCGCCCGGGGCTGATCGCGCAGGTTCCACCCCTCTCCGCGGCCGACAGCGCACACCGACAGCGCACACCGACAGCACGCACCGGCTGCATGCACCGGCTGCGTATGCCGGGCCGGGCCGCGGCCCGCGTTCGCTACGGTCTGCAGCGGGTCGTGGGGCACGATCTCGCCTGTGCTGGTGGCCGTCCCAGGTCTGTGGCTGGCTGGCCGGGGCGCCGCCATCCATTGGTGCTTTCCGGTGTTTCCGGGCGCCATCCGGTATCACGTCGCTCCGTTGGGTTGGTCCGAACGGTCGACGTCGCCGCAGTCACGGACCGTCGTCGATGTCGGCGGCCTGGTCAGGCGGATGGGTCCTTCTACTGGGATGAAACGGACAAAATTCCGCCTTGAACCCTGTAGAAGGACCACAAAGATCGACACGCCCGGGATTGTCTCGACCCGTGGAGCCAATGTGGTCACGATGTGTGACATGAGTAGGTGGGTGCCGGTGACCGGTGGCCGGTGGCCGGTAGCTGCCTACCGCCGCGGATGGGGCGCCCGCAGTCACCCCGCCAGCACCGGACCACAACCGGGAACATTCATGGACAACGCACTCGCCGGGTCGGGGACGGTGGGGCTGCCGGGGACGGGTGGGGCTGTCGGGGGGCGGCTGGGGCTGCCGGGGACGGGCGGGCTGTCGGGGGGCGGTCGGACGGTCGGGAGGCGGTCGGACGGCCGGGCCGGCGGTGCTGGAGGCGAGGGGCGAGATGGTTGCGTGGTGTGGTGGCGGCGGGTGGTCGGGGCGGGGGTCATCGCAGGTGGTCCCGCGGGGTGCGGCTATAGCTGGTCGTAATGTTCGTGGCCGCCCGGTTGGCCGGGACGAGCGCCGTGGCCGGGCGATATTCGCCCAGGCGTTCCAACGGCGCGTGCGGGTGGCTGGCAGGCGCACCAACCGATTCGTGGCAAAGAAATTCGGTTGGGTCCCTGTCGTTTTTGTGTGGTCATGTTGGCCTTAAAAGGCATCCTGATCTGGGAGGGGTTTCATGGCGGAAACACGCGCCATTCGCCGACTGGGTCGATCCCCGGTGCGGCATGTCATCATCCATTCGGGCGCGTCCTGCGTCACTGCCGAGGGGCAGGTGGTGCGAACGGTGCAGAGTCCGCCTGCCTGCGCGGCTGCACCGGCGGCGGCAGCCGTCCCAGGCCCTGCGGGGGCCCGGGAAACCGTACGGGCGACAGCGGTTCCGGCCCAGCGCGGGACCGGGCCGGACGGCGGCCAGGGTGAACTCGTGGATCGTTTCATTCTGGTTCGAGGCCGGCGGAGCCCGCAGCTGAACTGAGCGCACAGGGCACTTCGGCGGCGGCGTCCAACGGGCGCCGCCGCCGCTATTTCCGTCACCTCTTCGACGCGTTTGTGCAGAACGGCCCCCAGATCACCGAGATCACTGGCCGGTTGGGGTAACCGATAGGTGTGTCCTCCGAGAGCCGAATGGCCGGGTAGCTGCGGTTCCATCGGTACAGTCCAATTTGTGACGCCGCAGCGAACCGATCCGTCTGATGGGGCCGTCCGCGGCCCCTGGGCGGTGGGCGCGCCGGGACCGAAAGTCCCTCATCCGGTGCGGGAAGCCGTCCATCCGGGCATGCCCGGTGGGTTGGCACACCCCGCCCGGATCGGGTAGCCCATCCGGGCCGCACGGCTCTGGTGGCTGGCGCAGGTTTCACGGGTTGCGCAGGTCAGGTTCACAACCGGACCACAGGTTGCGGCGCCATGGTGAACGCAGAACACGGTGCGGCGACCGGTGTGGGGACCTTCGGCCCCGCACACAGGTTGCCGAACCGGGCATACCGGGCATACCGGGTAAGGCCGGAGCCACAGCCGGCAAGGCCGTGGACACCGACGACATGAGGAGGTCGACGTGCCGCCGAGGTCGCTGCGCGCGGGAGACCCCCAGCAGATCGCCCGGTTCGCGCTGAAGGCGCGTCTGGGTTCCGGCGGCATGGGCGTGGTGTTCCTCGGATCCGATGACAGCACCGGGCAGGCGGTGGCCATCAAGGTCATCCGGTCGGACTTCGCCGCCGACCCGGAGTTCCGCTCCCGCTTCCGCCGGGAGATCGAGGCGGCCCGCGCGGTCGGTGGCGCCTGCACTGCCCGGCTCGTCGATGCCGACCCCGACGCCGACGACCCGTGGATGGCCACCGAACTGATCGGCGGCCAGAGTCTCGCCGAGGCGATCGCGACCAAGGGTGCGATGGCGACTCCGGTCGTCGTTGCCCTGGCCGCAGGCCTGGCCGAGGCTCTCACCGCGATCCACGGTGCCGGGATCGTCCACCGGGACCTCAAGCCCGGCAATGTCATCCTCAGCGGCGACGGTCCCAAGGTGATCGACTTCGGCATCGCCGCCGCCGTCGACGCCACCGCCGCCACCCGCACCGGAGTCCTGCTCGGCAGCCCCGGCTACATGGCGCCCGAGCAGGTCACCGGACACGGCGAGGTCGGTCCGGCCGCGGACGTGTTCGCCTGGGGCCTCACCGTGCTGTACGCGGCGACCGGCCGTCCGCCGTTCGGCACCGGGCGGGCGGATGCCCTGCTCTACCGGGTCGTGCACAGCGAGGCCGACACCGGCAACGTTCCCGGCCGGCTGCGACGGGTCGTGCGTTCGGCGCTGGCGAAGGATCCTTCCGCCCGACCCACCGCCGCCGCCCTGCTGCGCGACCTGATCGGACGCAGCGACGACCCGGCCGCCGCCACCCGACGGCTGCTGGACGAGGCCTGGGACATTCCGTCGGTCGACCCGGCGGAGTTGCTGGCCGTCGCGGCGCGGACCCCGTCCGGCTCCTCCGGGTTCTCCGGATCCGGCTCGTCGCAGGGCGACAGCCTGCGCGACATCGACTTCCACGACAGCCAGACGTTGGCCGGCCTGCCATTGCCGCGACCGTCGGTGAGCATGGACGCGTTCCGCGAACGCCGTCCCGAGTCGGCCCGTCCCTCCGGACGGGCCGCCCGCCGGCTGCGGGCCTGGGGTCCCGGCGGTTTCACCGCGCCCGAAAGTGACGCCTTCCCCTCCGGCATCGCCCATGGACGGCTCCAGCCGGGCCAGCTGCCCGGGGCCGGATCGACGGGCGTGGGCGCGCCACCGGTCCCGCCGGCACCGGTAGCCCCTGGTGTGACCGGCTCCCCGGCGGGCTGGCGCACCGGCACCGGTCGCCGCGGTCGCTCCTCGCGTCGCAGCCCCTCCGGCCGCGACGCCGCCCGCCGTGGCCGGACCGACGGCGACGCCGGCGCAGACGGTGCAGGAGCCGCGGCGTCCGACAACGTCACCGGCCTGCTCGACCCGCAGGCACTCAGCCCCTGGCACACCCTCGGTGGCCCGCCCTCGCCGCGCCGACGAGACGACGCCACCGTTCGTGATGGCGATGCCGTTCGTGACGGCCGAGGTGCCCAGGGTAACGCTGCTGCCTGGGACGGTGGTGCTGACGACGATGCCGGTGCTGACGGCAATGGCGGTGCTGACGGCAATGGCGGTGCTGACGGCAACGGCGGTGCTCACGACAATGCCGGTGCTGACGACAACGGCATTGCTGACGGCAAGGGCGGTGCTGACGGCAACGGCGGTGCGGCCCGGGATGCCGAGGTGCCCAACCAGCGGCGTGCTCTGGAGCTGCCCGCCGGGCCGTCGGCCAGGGCCGGCCGGGCTACCGCCATGGCCGCGGCCATGGCCGGCGCCTCGGTCCAGGCCGCCTGGGAAGGCGCGGAGCATCCGGACGCCGTCGACCGAGCTGGCGTGGATCACCAGACCGAGGTGAGTGACCAGGTCGGGGGGCAGGACATGCTGCCCGCGCCTGGTCGTCTGAGGCGAGCCGCAGCTCGGTTGCCCGGTGTCGCGGCTGTCCCGGACGGAGCGCCCGAGCAGACCAGCCAGGCTGGTGCGCCTGGTCAGGAGGAGTCTGCCGGTGGCCTCCCGGCCCTCCACTCCGGTGCCGAGGACGTCCAGGCCGGCAAGGTCGATCCGGACCACGAAGCGGACCGTCGGCGGAACGCAGACCAGGATCTCGACCTCCGTCATGAGGTCCACGACAGGCATGAGGCGCGCGACGCGCATGCCATCGACGACGGACCGGCTGGGGACGGCGCCCGTGGGGACGGCGCCCATGACGACAACGTCGCTGGCGACGGTTTCCCTGCGGGCGGTGCCCATGGGGCGGGTGCCCACGACGATGATCGCGATGCCGGTGAGGACGTCCACGTCAACGCCAGCCCGAGCCTGACAGACGCGGGCGCGGTGCCAGCGGTGCCAGCGGTGCCAGCGGGGCCGGCGTGGGCGCGGGAGCGGTTGGTCGTGGCTCAGATCGGCGTCGATGCAGGCAATGTCGGTGTCGGTGTCGGTGCCGGTGCCGGTGCCGGCGGCGGCGCGCTTGTGCGGGTCGGCGGGGCGTCGCCAGGTCGATCGTCCGCAGCGCAGTCGGGGCGTCATCCTCGGCGCAATGCCATGGTCGCGGCGCTGGCAGCCGCGATCGCCACGGTCGCGGCGCTGGGGGCGGCCCACGCTTCCAGCGGGTCCGACGGCGAGGGTTCCGGTGGGGCGGGCCGTTCGGCACCGACGCCCGTGGTCCGGATGGTCTCCCCGGACATGGCCGGCTCCGTTCCGTACCCGAGGGTCGGGACGCGCCTGACCGGGCCGGCGGCCAGTGGCGCGGCGCTGGCCAGCGGGTTCACCTCGGCCAACGGTTCGTCGTCGCCCACCGATGCGCCGCTTCCCACGCGCAACGACGTGCCGGCGTTTCGTGGCGCGGTCGGCCAGCTCGCCGCCGGGCAGTCCTTCGTCGCGTTCGTGGGGGACCACGAGGCCGAGGTCGTCCTGCTGGACCTGCTCGCCCCGACCGACGGCAACGGCCAGGCCTTCTTCCCCGGACCGGATCTCGGCGGCGAGTCGGTGCCGAACTTCACCCTTTACGACTCCTGCGACGGGCTCACCCTCGGTCAGGTCCCTGGACCAGATGCCGCCCTGGGCTGCACCGGAACCACCTATCGGCTGAGCGACATGGCTGGCCGTGGCGCCACCTTCGACTCCTCCCGGGGCTTCTACCGGCTGCACGGCTACTTCCGCGTCCACATCATCGGCACGACACGGACGGGCATCACCGCCGTCAATCTGCTCGCCGTCGACCCCGACACGCTCCCGGACAGCGCTGCCGAAAGCCGCTGATCAGCCCCGATCCTCCTCCACCCAACCCTCCTCCGGCAGCCGCAGGCCACGGCCCGTGACCGGCACCGGCCACCGGGCCGGGGCCGGGTTTGTGAGCGGGCACTGGCGGAGAGAAAACAGGGAGGATCTCTACCTGGGGGTGCAGGATGTTCCAAGCCATCTGGATAGTCATCGCTGGTGTGGTGATCGGTGTGCTGGCACGTCTGATCGTGCGGGGACGCCAGGACATCCCGGTGTGGCTGACGGTTGTGATCGGTATCGTCGGTGCGCTCGTCGGCAACCTCATCGCCAGTGCGATCGGGGTGCGTCACACTGGCGGAATCGACTGGATCCGCCACGTTCTGCAGGTCGGGGTTGCCGTCGGTCTGGTGCTGGTCGTGGCGCCGCTGTGGGCCGCCCGCGGATCAGGCAGCTCCCATCACCACAACGACCGCCATCACACCGCCGGTCGGCTCTGACGCCGACGCCGTGGTCGGCCGCCGCCGAGGCCGCGACCAGATGGCTCGACCTCCAGGCCGGGCCGGTGGCTGTCCGGGCCGGACCCGGCCGTCAGTGGCCGCGGCGGGCCCACTCGTCGGCATCGAGGGCCTCCTCGCCGATGGTGGTGTCATCGCCGTGGCCGGTGTGGACGATCGTCGCGGCCGGCAGGGTCAGCAGGCGACTGCGGATCGAGGCAAGGATGGTCGGGAAGTCGGAGAAGGACCGTCCGGTGGCGCCGGGGCCGCCGCGGAAGAGAGTGTCGCCGCTGAACAGCACGGGGCTGTTCTGCAGCTGGCCGTAGAGGCAGATCCCGCCGGGCGAGTGACCGGGGGTGTGCAGCACCTGCAGGACGCCGCCGCCGGGCAGGGTCAGGATCTGGTTGTCGGCCAGCTCCCGGTCGGGGGCGCGGTGTGGATAGACCATCCGCCACAGTTCGAGATCCGCGGGGTGCAGTGCGATCGGGGCCCGGACGAGGTCGGCAAGTTCGGCGGCCGCGTTGATGTGGTCGTTGTGACCGTGGGTGGCGACGATGCCGGTGACAGTGCGACCGCCCACCGCGGCGGCGATCACGGATGGATCATGGGCCGCGTCGACGACGAGAACCTCGTGATCGTCGCCGATCAGCCAGACGTTGTTGTCGACCATGAAGGTCTGGCCGTCCAGAGTGAACCCGCCACGAGTGATGACCCGGTCCACCCGGAGATTCGCACTGCCGGTCATGCCGCCCGCTCCTCACCCCGAACCTGACTCCGACCCGAACGCGGAGCTGCCCGCCCGGTGCGGGCGGCCGGCGATCCGCGGCGCGGTGTGTCCGCCCGGTCGGCCGCCCGGTCGGCCGGCCGGGCGGCCCTCCGGCGACGGTCTCCGTGGCCCGACCGTATCCGTCGCATCGGTGGCTTGCGGTACCAGGCCGGGCTGGTATGCATCTCCGCGCGGTGAGCGTGTTCCGGTGGCCCCCGAACGGGGTAGCTCCGCGGTGGCCGACCTGCCGCCCGTGCCTCGACGACCGTTACGGCGCGCGACCACGGGCCGCTTGGACGCCCGGCCGGACGTCCGAGCGCGACAACGGCCGCGCAGGCGGGCGGACTGCCGCTTCCGGGCCATCGCCGAACCCACCAAAGGGTGCGGACCGTTGCGGCCCGAAGGTCGCACGGCGGGCGGGGCGGCGGGCGTCGGCGCGGCCGGGCCGACGCCGGTGCTCACCGGCGGTGACATCGGGACATGCAGGTCAGATCGCATCCCACTCGTTACACCGGGTACCTGATTAGGGTTTCGCCGCACGTGCCCGTGGCAACGTGCACACGCCGCCCATCACGCGACACGCCGCTTTACGACCACCCGGGAACGCCCGGAACGGGTCAGGGTCGGTACGCTCCTACCGGTCCGTTTCTGCTCTTTGTAGAAGGAGCAACCCCTCCGTGGTCCCTTCCGCCGACGCCCCCTCCGTCGATCCGCCCATCCGCCTGTCCTATGGCGAAGTGACTGTCGGTGATCCCCGACTGTCCGAGGAGGGAAAGCTCGAGACCGGCGGCGAGCACCTGGACGACGGGGTCGGCGAGCCTGGCCCGACCGGTCGGCCGCTGCCGTCCTTCCCGGTCCCGGCTCCGCTGACCGCTCACGGTCCGGCCTGGATCGTCGCCATGTGTAACCAGAAGGGCGGGGTCGGCAAGACCACGAGCACGATCAATCTCGGCGCGGCGCTGGCCGAGTACGGCCGGCGCGTCCTGCTCGTCGACTTCGATCCGCAGGGGGCGCTGTCGGTCGGGCTCGGGATCAACCCGATGCAGTTCGAACTGACCGTGCACGACCTGCTGCTCGGCGGGACCGGCGACGTCCGCGAGGTCATCGTCGAGACCCAGGTCGAGGGGCTTGACCTGCTGCCGAGCAACATAGACCTGTCAGCCGCCGAGGTGCTGCTCGTCACCGAGGTAGGCCGGGAGCACTCACTGGCCCGCGCACTCGCCCCCGTCCTCGACGAGTACGACGTCATCCTGGTCGACTGCCAGCCCTCGCTGGGTCTGCTCACCGTCAACGCGCTCACCGCCGCCGACGCCGTGATCGTGCCGCTGGAATGCGAGTACTTCGCACTGCGCGGGGTGGCGCTGCTGCTACAGACCATCGACAAGGTCCGCGAGCGGCTCAACTCGCGGCTGGAGGTCGCCGGCATCCTCGCCACCATGTACGACGCGCGCACCCTGCACGCCCGCGAGGTGCTCGCCCGGGTGGTCGAACGCTTCCCGGCCGAGGTGTTCCACACGGTGATCAACCGGACGGTGCGCTTCCCGGAGACCACCGTCGCCGGCGAGCCGATCACCACCTATGCCCCGACCTCGGTCGGCGCTGCCGGCTACCGGCGGCTGGCTCGCGAGCTGATGGTCCGCCACCACACGCCGCCCGCCGTCGGCTGAGTCGGCCGAGCCCGTCCGGCCGTCGGCTGAGCCCGTCCGCCGACGGTCGAGCCGGCCGAGTCGGACGCCGGGGCGTACTGCCCGGGGACGTACGTGAAAAGGTGACACCGTGCTGTTCCATCTCGCCGAACCGGCGGTCCTGCTCGGCATCATCGTGGCCTTCGTGATCGGCGTGTTCGTGCACGATGCCGCCCAGGTACTCGCGGCCCGGCTGGTGCGGGACCCGACCCCGATGCGGGCCGGCCGGCTGACCACCACCAGGGTGAAGGAGCGGCTGTCCCCGTTCAGCGGCCTGGCCGTGTTCATCGTCGGCCACGGCTGGGCCGAGTCGGTGCCGATGAACGACGTCTGGCGCCGGCGCCGTTTCCACGTGGCCGCCGCGGTCCTCGCCGGGCCGCTCGCGTACCTGCTGCTCGCCCTCGGCTCCCTGGCCCTGTTCGGCCTGCTCGGCGACCGGGCGTCCATCGACCTCGGCGATCGGGTCACCGAGGTGACCGTGGTGAACGGTTTCGGCGCGGAGTTCACCCTCTGGCTTGCGGTCACGTTCGCGTCGATGTTCATCGTCAGCCTCATTCCCGTCCCGCCGACGGACGCCGGCCGGCTGGTGTTTCTGCTCGGTGGCACCTCCGAAGGCTGGCGTAACGCCCACCACCGGCTTACCGAGGGCAACATCGGCCTGGTGATCCTGCTGGCGCTGCTGTTGCTGCCGGCGCTGTTCGTCGGGTTCCCCTCGGTCGTCGGTCAGCTCGTCGCCCCGCTGCTGCGCGGCCTCGGCTCGCTCATCGGCCTGCATCTGCTCTGACGGTCCGCCGCCGCGGCGTACCCCGCTCGGTGACACCGCGTACTCCGCTCGGTGACACCGCATACCCGGCTCTGCGGCAGCGTGCGCCTGTCCGGAGGGAGGTGCGCACCTGTCCGGACGGCGGTGCGCGCCCGGGTCGGCCGCGCTGCGCACCAGGTCGGACGGTGTGCGCAGCCCGGTCAGACGCCCACCGGAGTCGGGCGATCATGCCGGCAGGGCCAGGCGTAGCGTGGCCGTATGACCCGTTCCCGAGCTGCCACGCAGGACACGGGCGCCGACGACGCGTCCGCGGGTGAGCCTGCCGGCACCTCGGGTGCGAGGCCGGCGATGACGGCGCGCGGCGGGCAGCCGGAGCCGTTCGTCGTCGAACTCGCCAACTTCTCCGGGCCGTTCGACCTGTTGCTCTCCCTCATCGCCAAGCACCGCCTGGACGTCACCGAGGTGGCCCTGTCCCAGGTCACCGACGAGTTCGTCGCACATCTGCGCCGCCTGGGTGACCGGTTCGACCTCGGCCAGGCCACCGAGTTTCTGGTCATCGCCGCGACCCTGCTCGATCTCAAGGCCGCCCGGCTGCTGCCTGGGGCGCTGTCCGAGGACGAGGCGGAGGACCTCGCCCTGCTCGAGGCCCGTGACCTGCTGTTCGCCCGGCTGCTGCAGTACCGGGCGTACAAGGAGGCGGCAGCCCTGTTCGCCGGTCTGATGGCCCTGGAGTCCCGCCATGTTCCGCGGGCGGTGGCACTGGAGTCCCGCTACGCCGACGCGCTGCCCGAGGTACAGATCGGCATCGGCCCGAGCGAGCTCGCGGCGATGGCCGCCCGACTGCGTGAGCCGCCGCTGCCGCCGCTGGTCGCGACGGACCACGTCCACCTGCCCCGGGTCAGCGTCCGCGAACACATGATCGCTATCATCGGACTGCTGCGGGAACTCGGCGGCGCGGACTTTCGCACCCTGTGCGCCGGCTGCCGCCAGACGATCGAGGTCGTCGCGCGCTTCCTCGCGCTGCTCGAGCTGTTCCGGGAGGGCCGGGTGTCCTTCGACCAGGAGGTCCCCCTGGGAGAGCTGATCGTGCGCTGGATCGCCACCGACGACCCGGCCGCCGACCTGCACGCCGTCGGACGCGGCCTGTACGGGGACGACGCCTCGTACGGAGACGACGGACCGTACCCCGATGCCGACGACATCGCGCGACAGGAGGCCTCGTGACGCAGCCGCAACCTCCGCAGGAGACCGCCGCCGTGCCGCCGCTGCCGACTCCGTCCCAGCCGACGCCGGTGCCGCGGGGGGAGCGGCCACCGTTGGCCGCCCTGCTGGAGGCGGTGCTGATGGTCGCCGAACAGCCGGTCGGCGTAGCCGAGCTCGCCACCGGGCTCGGCGCCTCCGCCAGGGAGATCGAACGGCTGTTGCCCAGGCTCGCCGAGTCCTACGTGGACGACGGCCGCGGCTTTCGGCTGCGTCACGTCGGGACCGGCTGGCGGTTCTACACCGCCGACGAGTGCGCGCCCTGGGTGGAGGGTTTCGTGCTCGCCGGCCAGTCGGCGCGGCTGAGCCAGGCCGCGCTGGAAACCCTCGCCGTCGTCGCCTACCAGCAGCCGGTAAGCCGTGGCCGGATCTCCGCGGTGCGCGGAGTCTCCGCCGACGGCGTCATCCGTACCCTGACCGCCCGTAGGCTGGTCGAGGAGGTGGGGCACGACCCGGAGACGGGTGCGATCCTCTACGGCACGACCGACTACTTCCTGGAACGGATGGGCCTGCGCAGCCTCGAGGAGCTGCCCCCGCTGGCCCCCCTGCTGCCAGGACTCGACGATCTGGATGACCTTGTCGCACCCTGAAAACCCTGGTACCCGCCGTGAACGCGCCGGTTCCAGCCGTGAAAACCCAGCTTCGCGCCGGCAGAACGCGCCCGCCCGCCGGGATGCTCCTGCCCGCCGGGACGCACCCACGCGGGGAGACGGCCCTGCGCGTCGGGATGCTCCTGCGCGTCGGGATGCTCCTGCGCGTCGGGATGCCCCTGTGCGGGGGGATGGCCCCGCTCGCCGGGATGCCGCAGCTCGCCGGGATGCGCCGGCCCGCCGGGACGTGGCACCTCGCCGGGACGCCCCAGACCGTCGGGACGCCCCAGACCGTCGGGGCGCGGCGCCTCGTCGGGACGCTTCCGCGGGTCGGAACGCTCCCGCGGGTCGGGACGCTCCAAGCCGCCGGGAGGCCCCAGCCCGCAGAGACGCTCCGGCCGGGCGGGACGCGGCACCTCGCCGAGACGCTCCCGCGCGTCGGGATCCGGCCACCCGCAGCGACGGCTCCGTTCGCCGAGATCCCTCAGCTCGCCGGGACGTTCCGCCCCGTCGGGACGCTCCCGCGCGCCGCGCGGTCCCTGTCCGCGGCGACAACCCCGCTCGTCGGGACGCGCCGGCCTACCGGGACGTCCCCGCGCACCGGGACGGTGCGGCTCGTCGGGACGTCCCCGCTCGTCGGGACGTCCCCGCTCGTCGAGAAGAGCCGGTCACGGGCGACAGCCGAGCCCGGCGGGGCGATGCGGCCTCCGAGGGCATCCGCCTGCAGAAGGTCCTGGCGGCAGCCGGGGTCGGATCGCGGCGGGCCAGCGAGGAGATGATCGACGAGGGTCGCGTCCGCGTCGACGGAAAAGTGGTGCGCGAGCAGGGGCGCCGCGTCGACCCCGAGACCGCCATCATCGAGGTGGACGGTGCGCGGGTCGTCACCCGCAGCGGGCTCGTCCATCTGGCGCTGAACAAACCGCGCGGGGTGCTCAGCACCATGTCGGACGACCGTGGCCGGCCGACCGTCGCCGACCTGCTCACCGAGTTCGGGCCCGGGCTGTTCCACGTCGGGCGGCTCGACGCCGACAGCGAGGGCCTGCTACTGGTCACCAACGACGGTGAGCTCGCCCACCGGCTGACCCACCCGTCCTTCGAGGTGGCCAAGACCTACCTGGTCGAGGTGTCCGGGCCGATGCGCCGGGAGGTGCCGCGCACGCTGCAGATCGGCATCGAGCTGGAGGACGGGCCGGCCCGGGCGGACTCGGTGCGGGTCATCGACAACGCCAACGGGCGGGTCATGCTCGAGGTCATCATCCACGAGGGACGCAAGCGCATCGTGCGCCGGATGCTCGAGGCCGTCGGCTATCCGGTGCACCGCCTGGTCCGCACCCAGCTCGGTCCGGTCACGCTCGGGACGCTGCGCGCCGGTCGGCCGCGGCACCTCAGTCGCGGGGAGATCGGCGCGCTCTACCGCGACGTCGGCCTTTGAGTAACCACGCCCCGTCCGCCGCAGCCGCAGCCACTGGCGTGACCGCCGCTGCTGCCGCCGCGGGGGACGGGATGCCACGCCGGGTCGGGATCGTCGGCACCGGCCTGATCGGCACCAGCATCGGCCTGGCGCTGTCCGCCCAGGGCGTCGAGGTGCTGCTGCGGGACGCCGACGACGCCCAGGTCACCATCGCCGAGAAGATGGGGGCCGGGCGGCGGTGGGCGGGGGAGCGGGTCGAGCACGCCGTGGTCGCCACCCCGCTGCCCACGATCGCCCGGGAGGTTCACGGGCTGGTGGTGGGCGGCCTGGCCGACACTGTCAGTGACGCCGGCAGTGTGAAGGCCCGTCCCGTCGATGACGGGGCGCGGTTGGGGGGCGACCTGTCGTCGTGGTGCCCGGCGCATCCCATCGCCGGGCGGGAACGCCATGGCGCCGTCTCCGCCCGGGCCGACCTGTTCGCCGAGCGGGTCTGGGCGGTGTGCCCGCTGCCGCAGACCGTCGAGGCCGCGCTGTCGGCCACCATCGCGGTGGCGCTGGCCTGCGGGGCGACGCCGGTGCGTACCACCCCGGGGCGTCACGACGAGGCGATGGCCACGGTCTCCCACGTCCCGCAGCTGGTCGCGAGCGTGCTCGCCGGGGCGCTGCGCGGGCTGGACGCGCACGACGTGCCGCTGGCCGGCCAGGGTTTCCGGGACACCACCCGGCTTGCCGACAGCGACGCGGCGCTGTGGGCCGGCATCATCGAGGGCAACCGGGAGCCGATCGGGCAGCGGGTGCGGACCCTCGGCGGCGCGCTCGTCGCCCTCGCCGACGTCCTCGAGACGGGTGATGCGGCGCAGGTCGCCACCGCCATCACCCGACTGATGCAGGACGGGCATGCGGGGCGCGCACGGCTGCCCCGCAAGGCCGGTGCCACCGTGCGCGAGTGGGGCTGGGTGGGAGTCGTGCTCGACGACCGGCCCGGCCAGCTCGCCGCGATCGTCGGCCTGATCAGCGACTGGGGCGTCAACATCGAGGATGTGGGCCCCTTCGAGCACAGCCTGGACGCCCCCGCCGGCATCGTCGAGCTCGCCGTCGATCCGGCGGTCACCGACGAGGTGGTCCGTCGGTTGACCGATACCGGTTGGACGGCATACCGACGATCGTGAAGCGGTACCGAGTAGCCTGATCCGGGTCGCACGCGACGGACGCGACCCGATGATCCGCACGTATCCGGACGGAGGAATCGGGTGGAGCCCGACCACGGGTCTTCGTTGTCGACCGGCGCGAGCGCCGACGACGCGGGGCAGGCAGCGACCACATCGCACGGGCAGGGGCTGGTCGTCGCGGTCGACGGCCCCGGCGGTTCGGGTAAGAGCACCGTGGCCCGCGAGCTCGCGCGCCGCCTCGGTCTGCGCTATCTCGACACCGGTGCGATGTACCGCGCGCTCACCCAGCTGGCGCTGGAGCAGCGCATCGACATCGAGGACGCGGCCGCCGTCGGCGAACTCGCCGAGCGGGCGGTGATCTCGGTCGGGATCGATCCCGATGCCCCGACGATCGCCGTCGACGGCACCCGGGTCGACGCCGAGATCCGCACCCGGGCGGTCACCAACGCGGTCAGTGCGATCGCCGCCGTGCCCGCCGTGCGCGGGCGGCTCGTCGCCCAGCAGCGTCAGATCATCGAGGCGGCCGGTCCCGGCGGTGGCATCGTCGTCGAGGGCCGTGACATCGGCTCCGTGGTCGTGCCGGACGCCGCCATCAAGGTGTTCCTGACCGCGTCCACCGAGGTCCGCGCCCTGCGCCGGTCCCGCCAGCTGGGCGAGAAGGGGGTGGACGACGTCGCCCGCACCCTGGCCGAGCTCGACCGGCGCGACGTCCTCGACAGCACCCGCGCCGCCGACCCGCTGGCCGTCCCCGACGGCGCGATCGTGCTCGACTCGACGGCGATGGGCGTCCCCGAAGTGGTCGAGGAGGTGCTGCGCCACTGCACCCAGCCCACCGGTGCGGCCGAGCCGTCCGGTGCAGGTCAGCCAACCAACGTCGCGTCATGACCGCCGACCCCCTGGCCACCCCCGAGCCGACACCCGCCGTCGCTACCGCGTCCCCCACCGCCTCGGCGGCGCACCGGGGGGCGGCGTCGCCGGTCTACAGCGACCGGCCGCACCGGCTGCTCAAGCCCGGCGTGCGGGCGGTACTCAACCGGCTGGTCATGCGGGTCAGCCTGGAGGGTGTGGAGAACGTTCCGCACGGCGAGCCGCTGATCTTCGCCGGTAACCACAGCAGCTGGCTGGACGGGCCGCTCGTCGTGATCGAGGCACCACGGACCGTGCGGTGTCTGGTGAAGTCCGAGATGTACACTGGCATCGCTGGTCGGCTGCTCCGCTTCAGCGGGCAGATCCCGATCGACCGCGGTCGGCCTGACCGGGATGCCCTGCACACCGCGCTCGACGAGTTGTCCCGCGGCGGCGCGATCGGGGTGTTCCCCGAAGGCACCCGCGGCAGCGGCGAGATGGCCGCCGTCCAGCACGGCATCGCCTACCTGGCGGTCCACGGGCGCTGTCGGGTGCTTCCGGTGGCCTGCCTCAACACCGCCGCGGCGCTGCCCAAGGGCGCGCGCTGGCCACGCCGGTCGGTGCGGGTGCGGGTGGTGTACGGCAAGCCGTTCGAGGTGGAGGTGCCGGCGAACCCCCGCTCGCGTCGTGCGCTCGCCGCCGTCGCCGAGGACATCCGGGTACGCCTGCTCGACCATCTCGAGACGGCCCGGGCGACCCACGGCGACTCCACCGCGTGATCAGCGAGGATCACCGGCTCTGACGACAGGTATGGCAGCAATGCCAGTGACGAGACGATGACAGTGACGAACGAACTGGACGGCCTCAAGCGCGGCAGCGCCGCAGGGCACAGCGCCGAGCAGGCCGACTGGCTGGCCGAGGCGGCGGAACTCGCCGGGTTCGACCCGACCGACGACGGCGGCGAGTTCGGCGGCCCGGCGCTGGGCCAGCCGGTCGTGGCTGTCGTCGGCCGGCCGAACGTGGGCAAGTCGACGCTGGTCAACCGGGTTCTCGGCCGTCGCGCTGCCGTCGTCGAGGACGTCCCCGGTGTCACCCGGGACCGCATCGCCTACGACGCGACGTGGAACGGTCGGCGGTTCACCCTGGTCGACACCGGCGGGTGGGAGCCGGACGCGTCCGGGCTCGCCGCCCAGGTCTCCGAGCAGGCGCGCGCCGCGCTGGACACCGCCGACGCGGTGCTGTTCATCGTTGACGTCGTCACCGGCGCGACCGACGCCGACGAGGCCGTCGCCCGGGTTCTGCACCGCAGCGGTCTGCCGGTCATCCTGGTCGCGAACAAGGTCGACGACCTGCGGTTCGAGGCGGACGCGGCGGCGCTGTGGAGTCTCGGGCTCGGCGAGCCGCACCCGGTGTCCGCCCTGCACGGCCGGGGCAGCGGCGACCTGCTCGACGCCGTCCTCGCCGCGTTGCCGGAGGCACCCCGCGAGGTGTTCGCCGAGACCACCGGTCCGCGCCGGGTCGCGCTGATCGGGCGGCCGAACGTCGGCAAGTCCAGCCTGCTGAACAAGATCGCCGGTAGTCGGCGCTCACTGGTGGACGAGGTCGCCGGCACCACCCGGGACCCGGTCGACGAGCTCGTCACCGTCGGTGGGCAGCAGTGGATGTTCATCGACACCGCCGGCCTGCGCCGCCGGGTGCGGGAGGCCTCCGGCGCCGAGTACTACTCCTCGCTGCGCACCGCCTCCGCGCTGGAGGCCGCCGAGGTCGCGATCGTCCTGCTGGACGCCGGGGAGCCGCTCACCGAACAGGACCAGCGGGTCATCTCGATGGTCGTCGACGCCGGCCGTGCGCTGGTGCTCGCGTTCAACAAGTGGGACCTCGTCGACGAGGACCGCCGCCTCACCCTCGAACGTGAGATCGTGCACGACCTCGGCCGGGTCGCCTGGGCCCCGCGGGTGAACGTCTCCGCCCGCACCGGCCGGGCCACCGACCGACTCGCCCCCGCGCTGCACACGGCCCTGGACTCGTGGGGCACCCGCGTGCCCACCGGCCGGCTCAACACCTGGCTCGGCGAGGTCGTCGCGGCCACCCCGCCGCCCCCGCGCGGCGGCCGGGTGCCGAAGATCCTTTTTGCCACCCAGGCCGGGGTGCGCCCACCTCGCTTCGTCGTGTTCACCACCGGATTCCTCGAGCCCACCTACCGCCGTTTCCTCGAGCGTCGCCTGCGTGAGGACTTCGGCTTCGCCGGGTCCCCGATCTCCATCTCCGTGCGCGTCCGCGAGCGCGGCGACCGCCGCCGTCCCAGCTGACGGGCGGTCAGCGTCCCGCCGGTGCCGGTGCCGGTGCCGGTGCCGGTGTTGCGGTTGGTGTCGGTGTTGCGGCCGGCGGTGGCACCGCCGCCGCGGCGCCCAGAACCGAAGCCGAGGCTGGTACGGCTGCCGGGGCGGCCGGGAGCGCGGTGGTGTCGGCATGGGCATACACGATCAGATTGCTCAGGTAGTGGTGGGTGGTGAAGTCGAACGCCCCCCCGCAGGTGATCAGTCGTAGCTCGGGGCGGGCCACCGGCCCGTAGACCCGTTCGGTTGGGAACGTCGTCTTGGTGGCCTGCTCGGAACGGTCGACGATGAATGCCTGACTGGTTCCGGACGCCCCGACCACCACCACCCGGTCCCCGACAACGAGCCGGTTGAGCCGGTAGAACACCGCCGGCCCCGAGGTCGAGTCGTAGTGCCCGACGAGCACCGACGGCCCGACACCGCCCGGCGCGGGCCCCCGGTCGTACCAGCCCACGTCCCCCCACGCGGTGGGCACCGCGATCGTGCCATCCGCGGCGAGGCCGAGATGGACGACCGGTGCGTCGACGCTCAGCCGCGGGATCTGCAGCCGGGTCGGATCGCTGATCACCACCGCGGGCCGGGTGGGGATCCCCGCCGTGGCCGTCCCGGTCGGGCTCGGTGGCGGTGGCGGTGACGGGGGCGGTGCCGGGATCGGCGGCAGCTCGTTCGCCGCGTCCGTCCCGGAACCGCCGCGGACGGCGTCGAATGCCGGTTCCGCCAGTCGGAATCCGCTGACCAGCACGAGCATGACGCCGATCAGCAGCAGACCGTGCCACGCCGACAACCGCTGCCACCGCGTCTGCTCGCCCATCTCGCACCCCCTGTCCTCGCCGGGACGGCAGGAATCGCGCCCGCATCGCCCCTGACAGAGCGTCACTCTAGCGATCGGGGCGAAAACAATGGGTGACCATGGCGGGGATGTGTGTGGTGGGCCGTCCTGCCGGGGTGCAGATCAATCCTTATCCGACATCCGCCTACGCGATTGCGCGATCAACCCCGGGTCGGACGCCGAGGCGGGGCGCACCACGCCCGCCCAGCCTGGCGCGGATGCTCACAGCCGGTCGCTATGGTGTCACTCGCAGTGATGCATAGATCACCGTCAGTGAGAGAGGGGACCAGATGACGAAGGGTATGGGTCGTCGCGCCGCCGCGCTTGCGATCTCTGGCATCGCGACCGTCGCCTTCACCGCGGGAGTTGGTACCTCCGCGGCCCACGCGTTCGACGACAAGAAGACCAACTGTGGGAATCAGGACAAGGACAAGGACAAGGACGACTGGGGCATCTTCGACGACAAGAACAAGGACGGGGGCAAGGACAACCCGGAGAAGAAGGCCGAGGCTGACGAGCTCAACAAGGGTGACGGGGGCAACGGTCTCGGCGCCGACAAGGCCAAGGACGACGGGAAGGACGGTGACAAGGACAAGGACGGCGACTGGTTCAACTGGGATGACAAGGACAAGAAGGATGACTGCCCGGTCGGTACCGGCGTTGTCGCCGGTGTCGGTGTCGGCGTCGGTGTCGGCGGGGTCGCCGGGGGCGTGCCCGCCGGTGGTGGCGGCATGGCCGAGCGTGGCGCGTCCTCGCCCCTCCTTCCGGTCGCCGGGGCGACCATGGGTGCCCTGCTGATCGGTGCCGGGGTTGCCCGCCGTCGCACCCAGGGTGCCAGCTGAGGCTCGCTCTCCCTGCGGTAGTCAGAATCCCCGCGGTCGTCAGCCGCACCTCCCGAGCGGCCCCGTGCCGCGGTTGCCTGACGGCTGGAGACACGCACGGACTCCCTCGTGGGTGACGGCCTCGGCCTGGTCCCACGCGGGGCCGCGCCCGAGGGTCGGGGGTCGCGTCGAGCGCCGACGCGACCCCCGGTCACAGCTTCGCCCGCGGATACGGTAGTGTTGCTCCCGTACGGGACGTGGCGCAGCTTGGTAGCGCACCAGACTGGGGGTCTGGGGGTCGCAGGTTCAAATCCTGTCGTCCCGACAGAATGCACTTCTGATCGACAGAGTGATTTTCTCGCCCGCTGAACAGGTGGTACCTGGTCAGCGGGCTTTTTGTGGGTGGGAAGCCGGGGGGACGGGCTCAGCCGCCGCCGGCGGCGCGGGCGCGCCGTTCGGCGCGGCGTTGTTCGCTCCAGGCGTCCACCGTGGAGCGGTGCCAGCGGGGGCGGCGCCGGTAGTCGGGCTTGTCGTTGTCGGCGTCCGGTTCGTCAGGGGGAGGGGCGGTGCCCTCCGCGACCTGCTCGCGCCATGACGACGCGGTCAGACGCAGGTGGTTGGCCACCTCGGTCACGGTCATCAGGGGATCGGACGTCATCCGTCCATCCTGCGTGACACCGGGCCCGCCTCGACGCGCCGCCGACCCGCCCCGGCCCGGCGCCGGCCCACCCCGGCCGCCCGCGGCGTCCTGACACACCTGCGACCTCGGTCGACACCGTTGTCGGCGCACCTGTGGGCCCCGACATCCGACCCCGGCCACCACCACCATCGTGGCGCTCGACCAGCCGAGGGCCGAGGGATCCTGCCGGCGTGTTCATGCGATGCGGCGCCACCCCTCGACCATGGCCACCTTCGGAGACGCTGTTTCGGGAGGCCGCGTCGTGCCGGGTGCACAGGGGTGGTCATGGTCGGGTTCGTGTCCGTGCGGACTACGGCGACCCCCGTGGGTGGATCTTGCTTCGGGGTTCGTTGCGGGGCGTGATGGTGGTGGGAGCGGAGTTACTTTCCGTGCGAATGGGATGGCTTTTTTCTACGGATAGTGACCAGGCTGGTGAGCGGGCCCGCGGCGCCGGAATCAGGACGCCTCTGTCGCCACCGCATTGGCCTGCGGAGTCCCGAAAGAAGGCGAGACCGCGCGGAGCGAGTTCGGGTGGGGGTGCCGGATGTGGTCGGCCCCTGGATGGCATACCGGTATGCACGCAGATGGTCGTAATTATGCGGGTACCTGCCACGTCACGTCAGGGGTCAGGTGCTTACCGGCGCAGCCGGTTCCCGACCTTGGCCCGGGTACCCGCCGGCGCCTACCCAAAGTGATGGGTTGGGCGTAACGCGCTGGCGGGCGAGGGTGTCGGCGGGGGGTGTTCAAGCGTTGGGTTCGGGGTGGTTGCCGGCAATAGCGGTATGTCCACTATCGTCATCCACAGCACTTCCGGCCGAGGCCTTCAGTGGTGATGCACGGGCTGCGAAGCGCCGCGTACCTGCAAGCCAACAGCGATACCCGCCGAACCGATGCGCCTAGTCCTGCCCCCGGTTCGGCGGCCCCTCCGAGTATGCCGGGGCAGGCGTGGGGACTCATGGTCCCGGGGGAGCACCACCGTCGTTCGTCGCGGGGTGGTGTGCCCTCGTGTCGCCTGGGTCCGCCGGCAATCGGGCACCCCGGCCCGCCTCCGGCGTCTCACCTCGCCAGCGCACGGGAAGGACGCGTTTTGCCACGTCGTGGTATGGCCTGGTTGCCGGACGACTGGGAACAGCTCGTCCGTGGTCGCCAGCGCCCGCCGGTGCCCCGCAGCGCCTCCGGTACCGGTTCCGGCGTGGCCCGCCGCCGTAACGCCGCCCCGCCTCGCCGGGCCGTGACCATCGCGGCCTTCACCACCGGCACGATCGCCGCCTCGACCGCGGCCTTTGCCGCCACCGTCCCCGGTGGTGCGGACGGAGCCGCCTCGCTGGAGGCGAACTCGCTGCCGCGTGAGGCGTCCATGGTCTCCACCCAGGGCGCCTCCGCCGCGCAGACGGCGGCCCGCACCCTCGCGCCCCTGGCCACCGCGATCGCCGACCACGACCCGGTCTTCACCAACGTCTCCATCACCGCGGACAAGACCGACGTCGCCCCGAACACCCCGGTGGTGCTGAGCGTGCGCGCCACCGAGGCCGACACCGGTGCGCCGCTGGCCGGCCAGGACATCCGCATCGTCGTGGTCAACGGGCCGCAGTGGCAGACGTCCACCCGGCTGCACACCGACGCCGGCGGCAACGCCCAGATCACCGCGCGGCTGCTGTCCACCACGACGATCACCGCCGTCTTCGACGGTTCGAGCGCGCTGCGGCCCTCCCTGGCCGGCGCCGCCACCGTGACGATCTCCAGCCCCACCCGGGCCGGCTCGGGTATCGGTGGGGTCGGTGGGATCGACGGCTCGGTCATCGGCCAGGCCATCCCGAAGGTGATTCCGGGTAGCTCCATCGGGGAGAAGGCCGTCTACCTGGCCTCGTTGAACAAGGGCAAGCCGTACGTGTGGGGCGCGGAGGGCCCGTACTCGTTCGACTGCTCCGGGCTCGTCCAGTACGTGTTCAAGCAGCTCGGCCGCTCCCTGCCGCGCACGGCGCAGGGGCAGTACGACGTCTCCACCAAGGTCCCGCAGTCCGGCAAGCAGCCCGGTGACCTCATCTTCTACGGGACGCCGGGCAACATCTACCATGTGGGCATCTACGCCGGCAACGGGTATATGTGGGCCGCTCCGCAGACCGGTGGTGTGGTGTCGCTGCGTCCGATCTACAGCTCCACCTACAAGGTCGGCCGCATCCTCTGAGCGGGGCATCCGCTAGCGTCAGCACTGTCCGGCCCGCCGGGTCGAGCGACAGCGCCGTCCGACCGTGTGGTCGATGGGGCGCCCGGTGGAGGAGGACGTCGCATGTCAGACGCCGCGCCAGCCGAGGCGCCGCCGGACCGGATCTGGACGATCCCCAACGCGCTGTCGGCCCTGCGCCTGCTCGGCGTGCCGCTGTTTCTGTGGCTGGTGCTGGGGCCCGAGGCGGACGGTGCCGCTCTCGGCGTCCTCGCCTTCGCCGGGATCAGCGACTACCTCGACGGCAAGCTCGCCCGCATGCTCAACCAGACCAGCCGGCTCGGGGTGCTGCTCGACCCGCTCGCCGACCGGCTCTACATCCTTTCCACGATCATCGCGCTGACCGTGCGCGGCATCGTTCCGGTCTGGTTCGCCGTCGCGCTGCTCGCCCGGGACGTGGCGCTGCTCGCCCTGCCGCCGCTGCTGCGCCGGATCGGGGTCGGGGTCGCGCTGCCGGTGCACTACCTGGGCAAGGCGGCGACGTTCAACCTGCTCTACGCCTTCCCGCTGCTGCTGCTGTCCGCCGGTGACTCGTGGCTGGCAACTGCGGCCCGTCCGGTCGGATGGGCGTTCGCGATCTGGGGTATCGCCCTGTACTGGTGGTCCGGTGTGCTCTATTTCGTCCAGGCGGCGCAGCTGATCCGGGCACATCGCGGTCGCCCTGGCGGTCCAGTCGGGCCAGGGCGACCGGCCGGGAGCGCCGGGTCAGCCGGCAGCGCGGCAGCGGCGGGAGGTCAGCGGTGAGAGCGGTCGTCATGGCGGGCGGGGAGGGCACCCGGCTGCGTCCGCTGACCGCCAACCTGCCCAAGCCGCTGCTGCCCGTGGTCAACCGGCCGATCATGGAGCACGTGCTGCGGCTGCTCAAGCGGCATGGCTTCGACGAGACGGTCGTGACGGTGCAGTTCCTCGCCTCGATGATCCGCACCTACTTCGGCGCGGGCGACGAGCTGGGCATGCATCTGTCCTATGCGACCGAGACGACGCCGCTGGGTACCGCCGGCAGCGTGAAGAACGCCGAGGACGCGCTGCGCGACGAGGCGTTCCTGGTGATCAGCGGGGATGCGCTGACCGACATCGACCTGTCGGATCTGGTCGCCTACCATCGCCGGGTCGGCGCCCTGGTCACCGTGGCGCTCAAGTCGGTGCCCGACCCGCTGGAGTTCGGCATCGTCATCACCGGTGAGGACGGCCGCATCCAGCGCTTCCTGGAGAAGCCGACGTGGGGCCAGGTGTTCTCCGACACCGTCAACACCGGCATCTACGTGATGGAACCCGAGGTCCTCGCGTACGTGCCGCCCGGCGAGGCGGTGGACTGGTCCGGGGACGTGTTCCCCCGCCTGGTCGAGGCCGGCGCCCCGGTGTTCGGCTATGTGGCCGCCGGCTACTGGGAGGACGTCGGCACCATCGCCAGTTTCCAGCGCGCCCATGCCGACGTGCTGGGTCGCCGGGTCGATGTCGAGATCGGCGGGTTCGAGGTGTCACCCGGGGTGTGGATCGGTGAGGACGCCGAGGTGCACCCGGACGCCGTCCTCAAGGGCCCGCTCGTCGTCGGCGACTACAGCAAGGTCGAGGCCGGCGCGGAACTGCGTGAGTACTCCGTGCTCGGCAGCAACGTGCTGGTCAAGTCCGGGGCGTTCCTGCACCGGGCGATCGTGCAGGACAACGCGCTCATCGGCCCGCAGACCAACCTGCGCGGCTGTGTCATCGGCCGCAGCACCGACGTGCTGCGCGCGGCAAGGATCGAAGAGGGCGCGGTCATCGGCGACGAGTGCGTCGTGCGGGAGGAGGCCTTCGTCTCCCACGACGTGAAGGTCTACCCGTTCAAGACGATCGAGGCGGGCGCGGTCGTCAACACCTCGGTGATCTGGGAGTCCCGTGGGCAGCGCACCCTGTTCGGTCCGCGCGGCGTCTCCGGCCTGATCAACGCCGAGATCACCCCGGAGCTGGTGGTTCGCCTCGCCGCCGCCTATGCCACCACCCTGAAGAAGGGCGCCACGGTCACCACCGCCCGGGACGGCTCCCGGGCCGCCCGCGCCCTCAAACGCGCCGTGATCAGCGCCCTGACCACCGGGGCGATCAACATTCGCGACCTCGAGGTCGCGCCGATGCCGGTGACCCGTTTCGACGTCCGCTCGTCCAACGCGGCCGGCGGCATCATGGTGCGTACCACCCCCGGCGACCCGGAACGCATCGACATCCTGTTCCTCGACGCGGACGGGGACGATCTCTCCCCGGCCGCCCAGCGCAAGCTCGACCGGGTCTTCTCCCGCCAGGAGTTCCGCCGGGCCTTCCCCGGCGAGATCGGCGACCTGCGCTTCCCCGCGCGCACCGTGGACCTCTACATCCAGGACCTGCTCGACCGGGTGGACACGACCGGCGTCGCCGACGCCGCGCTCAAGATCGTGGTCGATCCCTCGGGGGGCGCGGCCTCCCTGGTGCTGCCGACCCTGCTCGGCCGGCTCGGCGTCGACGTGCTGACCGTGAACGGACGGGTCGACGAGACCGTTCCCGCCCACGACGTCGCCGAGGACCTGCGGGCCACCGACCGCCTCGGCGCGCTCGTCGCCAGCTCCGGCGCGGCCTTCGGCGTGCGCTTCGACCACACCGGTGAGCGGTTGGCGATCGTCGACGAGCGTGGCGACCTCATCGACGACGACCGCGCCCTGCTGGTCTTCCTCGACCTGGTCGCCGCCGAGAGCCGCGGCGCCGCCGTCGCCCTGCCCGTCACGACCACCCGGGTCGCCGATCAGGTCACCCAGTTCCATGGCCTGAGCGTGCGGCGCACCGCCATGTCCGCGCCGGCGCTGTCCCAGGTCGCCCGTGAGGACGGCGTGGTCTTCGCCGCCGACGGGCGCGGCGGCTTCGTCGTCCCCGAGTTCGGCCCCGCCATTGACGGCCTCGCCGCCTTCGTCAAGCTGCTCGCCCTGGTCTCCCGCACCCGCCTCACCCTGTCCGTGATCGACGCCCGGATTCCCGCGATCGCGATCCTGCGCCGTTCCGTGCCCACCCCGTGGGCCGTCAAGGGCACCGTGATGCGCCGCATCGTCGAGTCCGTCGACGTCGACGCCGGCTACGTCCTGGACACCACCGACGGCGTGCGCGTCGTGGGCGCCGACGGCTCCTGGATCCTCGTCCTGCCCGACCCCAGCGAAGCGGTCACCCATCTGTGGGCCGAGGGTGCCGACCTGACCGAGGCGCATACCCTGCTGCGCCACTGGGCCGACGTCGTCGAGTCCCGCTGAACGCCGCCGCCCGCGGTCCGCGGCCTGCACCCGCGGGCCGGACATCGCGCGGCCGGACATCGCGCGGCCGGACATCGCGCGGCCGGACATCGCGCGGCCGGACACCGCGCGGCCGGACATCCGACGTGGGACGCCGGCCGGATACCCCACCTGGCGTGCGTGGTTGGACATCCGACGTGGCGCGCGGGGCGACGCTCGGCGGAAACCCGGCCGCCGTCCGTCAAAATGCCCCTTGTGCGGGATCTGGCCGGACGGCTGCGCAGGCGCCCCGAGAGCGACACCGCTCCGGACGGCCCTGTCTCGGACGGCCCTGTCTCGGACGGCCCAGTCTCGGGCCGGCCCGAGACGGACGGTGCGCTCGGCGGGAGTCCACCGATCGATGGGCGGCCGGAGCGGCTGGTGGGCGGTCGGCTGGTGGCGCTGGCCGGGACGCTGATCCTGCTCGCTGGTGTGGTCACGCTCGGGGTGTGCCGGGGTGCCGCCGATGCGCCGGCCCGAGATCGCCTCGAGCAGGCGCTGCGCGTCCAGGTGCGGGTCCGGTCTGCCGAGCTCGCGCTCACCCGGGACCGGGTCGGTGAGCTGGGCCGGCAGGTGGCGGCCGGACGCGCGCAGCAGCGCCGGGCCGCGGAACGGCAGGCCCGCTCCGCCGCCGAGGTCGCCGCACTCGGCCCGCCCGGCGGCTGGGTGGCGGTGCGCGGCCCAGGAGTTCGGATCACCGTGTCCGGTCGCCTCCCGGCCGGCGTGGGCGCCACCGGTTCCGGGGCGGACTCCGACTCCGGGGCGGGCTCCGGAGCGGGGGATGATCGCGGTCGCATCACCGACCATGACGTCGCCGACCTGGTCAACGTGCTGTGGATCGCGGGTGCGGAGGCGATCAGCGTGAACCAGGTGCGGCTCACGACCCTGAGCGCCATCCGGGCGGCTGCGGACGTCATCCTCGTCGGCCTCGTCCCGGTCACCGCGCCATACGTGATCGAGGCTGTCGGCGACGCGGACGAGCTCACCACCCGTCTGGGACACTCCGCCGTCATCGATCGGCTGCGGCATCGCCCGGACTCTCCGGCGACCACGCTGACGGTGTCCCCGGCGGGGACCGTCATCCTGCCCGCCGCGCAGCTGCCGGTGCTGCGCGACGCCCGCCGGAGCGGCTGACCCCATGGCACGGATGATCACCAGGATGGTGGCGAACCGGATGACGACCGCCCTGCTCGCCCTTGTCGTCGGTGTCGTGGCCGGCCTGCTGCTGGGGCCCGCCGCACCCGGCTGGCTCGTCCCCTACCTGGCGGTGGCGGTGGTCGCGGCCCTCGACGCCGTCCTCGGGGCTGCGCGGGCCTTCGTCGAGCGGACCTTCGACGACCGGGTGTTCGTCGTGTCCTTCCTCGGTGATGTCGCCGTCGCCGTGCTGTTGGTCCTGGTGGGCGAGCTCGTCGGCTTCGCCGACGCCCTGTCGACCGCGGTCGTCGTCGTTCTCGGCATCCGCATCTTCACCACCGCGACGGCCCTGCGCCGTGCCCTGGTCGGCCGCTGACATGCCCGTCCCCCACCAGAATGGGTACGCACTGCAACTAAAAAGTACACCGAGCGTGCCCTTGGGCACCCGAATCCCGTGCTCGCCACGTCCCGTGACGGGCCATCCAACAAGATGGCGCTACACGGGTTGTCGTGGGGGACAAATCGGACACACATGCCCCCACGGCGACCCCTTTGGATCTGCCGCCCCCCTGGCCGCCCGTGTGCCCGTTGCAGCTTGTGAATCTGGTGGCTGGAAGGTCGCGGGGTGCCCATGAACGAGCCGGCAGAGTCCGCACAGGAGGCGGATCCCACCTCGGTCGCCGCCCCACAGCGGCAGTCGTCGGCGCCGAAAACCAAGGCTGCGCCCCGGGCGGAGGCTGCGGACCGGGCGGAGGCTGCGGACCGGGCGGAGGCTCCGGACCGGACAGAGGCTGAGGAGCGGGCGGAGGTCGAGGAGCGGGCGGAGGTCGAGGAGCGGGCCGGCACCGGGAACCCGGTCGGGCCGGCCGACGGCGGTGCGGCCGACGGTGGTGCGGCCGGCCATGCGGGGCGGGTGCTGCGGATCGCGACGTTGGTGCTGTTGGCGGCGCTCGGCTTCGGGGGTGTGGTCGCCGTCCGGTCGGCCAGCCCGTCCTTCTCGGTGGCGCGGGCGGGTCCGGACCGGCTTGCCGCGACCCTGCGTGCGATCGGTGCCGCGGACCGGTCTCTCGCGGCGCAGGAGGGACGACTGCGCCAGACGGCCGGTGTTACCTCCGCCTCGCCCGCCGCATCGGTGCCCGGGGTGGGCAGGCCGTCCGGAACGTCCACCCGGTCGCCGGCGACCGGCACAGCTGACGGCGATCCGGCCGGCACCGGCGACCTGGCCGTGGCCGGCGGGACCGGGCCGGGTGACGCGGCGGACGAGCTGGCGGTGCTGGCGGGAACCGTGCCGGTGACGGGACCAGGGCTGGAGCTGACCGTGCGGGACCCGAACCGGTCGGTGGATGCCTCGGTACTGCTGGACGCGCTGCAGGAACTGCGGGATGCCGGGGCGGAGGCCATCGAGATCGCCGGGGTGCGGGCAGGGGTGTCGACGTATGTCGCCGACCATCCGGGGCACGGACTCGTCGTGGACGGACGGCCGATCACGGCGCCCTATGTGCTGCGGGCGATCGGTGATGCGCACACCCTGGACCGGGCGCTGCGGATCCCCGGTGGGGTGCTCGATACGGTAGCGGCGCGGGACGGTGCGCAGGCCGGTGTGCGGACCTTCGGACGGATGGAGATCCGGAGCCTGCGGCCGACGCCCAGTCCCCGCTACGCTCGCCCGGCAGGCTGACCGCGCAGCCGCAGGGCCACATGGCCTTGCGGCTGGTTCCGTGGCTGTGCCGTGGCCGCGGGAGCACGTCGATCAAGGGGAGGCGATCTTCCGGTGTATCCGGACGACCTGAAGTACACCCGTGAGCACGAGTGGGTTCGGCTTTCCGGGAGCACGGCCGTGATCGGTATCACGTCGTTCGCGCAGGAGGCGCTGGGCGACATCGTGTTCGTGTCCCTACCCGAGGTGGGGGCCGAGATCGCCGCCGGCGAGTCCTTCGGCGAGGTCGAGTCGACCAAGAGCGTCTCGGAGATCTACGCTCCCGCCGCGGGGCGGGTGATCGCCAGTAACGAGGTGCTGGCCACCTCGCCCGAGCTGATCAACTCTGATCCTTTCGGTGACGGATGGCTGGTCGAGCTCACCCTCGCGGACGCCGGCCTCGGGGAGCTGCTGACTGCCGCAGAGTACGAGGAGTACGTCAAGGAGCACTCATAGTAGCTGGTGTGGTCGGGTGGTGGGGGCTGGGTCACGCCACGCCGAACAACACGGGTCGCACCCTTTTCGCGACCGTGCCCCCGATGCACTAGCCTCGGAGTGCGCCGGGGGTACGGTCATGAACGGTCCGGCCGTCGGCATGTGATCATCCCGGTGGTGGCGGTGGGCTGGGTGTGTCAGGCTTTCACCATCGCAATGCTGGTAAAGACATTCCCGCCGCCGCCTCGGTGGCGGCCGAGGCGGCTGGCGAGCCCGCTCACGCGGGGATCGACGGCAGGAAGCGGACGCGACTGTGTTCTGCACGAGGTGCGGACAGCAGAACCCGTCCGACGCGCTGTACTGCGCGCGGTGCGGGTCCCCTCTGGTGCGCCCGGGGGAGCCCGTGGCGCCGGAGCGGCCCGCCGAACAGACGTCGACCCTTAACCTGGCCGCCGCGCTGTCGGGTATCGAGGGAGACCATGTCGACGAGTCGACCGAGCGCGACGCGGTCGCCGCGGTCGACGCGTTGCCGCCGGGCTCGGCGCTGCTGGTGGTCAAACGGGGCCCGAACGCGGGCAGCCGGTTCCTGCTCGACGCGGACATGACCAGCGTCGGGCGGCATCCGGAGAGCGACATCTTTCTCGACGACGTGACGGTCTCGCGACGGCATGCGGAGTTCCATCGTTCGCCGTACACGAAGGGCTTCTCCGTGCGGGACGTCGGCAGCCTCAACGGCACCTACCTCAACCGCGAGCGCATCGACTCCGCCGAGCTCACCAGCGGCGACGAGGTGCAGATCGGCAAGTTCCGGCTGGTGTTCCTCACCGGCACGAGCTACGGGGGGTCGGCGGCGCGGTGATCGGGAAGGTCCAACGGTGAGTGGGTTCGCCGCGACCGCGGCGGCGTCCGCGTCGCACCAGGAGCTGCCGGGTCGGGGCCGTGGCAACGCGAAAGGCCCGGCCGCGAAGGTGCTCACCATCGGCCAGGTCCTCGAGCAGCTGCGGGCGGACTTCGCCGACATCACGCTGTCGAAGATCCGTTACCTGGAGGCGGAGGGGCTGGTCGAGCCGGCCCGCACCTCCGCCAATTACCGAAAGTACTCTGCCGACGACGTTGCGCGTCTGCGTTATGTGCTGCATGCGCAACGTGAGCGCTTTCTCCCGTTGCGGGTGATCAAGGAAGAGCTGGCCTCGCTCGATCGGGACGAGGCTCCGGTGCACCGTCCCGGCCCCCGCGCGCTGCCCCCGCATCCGGCCCCTACCGGCCTGGACGCGATTCTCGGTGCCGAGCGGGTGCGGATGTCGCGTCGTGAGCTCCTGGCAACCGTGGGGCTCGACGAGGAGACCCTGACAGACCTGGAACGTCACGGTCTGGTCGCCCCGATCGGCGGAGGCAGCTACTACGACTCCGATGCGGTGCTTGTGGCCCGCACCGTGGCGCTGCTCGCCGGGCACGGCGTGCAGCCCCGGCATCTGCGGGCCGCCCGGACGGTGGCCGATCGTGAGGCTGGTCTCATCGAGGCCGCCGCCGCCCCCCTGCGCGGGCCGCGCGGTGAGGACGGCGCCGGCCGGCATGCGCAGACCGCGGACGAGCTCGCTGCCTTGCTGGTGCGGCTGCATGCGGCCCTGCTGCGTTCCCGGCTCAGCGCCGGTCGCCCCGGCTGAACGGCCAGTTCGGCCGGGACGGGCCGGCTTCGGGTGGGTGGCCGGAACCGTCGTGGTGGGCAGCGGAACCCCTCGGCGCGCTGACGCGGGACCCAAGCGGGGATACTGTCTCCCCTGTGGGGTTTTCTGGCTCCGGTCCCAACATCCCGCCCTGCCCCACCTGCGCGAGGAGGTAGATCGGTGCATCGGCTGGACATCGTCGGCGTGCGAGTCGAGCTTCCGTCGAAGCAGCCGATCGTCCTGCTCAAGGAGGTGGGCGGTGAGCGGTACCTGCCCATCTGGATCGGCGCTGTCGAGGCGACCGCGATCGCGTTCGCCCAGGAAGGCATCACCACGGCGCGTCCGATGACGCATGACCTGATGCGGGACGTGCTGCGCGCCCTGCAGACGGACCTGACCCGGGTGACCATCACCGACCTGCAGGACGGGGTCTTCTTTGCCACGCTCGTGTTCGGCAACGGCGTGGAGGTCTCCGCCCGGCCGTCGGACGCGATCGCGCTCGCGATGCGGATGGGGGCGCCGGTCTACGGCGTCGAGGCCGTTCTGGCCGAAGCCGGGATCACCGTCCCCGAGGAGCAGGAACAGGAGCAGGAGAGCGAGCTGGAGAAGTTCCGCGAGTTCCTCGACACGATCTCTCCCGAGGACTTCAACACCCCTGGCTCCTGACGGCGCTTCGACGCCCAGCTCGCTCGGGTCCGCGTCGCCGGGCCGGGCCCGGGTCGCCGGCCGGGGTCACGTCGGTGCTCGCTTCAACACTGTGTGCGTCGATGTCCGTCAGTGGAGCGCAGGTCTGGTGCGGAGCGGAAGTAGCAATTCCTTTTTGTCGATTCTGCACCGCCGTGTCCGCTGGACTAGGGACACGGCGTCTTAGATCATTGAAGGAATCGCGCGCCGCTCCTACGGTCAGGACAGCCCTACCCCGCAGTCAGCGTTGGCCGGCTCCACCGGGTGTGCCGACGCCTGGCCCTGGGCACCGCGAGGTCGCGGATGATGTGGCGCCTCGGCATCATGGCCGTCCTGGTGCCCGCGTGGCCTGGCGTTCTGGTGCGCTGCGAAAGGTGACTCGACCGGACCGGATGTCCGGGACGGCGGCCCCTGGATGCCGGCTGCCGAGGATGGGCGCGGATCGATCCGGAGGATGAGGCTGGCTATGGCGGCGAAGTGCGTACAGCGATGATCGAACAGGGCCAGCTGTTCCCGGGTGAGATACCCGAACCACCCGGGGACGACGTCGGGTACCGCGGGCCGACGGCCTGCGCGGCGGCGGGGATCACCTACCGCCAGCTCGACTACTGGGCCCGGACCGGGCTGGTCGTGCCCAGCGTGCGTGACGCGTCGGGGTCGGGCAGCCAGCGGCTCTACTCGTTTCGGGACGTCCTCGTTCTGCGGGTGGTGCGCAAACTGCTCGAGGCGGGGGTGTCGCTGCAGAACATCCGGGTCGCCGTCGAGCATCTGCGCACCCGCGGCGTGGACGACCTGGCCCACCTGACGCTGATCAGCGACGGGTCGACCGTCTACGAGTGCACCTCGGACGACCAGGTGATCGATCTCGTTCGCGGCGGGCAGGGCGTGTTCGCGATCGCCGTCGGCCGGGCTCTGCGCGACATGCGCGGCCAGCTCGCCGAACTGCCCTGCGAGCGGCCCGGTTCACCCCCGGCGGCCCATCCCGGAGACGAGCTGGCCAGCCGCCGCACCCGCCGCAGCTCGGCCTGACCGGTTCGGTGCCCGCTCAGGTCCGGCCTTCGGCCTCCTGGGCGTTGCCGAGAGTGGCCTCGTAGGCCAGCCACTCGGCGCGCAGCACCGGCCAGCCGTCGGCGCGCAGCAGATCCACGACGGCGGGGTCGTCGTCCACCACCACGGCAACCCGGCGCCGTGCACCGAGGCTGCGCAGCTCGGCGCGCTTGAACACCCGGGCCGGGCGCCGGTCGTCGTCCGGGCGCATCCGTAGCTCGCCCAGCGGCAGACCCTGCTCCCGCAGCCAGCGCGCGGTGTCGTCGCGGGACCGTTCCGGGCGGCCGGTCAGCCACACGACCTCATGGTCGCGGGCGAGCCTGCCGACCAGCTCGACGCCCTCGGCCAGCGGCGGGTCCGCCGGGGCCGCGGCGAAGAACGAGTCCCAGTCGCCGGGGCTTGCCCGCAGGAACCGCAGGCGGTGCCGCACGTCGGCCACCACCCCGTCCACGTCGACAACCGCGAGCGGCCGCTGCTGTGCGGGTACCGCCTCGCCCACCCCGTCGAGGCTGTCCGCGCTGTGCGCCGCGTCCGTCACCAGGCTCCCCTCCCTCGTGTCGTCCTGACCATCGCACCTTTCCACGCGGGACGGGACACCCGCTCCACGGTGTGACGTTGCGTCGTTGCGCCAGCGGGGGCCAGATGGCGGGTGGCTGATGGTCCAGACCATGGCATCGTCCTGCGCCGTGGCCGGTCGGTGATGCCCGCCTCGGGTGTCAGCTCGCCCACATGGGTCGTGCACCGGGCGGTCCTGGCCGGCCCGGGCGCTCCCGCAGGCCCACGACGACGGGCTTCCGCGTGGTCCATCCGTCGTCCATGGATGGTCCTGCCGCTGTGATCCGGGTCGGAGGTGGCACCGCGAGGCCGATCAGTGGCTAGCGTGTCCGGGGTCGGCGGGCAGCGTCGGTGAGCGGGATCAGCGGGCAGCGCGGGCGGGCGGAGTCGGTCGACCGGTGCGGACGGGCGCTGGCCCGGACGGGGCATGGCCGTCCGGTCGGTGTGACCGTGATCAGTCGATCGAGGCCACGATCGGGCATGGTGGTTCGGCCGGTCCGGCGCGTTCTGGGATGTTTGCACTCCTGGACGTGTCATGGTCGTCAGAGCTGCCGTCAGCATCATGATCGTGGGCTGCGGCGCGCGTCGTGGCGGGGCGAGGGGAGGTTGGGTCGATGTCGGGTACCCGGCGGGCACGCACGCTCGTGGCCGGGATCCAGTCCTCGCTGGGCGCGGCGCTGGCGCTGGCCTATCGGCTGGATGCGCAGGCCGACGAGCTCGAGCAGGGCGGCGGCCCCGGCGCGCGGGGAACGACGGGTGATCCGGTCGACCCGCTCGCCATCGACGCGGAACTCACCGAGGCCCGCGCGATCGCCCGCGCCCAGTCCCGCGGGTTCGCCGGGCTCGCCTGGTCCGCCTCCGACTGGCAGCGTGGCCTGCTCGGCCTCGGCACCGAAACCGCACGCGCGGGCTATCTCGGAGCCGCGGGGGGCGGCGCCGGGACGGCTCGTCCGGCCCGATACCGGCCGGGTCTGTGGCGGGCCGGGCAGGTCATCGTCGGCACCGGGGTGACGGCGGCCCGAGTGCCGTTGGCCGTGCCGCTGCTGGATGCCCGCAACCTGCGGATCGAGACGTCGCGGGCGAACCGCGGCGCGGCGGTGGACCTGGTCCGTGGCCTGCTCACCCGGATCCTGGCCGCGGTGCCGGCCGGCCGGGTGCGGGTCATCGTCTACGACCCGCACGAGCTCGGCGCGGGGCTGGCCGGTCTCGCGCCGCTGCGTGCCGCCGGCGTGGTCGAGGCGACCATCACCACCCGGGTCCGGCTCGAGGAGCGGCTGGCCCGGTTGTCCGACGAGGTGGGCCGGATCACCGTCGAGCGGCTCGGCGGGCAGTTCGACTCCCTGCGCGACCGCGAGGACGCCGGCCACGGCCGTCCGGAGCCGTGGCAGGTGCTCGTTCTGCTGGGTGAACCGCAGCTCTACGAGGAGGGCGGCCGGTCCCTGGCCGCGATCGCCGCGCAGGGCCCGGCCTGCGGGGTCAGCGTGATCTCCGTCGTCCTGGCGTCGCCACGCCAGCCGGGCGAGCTCGGTTTCGCGGCCGACGACGACGCGTTGCCGCCCGACCCTGACGCCGACCTCGGCTTCGACGACGAGACCGATCCAGTGACCCAGGCGCTGCCGAACGCGGTCGTGTTCACCTCGGTGGACCTGCTCGCCCACCGGGCCATCTGGCGGGAGACTCCGCCCGGGCTGTGGCGTACCTCGCTGACCGGCCAGCTCCCCGTCGAACTGGACGGGCCACCGCCCACTCCGATCGTCACCCTGGTGAGCAACCAGATCGCCGACGCGGCGCGTCAGCACGCGGCCCGCCCGCCCGGCATCACCGAGCTGTTGCCGAACGTCCTGTGGGAATCCGACAGCTCCTCGGGGGTCACCGTCTCGGTGGCCCGGGGCGTCGACGGGCCGGTCGCGCTGACCTTCGACGACGACACCGTGCACGCGCTCGTCGGCGGGCAGGCCGGCGCGGGCAAGTCGACCCTGCTGCTCGACGTCGTCTACGGCATCGCCGCCCGGTACTCACCCGAACAGGTCCGCTTCCACCTGCTGGACTTCAAGGAAGGGCTCGAGTTCGCCCAGTTCGCCGGCGGCCCCGCCGATCCGTTCTTCCTCCCGCACGCCGACACCGTCGGCATCGAGAGCGACCGGGAGTTCGGCGTCGCGGTGCTGCGCGCGGTGCGGGAGCAGATGCGTCGGCGCGCGGTGGCGATGCGCGCCGTCGGCGCCCGTGACCTGCGCGGCCTGCGCGCCACCGACCGTTCCTCGGCCTGGCCGCGGATCATCGTCGTCGTCGACGAGTTCCAGGTGATGCTCACCCCGTTGGACGAGATCGCCCGGGAGGCTGTCGCGCACCTGGAAGTCCTCGCCCGCCAGGGCCGGGCGTACGGAGTGCATCTGCTGCTCGCCAGCCAGACCCTGTCCGGCATCGACGCGCTCGACTCCACCGCGGGCAAGCGGGGCTCGATCTTCGGGCAGTTCGCGTTGCGGGTGGCGCTGCGCACGTCGATCTCGGAGTCGCGGGTCCTGCTGTCGACGGCGAACGAGGCCGCGGGCGCCCTCGGCGGTGTCGGCGAGGCCATCGTCAACCGGCGTAACGGGCATCCGGCGGGCAACGAACTGGTCCGTGTCGCCTATCCCGACGCCGCCACGATCGCGGGCCTGCGTGACCGGCTCGCCAGCGCCACCGCCCGCAGCCTGCCGGGTGCCCGTCCTCCGCGGGTGTTCGTCGGGCACGCTCCCGCGCTGCTCGACGACAACGCCGTCTACCGGGCGCTCGACGGCCGCCCCGCACCGCTGGCTGTCGAACGCATCGGCATCGGCACCGGTCTGGACAGTGCCGCCGCCGCGAGCCTCGACGTCGCCACCGGCCTCGACGTCGCCACCACTGCGGACGCACCCACCAGTGTCGATCCCATGGGTGCTGCCGTCGGCAGCACCGGTTCCGGCGGGTGGCTGGCACCGGGGGAGGATCCGCTGGCCCTTGTCGGGGTTCCGGTGGATCTTGCGCCGGCGGCGGTCGGGGTGCGGCTGGCGGCCTCGCCCGGCCGGCATCTCGCGGTGCTCGGGCCGCTGCGCCGCGAGGCGATGGGCATCCTGCAGGCGGCCGCGGCCAGTGTCGCCGCCCAGGCCGGGCCCGGCGGGCTGATCGTCGAGATCGTGGCCGCCGAACCGACCGCGCGGGGCGCCGCGGAGGTGCTCGCCGAGCGGATCCGGCGTGCCGACCATCCGGCCCGGGTCACCGACGTCACCGGGCTGCGGGCCGTGCTCGCCGCGGCCGCCGGCGAAACCCGGGCGAGGGAGGAGTCGGCTCTGGCCGGCACCGCCGGCGCGGGCCTGCCGCTGCGGCTCGTGGTGGTCTTCGCGCTGGATGCCGGGCGGGCGGCCCTGGAGGCCCGCGACGAGCAGACCCGCCGCACCGGCCTGGAGGATCTCCGTACCCTGACCCGTCGCGGACCCGCCCAGCATGTCCATCTGATCGGCTGGTGGCGGGGGGTGTCGCGGATGTCGGAGGACCTCGGTCCGGTGAACCGGGATGACATCGCGGCCTGGGCGGCGGTGGGCGTACCGGGCAGCGAGCTGTTCGCCCTGGCCGGGCACCGCCCGGTCGCCGGCGGGACGATGCCCAACCGGGCCGTTCTGTTCGACCGGCATTCCCAGTCCGAACCGCGCACGGTGGTCCCGTTCGCCCCGCTGGTCCGAGGGTAGGCAGACCAAGATGATCGGTCAGGATGATCCGTACCGCGGTTCCGCGGACGCCGACGACCCCGCCGCACCGAACGCCGCATGGGCCGAACGGTCCGTGCGTCCCGCGCAGGTCGGTGGCTGGCGTCCGGAGGTCGGCGTGCGGCCGACCCGGGACGCTGGCCCCGAGGCGGCGGGGAAGCCGAAGCCGTCTGACACCTCAGGTGTACCGGGAACATCGGGTGTAGCGGGAACCTCGGGTAACTCTGGAACATTTGGTACACCTGGTACGGCTCGTACGGCTGTGGGAGCAGGGGAGGAGGTGGTCGGGGTCATGGCGGGAACCGAAGCGCGCGATCCGGCGCAGCTGTGGTCGATCGCAGGCTCCTGGCCGCATGCCGGCCCCACGTTCGACCTGCCGCCCGACCCCACCCCACCCCCCGTTCCAGCCGGGTATCCGGCCGGAGGAGCGGCCGTGTCGGCATCGGCATCGCTGGCGGTGCAGGTGCCTGGGGTCGGGGCGGGATCGGAGCCGGCAGGGTTGGAGCCGGCAGGGTCGGAGCCGGCAGGGTTGGAGCCGGCAGGGTTGGAGCCGGCAGGGTTGGAGCCGGCGGAGTCGGAGGATCCGTGGCGGGCCGCCCTGCGTTACCGGCAGCTGCTCGGCACCTCCGATGTGGTGCGCGCCCGGGCGGGGCGCGACGCGCACCACCGGCGGCAGGGCAGCCAGGCCCAGGCCCGGCGCCACCGGGAGGCCGCCGCGGAGATCCGCTCGCGGGTCGAGGGCGTGTGGGGCCAGGTGGCCGAGCCCCTGGTCCAGTACGGACTGACCGACCTCGACCAGCTACGTCCCACCGAACCGGCCAGCACGGCCAGCACGGCCGGGGCGGTGAAACTCACCAAGGGCGGCGCCCCGGCGGGAGGCCACGGCGCGGGTGACAGCGCCGGCCGGCGTCGACGGCGGGCCGCCCGGCCGCTGGCCCGTTCGGGACATGCCGGCGTGGGCGGTACGGGCGGCACGGCCGGCGCGGATCATTCGGGTGGCGGGCTGGTCGACCCGCGTACGGCGCCGCGGCAGGCCTACGAGCTGTGCCTGGACGCGATGAGCAAGGCCGCGGAGCTACGGGCGGTCAGCAGGGGCGCCGCGTCGGCGTCCGCGGGGCTGATGACGGCGCTGGCGAGCCTGCTCAGCCTCGCCGTCGTCGGGCTGTTGCGGGTGTTCGCCCACGCCCCCGGGATGCCGTGCATCGTCGGTGCCGCACTGGTTGCCGCGGGTCTGGTGGCTGCGGCCGCCGGGCTGGAGGTCGGGGTGAAGCCGATCGCCCGGGCCGGCATGCTGGGTGCGGGCTGCGCGGCGGTGGCCGTGCTCGCGACGTTCCGACTGGCGCCCACCGACGCGGTGGCCGTCGCCGGCTCACTCGTCGCGCTCGCCGCCGCGGCCCGGTTCGGTCTGGGCGTCGGCGCGCCGGCGGAGCCACCGGCGCAGGCCGGTTCGCGCAGCGGTGCTTCCAGGAAGGGATGAAAACGGGTGTCAGGCACGATCGCCGACGTCAAGGCACAGCTCGACGAGGCGTTTCGGCGGACCGAGGAGGTCGCCGGTCAGCTCGAGGGTGCCCTCGGCATGCTCGAGGAGGCGCAGGCGATGGTGATCGCGGCGACCGACGGCAGTGATCACCGAGCGGTCGAACAACTGACCAGTGCGCTGGTGGAGACGCGTGACACACTCCAGATGTCGCTGGCGTCCCTGGGCTCCGCCGTCCAGGAGGTTCGGGACTACCGCGACGGGCTGTAGGCCATCGTCTGGTCACCATCGGTGCAGGTACGGGAGGCGTCGGGTGGACCTGCCGGCCCGGCGGGGCGGCGGTCGTCGCGCTGAGATGGATGCTGGCCGGTCGTCAGTAATCCGGTGAAGGTCTGGGTAACAACCATCTGGGCGCCCCGCAACGCGGTGCATCCGGGTCCGGGGCTCACTACAGTCCGGATTGTCCCCGTGCGCCCCTGCGCTGGCGCCGGCCGGGGCTCCGGGACGTCCAAGTACTGCCCGTGACCAGGAGGCCACATCCGTCGTGTCGGACTTCAACCCCCTCGACCTGCCACTTGTACTCCTGTCCAATCGCGGCCCTGTCAGCTTCGACCGGGATGCCTCCGGTCGCACCGTCGGCCGGGGCGCCGGCGGTCTCGTCTCCGCCCTGTCCGGGCTCGCCGAACACCTCGATGACGCCGTGTGGGTGTGCGGCGCGGCCAGCGAGGAGGACACCGCCGTCGCCGGGGAGAACCCCGGCAGTTCCATCCTCGTCCAGACCCATCCCCAACCCCATCTGGTGGACGGTGAACCCGACGGCCCCGCGATCCGGGTGCGGCTCGTCGTCACCGACCCGGCGGCCTATGCGGATTTCTACAGCGTCTGGTCCAACCCGATCCTGTGGTTCATCCAGCACGGCCTGTACGGCCGCTCGCTGTCGCCGGTGCTCACCCGCGCCGAGCACGACGCGTTCGAAAACGGCTATGCGGCGGTCAACCGGGCCTACGCCGACGCGGTCGTCGACGAGGTCCGCGCCCGCGGCGGCAAGGCTCTGGTCCTGCTGCAGGACTACCACTTCTACCTGGTGGCCGACTGGGTCCGGGAGCAGTGCCCCGATGTCGTGCTCACCCACTTCGTCCACATTCCCTGGCCCGGCCCGGACGAATGGCGCATCCTGCCCGCCGAAATCCGCGAACGGCTGCTGCGTGGCCTGCTCGGCAGCGACGTCGTCGGCTTCCACACCCGCCGCTACGCCCGCAACTTCGTGCTGTGCGCCGCGGAGCTGCTCGGACTGCCCGCCGATCTCGACCAGCTCACCGTCACCGTCGGCGACCGGGTGATCCGCGCTCGCTACTACCCGATCTCGGTGGACCCGGCCGCCCTCGACGCCACCCAGGCCTCCGAGGAGGTCGCCGCGCACGTCGCCATGCTGCGCTATCTCTTCCTCGACGACGACCGCCAGCTGCTGCTGCGCGTCGACCGGACCGATCCGAGCAAGAACGTCGTGCGCGGCTTTCTCGCCTTCGGCACCCTGCTCGACCAGCACCCCGAACTGGTCGGACGGGTCAGCTTCCTCGCCCTGCTCCAGCCCAGCCGCACCGACGTCCCCGAGTACGCCGACTACATCGCCCTCATCGGCGGTGTCGTCGCCGAGATCAACGCCCGGCACACCAAGGAGGGCCGCCAGCCCATCGACCTGCGCATGGTCGAGGACTTCCCGCTCGCCGTCGCCGCCTACTCCATCTGCGACGTCCTGATCGTCAACGCGATCGCCGACGGCATGAACCTCGTCGCCAAGGAGGTCGCCGTCGTCAACCGCCGCGGCGGGGTCCTCGCCCTGTCCGAGATGGCCGGCGCGCACGAGGAGCTCGGGGAATTCGCCGTCACCCTGCAGCCCTTCGACGTGCAGCAGATGGCCGACGCCCTCTACACCGCCCTGACCATGCCGATGGCCGAGCGCCACAGCCGCCTGGCCGCCGCCGCCGACCAGGTTCGTACCCACGACGTGCACCGCTGGCTCGACGACCAGATCGCCGACCTTCGGCGCATCGCCGGCTTCCTCTGAACCTGAACCTGAACTGCCCTCGCCGAGCCGACGCCCGCCGGCGTCAGGCCGGGGGCCGGAGGGCTCGGGTGACGGGGGCCGGATGGACCGGCCAACAGTGGTGGGCATCCCGGGCCCGCGGGACGGGTTCGCGGGTAGGGTCGCATCGGGAACGAGGCACGCCGGGGCGTGCCGCCACTGGGCGGTCGGCCGGCGGCTGCGGCGCAAGGACGGGAGTGGTACGTGAGCGAGACCGGTCACCACAAGGCGAACAGGGGTTCGTGGCTTGCGGTGTTTCTGATCATCGCGGGCTTCGTGGTCGGGGCGGTTGCCCTTCCGCTGGCCTCGACGCCGCTGTGGATCGTGACCGCCGTGCTGCTGGTCGGCGGGGCTGCGATCGCGCTGGCCGCCCGCATCATGGAGCAGGCCTACTAGCTCGACCCGGCGGATTCCCGCAGCTCGCGAGGGGTGACGAACGCGGCCAGCCGGGTGACGGCCTGGCCGAGTTCGGCCCAACGGGGCACGATGAGATCCTCGACGGCGAGCGCCGCCGTCGGGAAGGTGGGAATCCGCGGTCGGTCGGCCTCGGCGAGCAGGGCCACCGCGAGGGTGTGGATGCCGGGATTGTGCCCGACGAGCAGGACGGTCGGCACTCCGTCGTCCACGTCGCGGAGCCGGTCTAGCAGGGTCTGGGCCTCGGCGAGATAGAGCCGGTCCTCCAGGACGACGGGCACGCCCGCCGGCAACGCTCCCGCGATTTCCTCGACGGTCTGCCGGGTGCGCAGGGCCGCTGAGCACAGGACGAGATCCGGGGTGAGAGCGTGCTCACGCAGATGGTCGGCAACCAGGGCGCACGCCTTTCGGCCGGATGCGGACAGCGGTCGCTCGATATCGGGCGTCTCGCCTTCGGCCCAGTCGGACTTGGCGTGGCGCAGCAACAACAACCGGTGCGCCGCCATCAGCGCACCGGAGCCGGGTTCGGCTGGGCTCCATGTGCCCCGTTCACCGCCGTGTCCACCGCCGTCTCCCCGATGACCTGGTCGTCCGTGTCTGACTGCCCGATCGCAGCCGCACTGGTGCCACCCCCGCCTGGCTCAGCCTGCCAATGCGTGCCCCGCCCGTCAATGGTCCGCAGTGCCGTCCCGCGTCGTCCGAGGCCAGCTGGCGCCTCCGGCCCTGCGCCGTCCAGGGGAGCGGGCGGCACTGGCCTCGGGTCGTCCACAGCCACGCCGGTAACGGCGTCACGCACCGGCGGATGCCATACCATGCCCCGACTCGGACACACGGCGCATCGATATCTGCGCTCAGGGACGATCAATCAGTTCGGCGATTGGCATCTCGCGACCGCTGGGGCGTTGAGGTCAAGGTGACTGGAGGTCGTGGGTCCTTCTACCGGGAGGAAACACAAGAATGTCGGATTGAACCCGGTAGCAGGGCCACGAAGATCAACGCGCCGAACGAAAGTTCGCATCGCGAATAAACGGCGATGGCGACGGTGCGTGGCCGGCAGGCGGAAAGCGGCACCCGGAGCGCCGGAGTCGGTGCGGAGGATGGCGGTGGGCCGGGGCCCCGGCCGGGGTGGCCCGCCCGCCTGGCGGCGGTCAGCCGGGCGGGCGTGGCCGGGGCACTACGGTATCCGCGGTCGCGATCAGCTCGCGACGGAGGTCGACAGCAGCAGGCGGTCAGCGAAAGCCAGTGCGTCGTCGGCGGACAGCCGTCCGCGGGGGACGACGGTGGCTCGTTCGTCCGAGGTCAGACCACCCCACACACCGTGCTCCTCCTGCCGGAAGATCGCGGTGGCGAGGCAGGGGCGCTGCACCGGGCACTCGGAGCAGATCTTGCGGGCGCGGGACTCGGCGGCGGCCCGGGCCTTGGTGTTGCGACCGTCCGGTGGGAAGAAGGCGTCGGGATCGCCATCGCGGCAGGCTGCCTCCTGGCGCCAGTAGGCGGGCCAACCGGCGCCGAAGGGCTGCGGCGGCAGATCACGCCCGGGCAGGACCGGTACGCCGGCGCTCATCGTGCGCCGCCGCAGCCGAGGTGACACGCGGACGAGTGGATGCTGAGTGCGGTGACGACACGTGCGGGAAGCACGCTGAGCTGACTGGGCATACCGACTCCTGCTGACGTTGCAAAGGCGGACACATGCTTTGCAGACCGCCACATCCGGCGTTGCGCGACACTCCAGACAGGCAGGTCAACCTTGGCGAGGCGAGATGTACTGCGTAGCCACGGGTTCGATTCCGGCGGAGCAGCACCTACCGGTGAACCGGGGTGTGGCTCCGCCTGGAAACGATCCCGTCTCGCCTCGTTAACCGAGGAACGTAGACGCCTCTCGACCGGATAGCAAGGGTTCCGGAACGCGAACGTCCGGAGCGGTCGACGGTCGTTCGAGAGGGGTCGGACGCGTCCGCGCCAGAGATCGTCGGGCCGCCGGAGACGATCGAATCGATCATGGCGAGAGGCGTCGGGCGGGCTCCGTCACCCGCGGGCCGGTGGGCGGGCCGGGGTCTGGAAGTACTGTTGGGCAGCGGAAACAGGCCATGGCAAGATCGCTGTCGGGTGTGGGACAACCGGCGGGTAGTCCCCCGTGCGGGGGTCTACGATCGGTGTTCCAGCTAGCCTACGGGCCGATTACGGGCAGATGTCGAGTCCGCGAAGTCCGCCCGCCATGGCGCGTTCGGGCGGCCCATCGGGCCTAAATGTGTTGAGAATTACATTTAATGCCTTTGCTGGAGCATGCGCGTGACGCCCCGTTCGGGGTAGCGCGCAGGCGGCAGGCCGGGGGGTGGACCCGCCATCCGGCCGTGCGCGGGCAGGTCCGCGGTGGATGCGGTCGGTCCGGTGGGGCGCCCGGCGCGGGAGTGCGCGGCGGTCCGCGGAGGCCGGCGTGGGATCAGGTCCGAGCCCGCGATGGGCAGCCTGGCGTCGGTGGCATCAGGGCCGGGCCGTGATGGGCGGTGTGGACCGGTGACGGATCAGTGGGCGGTGGTGCCGGGCCGGACGGGCAGGCCGGCGGCGGCCCAGGCGTGAAAACCGCCGATCACATCGGTGGCCCGGGTCAGGCCGAGGTGCCGCAGTGCGTCGGCCGCGAGACTCGACGTGTAGCCCTCCGAGCAGATCACGATCACCTGGAGATCGTCACCGGTGGCGATCTCCAGTCGGGCATCGCTGGTCGGATCGAAGCGCCACTCCAACACATTGCGCTCGACGACGAGGGCGGCTGGAATCTCTCCCTCGGCGGCCCGCTGCGCGGCCGGTCGGATGTCCACCAGCACGCTGTGGTCGTCCGTTGCGAGCGCCTCGGCGGCGGCCTCGGGTTCCAGCCGGTGCAGCCGGGCCCGGGCTGCCGCGAGCATCGCGTCGATTCGGCTGCCACCCGCCGGCCTCGACGTCGGGTCGGCCCCGGACGCCGCGTGGGAGCTGGTCAACGCGGGTCCCCGGTCGCCAGCACAGCCGCGGTGCGGGTCTGCGGTCGTGGAATCTCGGGCCCGGTCTCGACCGCCACCCCGGCGGCCGGCACCCCGACGGGCGTGGCGTCGGGGCAAGCGGCGTCGGCGGGGAGGTAGCGCAGGGGCAGCTCGGGCGGCGAGTAGGCGTGAATCGTCGTCGCGAGTGCGGTGCCGCGGTTCGCGACCCGGTGCACATGGGCGATGTTGAAACCGACGCTGTCGCCGGATGTGTACGTCCGCTGGCCGACGAGTGACCAGGCACGGTCGTAGTGGTCCTCTTCGAGTACACCCTCGGCGACCGTCAGTGCGCCGAGTGCACCACCATGATCGTGAATCTCGGTCTGCTGCCCCGGGTACCAGCCGATCAGCCACACCTCGACCGTCGCGGACAGCAACAGCCGGGTGTACCAGCGCCGGTCGGGCTGGTGGTGAATGACGGGCCGCCACACCTGCGGGGCGCCGGCAATCGTGGCGGTCAGCGTGCGCAGCGTCGCCAGATCGACCCGTCCGGGCTCGTCGCTGAGGCAGCTCGGCGGCAGGAACACCGCCGGCTGGACGAGTGGCGCCAGTGTGGCCAGCGCGGCCAGCTCGGTGGACGGCGCCGGCCGCGCGGGCAGAGCCGGTTGGACGGGCAGAGCCGGTTGGACGGGCAGAGCCGGTTGGGCGAGCAGAGCCGGTTGGGCGAGCAGGGACGGATGCAGCAGAGGCACAGAATCTCCAGGGGAGCGGACAGCGGTACGCCCGCGCCGTCGATCGCGAAACCGGTCGGGTACCTGTGGCAGGCTCGCCGGTCGGCCGGCGAAGCCGGGTGCACCGGGCACTGGCGTCGCCCGGACCAGGGAGGTAGCCGAACGCAACGGCGGCGTGGCCTGGACGGATGCCCTGGGCAAAGACGCGGACCGCGACCTGAGCGCGCTACGGCGCAGTGAAGCCGTGGCCGACGCGGGTCAGGGCTGGAAGAACCGGAAGACGGGGGGCCTGCCCGGGCGAAGTCGACCTGCGGGTGCGGCCGGCGCGATCACCGTGCGGCCGATACCCGCCGACGGACCGAGGGCGGTGGCTCAACCCCGCCCGGTACAGGCCGCGCTGACGGCCCGGCCAAGGTCGGTCACGCGATCGCGGTGCAGAAAGAGGCGCGTCGCTGCCATGCGCACAGTGTACGACGGCCCGGCCGCGGACGGTGCGTCCAGCCGGCCCGCCCCGACCGGGCGTGGCGCGGTGGAGGTGGGAGATACGGGGTGCCGCGTTGGTGTTTCCCTGGGTGATCCTGGTGGATATCCTCCGAGACAGCGTGAACCGCTTCGGCGATCCCCGTCCCGCGAGGCCGGATGGGGCGGCGCGGTGCGTCGGCGGGTACGGGGTGCGTCGGCGGGTAGCGGAGAGGGACGGCCAGGATGGACGACCTGCACGACCGGTTGTCCGCGTCGGTCGACGAGGTGGCAGCCGTGCAGTCGCGAATGCAGGGTCTGCTCGACGCCGTCGTCGATGTCGCGCAGGAGTTGAGCCTGCCGGTGACCCTGCGCCGGATCGCCGAGGCCGCGGCGAACCTGGTCGACTGCGACTACGGCGCCCTGGGTGTCATCGGTGCGGCGGGGGAGATCGCCGACCTGTTCCACGTCGGCTTCGACGACGAGGTGTCGGATCGGATCGGCCGGCTGCCGCTGGGTCGTGGCCTGATCGGGCAGAGTCTGCGTGATCCTCGGCCGCTGCGGGTGGCCGACGTCGGCCACCACCCGGCGGCCGTGGGGTTCCCGCCGGGCCATCCCCGGTTCGACACGTTCCTGAATGTGCCGATCATGGTCCGGGGGGCGGCCTTCGGCACCCTGTTCCTCGGGGCCAAACGCGGCGGCGGCGAGTTCTCCCGCGAGGACGAGAGCCTGGCCTGCGCGCTGGCCGCGGCGGTCGGCTTCGCCATCGAGAACGCGCGGCTGTACGAGACGGCCCGGCGCCGGCAGGCGTGGCTGCATGCCAGTGCCGAGATCACCACGGCGCTGCTGTCGGTCGCCGACCCGAAGGAGGCGTTGGCGTTGGTGGCACGCCGCGCCCGGCAGGTGACTGCCGCCGGGCTGGCCGCCGTCCTCGTCCCCGACGGGGAGGAGGGAACTCTGGTGGTCGAGGTCGTCGACGGCGCGGGTGCGGCACGGTTGCGCCGCCGGGTCCTGCAGCGTAACGACCGTCTGCTCGACGCGATGCGCACCGGACGGGCGACGCTGGTCGGCCCCGGGGCGATCGACGGTCCGCTGTTCGGCGAGGATCTTCCCGATCCACCGGCCGAGCTCGGAATGGTGGTGCCGCTGATGGCGGCCGGCCGGGCACTGGGCGTGCTGGTGCTGGGGATCGAGGGCACGTCCGTGCCCTTCAACGGGCTGGACCTGGAGATGGCCGCCGCGTTCGCCGGCCAGGCGGCGCTGTCGTTGGAGTTCGGGCGCATCCACCGCGACCGGGAACGGCTCGCCGTCTTCGAGGAACGCGATCGTATCGCCCGCGACCTGCACGACGTCGTGATCCAACGGTTGTTCGCCACCGGCCTGCAGCTGCAGGGCATGGCCCGGATGGCCGGCGGCCCGGTCGCCGCCCGGCTGCACGTCGCCGCCGACGAACTCGACCAGACCATCGCCGACATCCGCCAGACGATCTTTTCGCTGACCTCGGCGGACGCCGACGGTGCGGACCTCGCCGCGGAGATCCGCGCGATCCTCACCCAGACCGAACGTGCCCTGGGTATCACCCCGCAGATCCGGGTGGACGGGCCGATCGACCGGCGGGTCCCTCCGAGCATCCGGCCCCACATGCTCGCCGCGCTGCGTGAGGCGCTGTCGAACATCGCCCGCCACGCCCGAGCCACCCGCATCGACGTCCTGCTGCGGGTCACCGGCGTCGACGTGCTGGTGGAGGTCCGCGACGACGGCTGCGGCCCGGGCGGGGCGTCGCGCAGCAGTGGGCTGACGAACCTGCGCCGCCGCGCGGTGGATCTGGGTGGACGGATGGCGTTCGGGCCGGGGGAGAGCGGTATCGGCACGACCGTCAGCTGGCAGGTACCGCTGATCACCACGCCTGAGGCGCTGCGGGTGTTCACCCCACCGGACGGCCTGCCCCTGCGGTGACCCGTGCCGTCGTGGCGGGGCCGGGTGGCTAGCTGTTCAGCCGGGTGGCGAAGACGGCGGCCTGGGTACGGCTTTCCAGACCGAGTTTGGCCAGCATGCTGGAAACGTAGTTCTTGACCGTCTTCTCGGCCAGGTACATCCGACTGGCGATCTGCCGGTTGGTCAGGCCCTCGGCGATCAGTCGAAGGATGCGTCGTTCCTGGTCGGTCAGACCCGCGAGGCGCTCGTCCTCGGCCGGGCCCTCCCGCAGGCGGACCAGCACCCGTGGAGTGACGGCGGGATCGAGCAGCGACTTGCCGGCGGCCACCTGGCGGACGGCTTCGACCAGCGCGTTGCCGCGGATCTGTTTCAGGACGTACCCGGCCGCCCCCGCCATGATCGCGGTGAACAGCGCCTCCTCGTCGTCGAAGGAGGTCAGGATCAGGCAGGCCACGCTCGGATTCGCCGAGCGCACCTGCCGGCAGACCTCGATCCCGCTGCCGTCCTCCAACCGCGCGTCGAGCACCGCCACGTTGGGTTCCAAGGCGAGGATCCGCTCGGCGGCCTGGTTGGCCTGACCGGCCTCACCCACGACCTCGAGATCGTCCTCCTCGGTGAGGAGGTCGCGCAGGCCTCGTCGGACGACCTCGTGGTCGTCCAGCAGGAACACCCGGATGGGCCGGTCGGCCCCACCGGCCCCACCGGCCCGGTCGGCCTCACTGGATGGCCCAGGGGTCGCCGCGCCGCCAACGGCGGACCTGCCCGCCGGTTCGTCTGACACGTTGACTCCGCCCGACCTCGCCGTCGTAAGGAAGAACATCGCTGCACGTCACGTTCGGCAAGCAGGATATTACCGCATTGGCCCGCGTTGGGGCGGCCTCGGTGCGGCGCCGCCGATCGAGGCAGCGCGATCCTCGTGACAGCACAGTGTTGTAGTAGCTGACTCGACGCGTCACGAGTCCCGTCGCGACGCGCCTCGTCATCTTCGCCCACCCCATCTTGTCGGCGGAAAAGTCCACTTTGCGCGCTTATGTCGTTACTGTGTCCAAACACACCCCGATGCGGAGCGCGTCAGGTCCGTCCGTCAGAATGCTGGTCGTCGCCCGCCGCTGCCGGTCGGGTTGTCCAGGTGTCCGGCCCGGGCCGGGTTGCCTGGTCACGGGCGCGCGTCCGGCCCGCGACACCTTGGTGTCAGCGAGCAGCCGAGGGCGTCAGGTGTCGGGGTCGCCCGCTGCCGGGGCTTCGGGTGGACGGGTCGGACCGGCGGGCGTCTGTGGGCGGCGCAATGATCGTGTGACGAAAGGACGTGCGCCCGTGCGATGGGGTAAGAGCGACAGCCAGACGCCCAGAGCGACCGAAACAGACACCCCCGCGCCCGTGCCGACCGCGGTGCGGATCGCCACGCTGTTGGCGGAAGGCAGCCGGCAGACCACGGCTGCCGCCGGCACCGGCGCGGCCACGGCAGCTGCCGGCGACGCCGGCACCGGGAGGGCCACGGTCGGCGCTGGGACAGCCAGCCGGGCGTGGACGCTGACCGAGAACCTTGCGACTCCTGCCACCTCCGCGGCCGAGGTGGTGACCACCTATCGGGTGTCGGCCGCGGTGGCTGACGACGACGCGGCCGGGCCGGACCCGGCGCTGTCCTACGACCTGCTGGTCCGCTACCGCGAGAGCCTGTCGGCCGCCGGCTTCGTCGTCACCGACGTGCTCGAGGGCTGGCGCACGATCGCCCTCGACGTCCTGACCGAGCAGGATGCGGCCATCGCCCACAAGGAGTCCAACGGCGTCTCCGCCGCGCCGGTGGACGCGGATCGGTCCGCATCCGAGGCCGTGCTCACGGTGACCGCCGCGGCGCCTGACGTGACCGCGCCCACCGCGGCCGAGTCCGAAGCCGTGCTCGAGGCCGTGACGGCCGAGGTTCCCGTCGCGACCGGGTCCGCCGGGCCGGCCGTGACCGAGCCGGCCGCGACGGTCGAGCCCGGGCCGGGCGACGCCGCGCTGGTGGACACGGCCGCTGCCAGCCCGGTACCCGAGCCGGACAGGGCGGCGGAATCCACCGGGTCCGGCGAGGTTGCGCCGGCCGAGGCCGAGACGGACGACGCGGCTGCTCCGGCCACCGCGACTCCCGCTGAGATCATCGCTCCCGCTGAGATCACGGCCTCCGGGGCCGAAGGCATCACGGTGACGCAGGGCGCCGACGTCGATGTCGATGTCGCTGGCGACGCGCCGGAGCAGACCGGGGCGGACCATGAGGCGTCCGACCAGGCCGCGTTGGCTGCGACCCCGGCCGGCGGGGACGAGACGGACGCGGATGCGACGGACGCGGGCGATGGTTCGGCGCGCAAGAGCCGTAAGCGCCGTGGCGATGGCGAGCTGGGCCGTCCACGGGCGCGACGCGGGCTGCTCGGTCGGCGTCGGCCGGCCGACGCC
>NZ_JAMQQG010000109.1 GCF_023716925.1 Frankia sp. R82
CCCCCCCCCCCCCCCCCCCCCCCCCCCCCCGCTTTTTAATTAAACGGCGACCACCTAGATCTACACATGCCATGCTTCGTCGGCAGGGTCTTTTTTTTATAAGAGACAGGGGGTGGCGGGGGGCGAGGAGCAGGTCCTCGCCGGTGCCGGGACGAAGGGTCAACCCCTCCGCTCCGGGCGCCGAGGCGACCCCGGCCCGGGCCAGGGCGGCCCGGGCCTCGCGCAGGCCTGCCCCGTAGAGGACGGCGACGACCTGCTCGCCGTCGGGATCCGGGCGGTACACCAGGTCCGTGCGGCGCAGCACCGGCAGCGCGGCGCCCGGCGACAGCGTGAACGTGGCGTGGGTGAGGTCGTCGTCGACCCGGCGCCGTTCCCGGGCACCGGGACCAGCACCCGCGCCGGTGGACCCGGCCAGTCGGTCGATCTCGGCACTGACCACCCGGGCCAGCAGCTCGGCGCTGGCATCCCAGGTGAACCCGGCCGCCCAGGCCCGCGCGGCGGCCCGCAGATCGGCCGCCGCAGCCGGATCGGCGAGCAGGCGCAGGCCGGCGTCGATGGCCGGGCCGAGCGGCTCGCCGTCGCGCACCAGCCAGCCGGTCGTGCCGTCGCGCACGGCATCGCGCAGCCCGGCGACCCGGAAGGCCACCGCGGGCACACCCAGCGCCGCGGCTTCCAGCACCGACAGGCCCCAGCCCTCGCCGTGCGAGGGGTTCACCGTCAGCCAGGCCGAGGACAGCAGCCGGTCCCGGACCTCGGCGGCGACCTGGCCGTGCCAGCGCACCACCTCCCCCGACGATGCCCCGGCGGACGGCGCTCCGCCGCCGGCGGGGGCGGTCAGCCCGAGGGCGACCGCGTGGGCCACCAGCCGGTCGCGGTCCGGGCCGTCCCCGACGACGTGCACCACGAGGCCCGGGTGCGCGGCGGCCAGCGCCGGCAGCTCGTCCAGCAGCAGGTGCAGACGCTTGTGCGGGACCAGCCGGCCGACGCAGACGACCGTCGGGGCGGGTGCCGGGCCGCCAACGTCCGCCGACGTCGGCAGCGACGCGGCGGTGACACCGTTGGGCACCAGGTAGCGGGGGCCGGGCAGGCCGAGGATCGTCCGGGCCTCGTCGCGGGTGGACGGTGAGACCACCACTGACGGCCGGCGCCGGTAGACCAGTCGGCTGCCGGGTGCCTCCAGCAGCTGGCCGACCCGCGCGACCGGACCCGGGAAGTAGAGCGGAAACTGCTTCTGGTGGACATGGTGCAGCACCTGCACGACCGGGGTGCGCCCGGACAGGACCACCGGGCTGAAGAACGGGATCCCGTTCTGGCAGTCGACCACCGCGTCGACCCGGTGCCCGGCCCGCCCGAGACTCGCCAGCCGCGCCAGCACCGACGGGTACACCCCGAAGGTGCCACCACCTCGGCGCACGTCCACACCGGCCACGGCCTGCGCCGCCGGTGCCGGGGGTTCACCGTCCGGGCGTACCCGCGAGGTCAGCAGGGTCACCCGCACACCGGCCGCGGCGAACCGCTCGGCGACGGACTGGCAGAACAGCTCCGCCCCACCGGCCTGGGGATGCGCGCGGTCACGCCAGTTGAGGAAGACCACGTGCCGCCCGGCGAGTGTGGGCAGGTACCGACTCGGGGCGGGCGCCCCGGGGGACGATGCGGGGCGGCTTCCAATCACCGGTGGCGTTCCTCTCGGCCGAAGGGGGCAGGGCTTAGCATGTTCGCCTGCAACCTACCGATGCCGGAGAAATCGGCGTCCTGCGCCTGAGGGGAGACCGATGGCGAAGCCCTCGCGAGCGGCTGTGGCCGGCCTGCTCGCCGGCCCGGCGTCGCTGGCGGTCGCCGGCATGCTCGTCAACGGCTGCAATCTGCTGATGAACCTGATCGTGGCGCGGGTGCTGGATTCGGACGCCTACGGCGCGGTATCCGTGCAGGTCAGCATCTTCCTGATCTTGTCCGTCGCCGGCAACGCGCTGCTCATCGGCGTCGTGCACCACGAGACGTCCGGCATCGGCGAGTCCCGGCGCGAGCAGTGGTACTGGATCCGCCGGCTGCGCGGTGCCTGCGGCGTCGGCATCGCGGTGGCGACCATCGCCGCCCTCGTGCTGTCGCGGCCGGTGGCGGCCCTGATGTCCTACCACCATCCGGTGGCGATCGCGGAGGCCACGATCGGCGCGGCGCTGTGGACGCTGCTGTGCGTCGAGCGGGGGCTCATCCAGGCCCGCGGCGCCTACCAGCGGCTGGCGGTGAACTTCGTGGTCGAGGGGTTCGTCCGGATCGGCCTGGTGATTCTGTTCGTGGTCTGCGGGATGGGCGTCAACGGTGCGGGGCTCGGCATCGTCATCGGCGTGCTCGTCGGGGCCGAGCACGGCCGCTGGGCGGTCCGCCGTACCCCCCGGCTGCCCCGGGTGCCCCGGCTGCCCTCCCCGGCATCCCTGCAGTCGCCGGCCCCGGCCGAGGCCACCCTGGACGATGCTGCCCTGGACGATGCTGCCCTGGACGAGGCCGACCTTCCGCCGGCCACCGGGCCGATCCCGGTGCCGATCCCGGCGCCGCGGCCCAGCGCCCGCCAGAGCGTCATCGCGGACACGACGGTGGCGCTCGGCGCGCTCGTGCCGCTGGCACTGTTGCAGAACATGGACGTGGTCATCGTCGGCTGGCTGGGTTCGTCCGGCGTCGGTGGCTATGCGGCGATCTCGACGGCCTGCAAGGTACCGGTGTTCATCGGGCTCGCGGTGGCGAACTTCCTGCTGCCGGAGGCGGCGCGACGGCGCAAGGAGGGCCGTCCGGCGGGCGGAACCCTGGCGATCGCGCTGGCCTTCGTGGTCACCCCTGGCCTGCTGCTCGCCGCCATCGGCCTGGTCGGCGCGCACTGGCTGATCGGGTTGGTGTTCGGCGCGCATCTGACCGGCGCCGCGGGCGCCCTGTGGGTGCTGGCGCTGTCGATGACCTTGCTGGCGGTAACCCTGATGTTCACGACCTACCTGCTGGGAGCGGGCGTACGCCGGGTCGTCGGCGTGCTCGCCGTGGCCACCGTGGCCACCGCCGGCGCCCTGGTCTCGGCCGGCGGCGGGGCGATGTCGACGGCCGTCGCGGCGCTGATCACCGAGCTGTTCACCGCGGTGGCCGTCGGTCTGCTCGTCGTCCAGCTGCACCACAGCGACCGTCGGGACGCGGCCGTACGACAGGCCACCGCCGTGCGCCAGCAGGCACCGGACGGCGGATTCCCGGCGGCGGTCTGAGGTTTGTCAGGCGGAACCAAAATCTGCCACCGGCCCTTTTCGGCCGCCCCGGACGGGCGTGAGCCTTTGCCCCATGTCCGATATGCCGGATGGGTCGGTCCGGTACGGTCGTTTTACTCGGTGGGATCTTTCCATCGGTGTGGAAGCCCCCACCAGCGTCGAGAGGCGGAGGCCACCGCACATGCCAGTCAGGATTCGCTCAGGCACCGACAGCGGTGAACCCGGCCGCGAGGAGCACGACGCACCGCCCGGCGGCGAGGCCGGCGGTCAGGCCGGCGGCGAGGCCGGCGGCGCCGGGC
>NZ_JAMQQG010000110.1 GCF_023716925.1 Frankia sp. R82
CCGGGGGACTGCCCGCCCGCACCCACGCGCACCGTTCGAGCAGCGGGCAGGCCGGGCAGCGCGGCGTGCGGGCAACGCAGACCAGGGCACCGAGTTCCATCAACGCGGCGCTGGTGCGCGCCGCGGCCTCGGGGTCGGTGGGCAGCAGGTCGGCGACGCCGGCAAGGTCGGTGCGGTTGATGGTGGCCGGCGCCTCGGCGCGGCCCTCGACCGCGCGGGCGTACAGGCGACGCACGTTGACGTCGACGACGGGGTGCCGCTGCCGGAAGGCGAACGCCGCGACCGCCCTGGCCGTGTACGTGCCGATGCCGGGCAGGGCGAGCAGTGCGTCGAGGTCGTCCGGGACCTCGCCCCCGTGGCGCGCCACGACGGCCGTGGCGCTCTGGTGCAGCCGCAGGGCCCGCCGTGGGTAGCCGAGCCGCCCCCAGGCCCGGACGGCCTCCCCGGACGGCTCTGCGGCCAGCGACGCCGGCGTCGGCCAGCGGGCCAGCCAGGCCGTCCACACGGGCAGCACCCGGTTGACCGGGGTCTGCTGCAGCATCACCTCGCTGACCAGCACCGCCCAGGGTGTCGTCCCCGGCCGACGCCAGGGCAGGTCGCGGGCGGCCCCGCCGAACCAGTCCAACACCAGCACACCGAGTGGGCCGGGTGCCGCCGGTGCGGTGTCGAGGTCGTAGGTCACGCCGGTCATCTCAGCCATCGTGCCATCCGGCCAGCCGGGCCGGGCCAGCCGGGCCACCGCGCCCGGCCGCCACCGCGCCCGGCTGGGCTGATCGTGGCGCCCGGCCGGCCCGGGACGGTCTGGTGCGAACTCAGACGTAGCGCTCGAGAATGCTGGACTCGGCGAGCCGGGACAGGCCCTCGCGCACGGCGCGGGCCCGGGCCTCCCCGATACCGTCGACGGTCTGCAGGTCGTCGACGCCGGCGGCCAGCAGCTTCTGCAGGGTGCCGAAGTGGTCGACGAGCCGGTCGACGACGAGGCGGGGCAGGCGGGGGACCTTGGCCAGCATCCGGTACCCGCGCGGGCTGATCTGGCGGTCAAGGATGTCCGCCCCGCCGGAGAAACCGATCACGCGGGCGAGGACGGTGAGGTCGAGCAGGTCGGTGGGGGACATCGCCGACAGCTCGGTGAGTACCTGCGTGGCCGTACCGGCCCGCGAACCGGCGGGCAGATAGTCGCGGACGGTGAGTTCCCGCTCGGTCTCCACCCCGGCCATCAGCTCCTCGAGCTGCAGGGACAACAGCCGGCCGTCGGTGCCGAGCTCGACGACGTAGCCCTCGATCTCGTCGGCGATGCGGCGCACCATCTCCAGGCGCTGACTGACCGAGATCGCATCGCGGACCGTGACGAGATCCTCGATCTCCAGTGCGGACAGCGTGCCCGCCACCTCGTCCAGGCGCAGCTTGTAGCGCTCGAGGGTGGCCAGGGCCTGGTTGGCGCGCGACAGGATCGCGGCGGAGCCGTCCAGCGCGTAGCGCCGGCCGGCGACGTACAGGGCGATGATGTGCATCGACTGACTGACCGAGATGATCGGGTACTCGGTCTGCTTGGCGACCCGCTCGGCCGTGCGGTGCCGGGTGCCCGACTCCTCGGTGGGCACCGTCGGGTCCGGCACGAGGTGGACCGCGGCGCGCACGATGCGCTGCAGGTCGGACGACAGCACGATCGCGCCGTCCATCTTCGCCAGCTCCCGCAACCGGGTGGCCGAGAACTCGACGTCGAGCTCGAAACCGCCGGTGCACAGGCCCTCGACGACCTTGTCGTGACCGAGCACGATCAGGGCGCCGGTGTGGCCACGCAGGATGCGCTCCAGGCCGTCGCGGAAGGGGGTTCCGGGGGCGACCGCGGCCAGTGTCGCCCGGAAGATGTCGTCCCCGGGTGGTCGTGCCATCAGGCTCACTCAGCTCCTCGGTTCCCCCGCTGTCTCCGCCTCTGCCGTGATGCTATCGGGGCGATCGCCGCGGGAGGTCCGCAATCATAAGGTAACGAAAGGCCACGAAATCGACATCTTTAATTCTTATGTTTTGTACATATGCGTAATCGCGGCGACCAGATCTGGCACTTCGGTGACGGTCATGCCCTCGAAGGTCTTCTCCATGCCGGTAGCCCCCGGACGGGCGTCCCGCGAGCCCTGATCACCCTCGCCGACAGCCCGCAGCGCCCGGGCCCCCGCCCCGCCGAGGGCCGCACTGCCGCCTGCCGCGCGGCGGTTGGCCGTGCTGCCTGCGCCGACGGCGCCGGTCACCGTGCCGCCCCCCGCGGTGGTGGCGCCGGAGCCGGACGTCAGCGAGCCGGCGGGCACCAGCGCCCGGCGGAATCCCAGCCGGGCCGCGGCGGCGAGCCGGCGGGGCACACCACCCACCGCGCGGACCTCACCGGCGAGCCCGACCTCACCGATGGTGATCAGATCGGCGGGGAGCGGCCGATCCCGCATCGCACTGACCACTGCCAGCGCCGTGGCGAGATCCGCCGCGGGTTCGGCCAGCCGGACCCCGCCGACCGTCGCGGTGTAGACATCGCTGCGACCGAGACGGATGCCGACCCGGCGTTCGACGACGGCGAGGATCATGGCCACCCGGGCCGGGTCGAGCCCGGACACCGCTCGCCGGGGCACCTGCGCGGACGAGTCGGCCACCAGGGCCTGGACCTCGGCCACCAGGGGGCGACGCCCCTCCATCGTCACCGTCACGCACGTCCCCGGCACGCCGGCGCCGGCGCTGCCACCGGGGCCTGATCGGGACAGGAACAGGCCGCTCGGGTCGGCGATGCCGTGGATGCCGGCGTCGTCCATCTCGAAGCAGCCGATCTCGTCCGCCGGCCCGTACCGGTTCTTGCCGGCACGCACGAGGCGCAGCATCGAATGGCGCTCACCCTCGAAGTGGAGCACGACATCCACCAGGTGCTCGAGCAGGCGGGGACCGGCGACCGCGCCGTCCTTGGTGACATGCCCGACGAGCACCGTCGCAAGCCCAAGCGCCTTCGCGGTGCGGATCAGCGCGGCGGTGACCTCGCGTACCTGGGTGACCCCGCCGGCGGCCCCCTCCACGCCCGCCGCGGAGATCGTCTGCACCGAGTCGACCACGAGCAGGGCCGGGGCGACCTGTTCGACGTGCTGCAGCAGCGCGCCGAGGTCGGTCTCCGCGGCAATCCAGAGATCCTTGTGCAGAGCACCGGTGCGCCCCGCGCGCAGGCGCACCTGGGCGGCCGACTCCTCACCGGTGACGATCAACGCCCGGGACCCGCCCTCGGCGCTACGCGCGGCCACCTCGAGCAGCAGCGTGGACTTGCCGATCCCGGGCTCACCGGCCAGCAGGATCACCGCGCCGGGCACGAGCCCACCGCCGAGCACGCGGTCAAGCTCGTCGACCCCGGTCGGGCGGCGCTGGGCGGCGGTGACGTCGACCTCCACCACGGGCTGGGCGGGTGCGGTGACCGCACCGCCTGCCGCGGCCCCGCCGCCGAGCCCACCGCGCCCGGTACCGAGCGC
>NZ_JAMQQG010000111.1 GCF_023716925.1 Frankia sp. R82
GCCCCGCCACCCCCGGCCGCCGACCGCAGCGAGTCCAGCGCGGCCGCGGCCGCCGCACGTGCTCCCGGCCCGGAGCCGGCGGCCTGCGACACCCCGTCGCACACAACCGCGACCATCGCCGGGCCGGATGCGTCGGACCAGCGGTCGGCCGGCAGAAGGGCGGCGGCCATCGCGTCCTCATTGGAACGGTGCACCAACCCGCGGTCGCTGACCCCGGCGACCGGGCCCAGGTCGAGTTCGGTCCGGTCGCATGGATTGGATGCCGCTTGCCCGCGCTGCAGGCCGCACGTCACGCAGTAGCCGTCAACGTCGAGGCCGACCGCGCCGCACTCGCCGCACGGCTCCAGCTCCGGCCCCAGCTCCGGTTCCGGGTTTGTTTCTGTCCGCGGCGGTGTCGAGTGCGGCGGTGGTGCTGACGGGGAGCCGTCGTGGAGGGCCGCGCCACAGGCCTCGCAGAAACGGTCGGCTGGCAGCGCCTCGGCACCACAGGCCGGACAGGCCGGCTGGACGGCGCAGTGGGCGGTCATGCGAGGGTCCCGATCACACCAGGGTCCAGGGTCGGATGCGGTTGGCCGCCTGCACCAGACGGTGCCGTTCGGACTCGGTGCTGGCCAGCCGGGCCGCTTGGCGGTGCACCTGCTCCAGGCCGAGACGCAGCTCAGGGGCACGCAGGGGATACCCGGCGATCGTGATGTCGTCCCCGGGCGCGAGCGGGCCGGGACTGAGCAGCTCGAGGGCGGTGGTGAGCAGATCGCGGGTCAGCTCCACCCGGCGGATCCCGTCGAGGCCCAGGGTGTCCAGTATCCGGGCGGCCTCGGCGATGTCCGCGCGCGACGGAGTGCCGGCGGTGGTCGTCCCGAGCAGGCGGGCGAGTGCCATCCGGGAGTCCACGAAGGCGGCGGACGCGGGGGTCACCCGCCGGTAGGCCTCACTCGCCCCGGCCCGGTCGCCGGCTGCCGCCCGGACCCGGGCCAGGCCGAACGCGGCACTGGTGAGCAGATCGTCGGTGCTCGACACCACGTTGTACAGCCGTTCGGCCAGGTTCAGGTCGCCGTCCGTCTCGGCTGCGTACGCCAGCGCCAGCTTCGGGGCCAGCTCGCCGGGAGCCTGGGCGTACACCCGGTCGAAGAAGCCACGGGCACCGGCGGCGTCCCCCTGGGCGAGGCTGATCATTCCCCGGTGGTAGGCGGTGCGCCACTCCCACGGGTAGTCGGCCTCGAGCGCAGCCAGCAGCGTATGGGCCCGGTCGAACCGTCCGGCCTCCACCTGGGCGCGGACGAGTCGCAGTCGTACCTCGACCCCGCCGATTCCGAGAGCGATCAGCAACCGCTCGAGTTCGTCCGCGTTGACGGCGGGCATCCGGGCGAGCGCGACGGCGGCCGGGTCGGAGTCGTCGACGAGCAGTGCCGGGAGCACCGCCCAGGGCGGTCCGGCAGGAGCGCCGTCGGCGCCGCGGCCGGTCGGATGGTTGTCGCCGGTGAAGCGCCGGCTGGTGGGCCGGGTCGGCTTGCCGTTGACGTCCGCGCCGACCTCCCGCAGCACCCCCTCCAGCTCGTCGTGCATCTGCTCGGCGGAGCCGAACCGGCCGTCCGGGTTCGTGGCGGTCGCCTTGAGCAGGAAGCGGTACAGCGAGTCATAGCGGGTGAGCGCCGGATGGTCGGCGGCGGGCGGGAGGCTGTACTCGTACTGCGTGGTGTTGCCACGGAAGTCCAGCAGCAGCGCGGCCAGTGTGCGGCCCACCGTGTACAGGTCGGAGGCGACGGTCGGCCCGGTTTTGGCCACCTCGGGCGCCTGGTAGCCCCGGGTGCCGTAGACGGCACCGCCGATCATGTCCAGACGGCGGACGGCGCCGAGGTCGATCAGCTTCATCCCGTCCCGGCTGAGCATGATGTTGTCCGGCTTGAAGTCGCAGAAGACCCGGCCGTCACGGTGCAGATAGGTGAACGCCGGCAGGATGGCCAGAATGTAGGAGATCGCCTGGTGCGCCGGCAGCGGGTCGCTGCGCCCGGCCGCGGCCCGGCGGTTCTTCAGCACGTCGCGCAGGGACATTCCGCTGACGTATTCCATGACGATATAACCCGTGTCGTCGTGCTCGACAAAGGTATGGATCTTGACGATGTCCGGGTGATTGGCCCTGGCGAGGTGGCGTAGTTCGGCGAGGGCCGCGGCCTGGGCATCTGGATCACCCCTGTCGAGCAGACCCTTGAGCACCACCCAGAAGTCGTCGGCCACCTTCAGGTCCCGAGCCAGGTAGATCCAGCCCTGACCGCCGTGTGCCATCGTGCCGGCGATTTCGTACTGGCCAAGCCGGTCACCCGGTTGCAGCGCCGGGACGAACGAGAACGGCGTCTGGCACTCGCCGCAGAAACCGCGCGTGCGACCCGGCTTGCCACCGCGGGCCCGTCCGACCGGATGGCCCTGCGGGCAGAACCGCCGGTGCTCCGGCACGTTCGGCGAGGTGAGGATCCGTGCCCTCGGATCGAGAACGGGTGGCTCCGGCAACGCGACGATGCCGCCGCCGAGCCCATGCTTGGACGGCGTCGACTGCGGCGACCACCCGCCCGCGCTCGCGGTGCTTCCCGTCCCCGCACCCTGTGTGTTCGCGCCTGGTGGGCTGGAGTCGGCCGGCTTCGCGTCTGCTGGATCCCGGGCGGCCGGGGGTGCGATGGCGATGCCCGTCTCGGTGCAGTAACCCTCCTCGACGACGCCTGGGCAGTTCGGCTCTGGACAGGCGATCACCGTCATCAGGTATGCCCCCGTTCCTGGTCCTGGTGCCCGGCGTGGTGTGGATCGCGGTTGAGCGCGCCTGCGTAGGCCGTGACTTTGTGCCGGGCGACTGTCAGGTCCGTCGGCGCGGTGTAGAGAAGGTCATGGGCGCCGGCATACAGCTGTTCGAGTTCCGGATCCTCGGCCAGACCGGTGGCCGCGGCCTTCTGTCGCAGCGCGCGTAGCAGTCCGCGCAGTTCGTCGCGCCGCCGCAGCGGGGCCGCGTTCCCTTCGGCGATGTGCCGGGCCTGTGCCAGGGTCTGCTCGGCGGTGGTGGTCCAGGCGGCGAGCCCGTGCACCGCGGCGAGGCGACGTGGCGCGGTCGCGAGGCCGTGTAACCGGTGCAACCAGGGGCGCAGACCACGGTCGGGGTCGTCCAGCCAGCCCGTTGGCAGGCACGAGAGCTCCTCGGCGGCGACGCGGATCCTCACCGCGGTCTGCCGGGCGGCGCCTTCGCCTTCGGCGGCGATGGCCAGGATCAGGTCCAGCAGGGCATCGGCGTTGCGCAACCCCTCGTCGAGGGCGTCATAGGCGCTGACCAGCTGGTTGACGGTCACCGCCGCGCGGTCGAGGGCGGCCCGGGCCTGGGCTGCCGCCTGCGCCGGGAGGCCGAGCGGATCGCTGGCCCGGACCGCCGTCAACGGTGCCAGCGCCGCGGCAGCCGCGGTGAGCTCGGCCGGCGGCGCGCTGCCGATCCGGGTCGTC
>NZ_JAMQQG010000112.1 GCF_023716925.1 Frankia sp. R82
GCGTGGCGCACCGCAGGGCCGTACGGGCGCGGCCGCCGGCGTCGGTGCGGAGCAGGGCGCAGTGAGCCGTGGCCGGCTTGCCCGGCTGACCGCGGTGCCGATGACCACCCTGATTCTGGTCAGTCCGGTCGCGCTCGCAGCGGACCGACTGGCCACCGGCTCGACCTGGCGCGGCAGTCCGGCCTCCTGGCTGCGCGCCTCCGCCAGCACGGTCGCCGGCAGCTCCGCCAGCGCCGTCGCCGGCGACTCGGACATCGCGGTCGACACCGACGACGTCGACGGTGGCCTGCCGTCGGACGCCCTGTCGGGCAGCAGCGCGTCAGGGGCACTGGCGGCCTGGTCGGGTACCACCGACCGGGCCGGCGAGGACGCCGCTGCGGTGGCCCGTGCCATCCTCGCCCAGATCCGCACCGAACCGTTCGGATCCCGCCTGCTGCTGCTGGATCGCTCCGAGCGCGCGGGTCTCGTCCGGTACGCGCTGGCCAGCGCCGCCGGTGAGCGCTACCCGGGCGGACTGGTAGCGCCGCCGCGCCGGGCCGCGGACTTCCTCGCGACCGTGGTCACCGGTCTGACCAGCGGCTCCGCCCGGGCGGGTGGCTGGCTGCCGCTGCTCGGTGTCGCCGCCGTCGGCGTGCCCACCATGGACGCGTCCGCAACGCTCGTCGACCGCCTTGATGCCAGCCCCGCCCTGATCCGCGACCGGTCCCGCCCCGGCCTGCTGCTGTGGCGCCCCGCCGTCGCGTCCGGCGCCCCCGTGGACCTCCCGCCGGCCGAGCGGCCTGGTGGCGATCAGACGAGGCCACCGTCCACGGCCCGTGCAGGCACCCCGTCGTCGGTGCCGGCCGCCTACGTCCTCGATGCCGGCGAGCTGGAGAACGGCGGCCCTGGTGCCGATGGCGCGGGCGCTGGTGGTGCGGCCATCGGATCGGCCGGGCAGTCACCCCACGTCGAGACGCTCGTCGCCGCGCCGGCGTCGGCCCGACTGCTGCCCGCGGACGGCACACTGCCGGACCAGCCGCCGGCCTCCCCACCGCACCCGGCGTCCGCGCGAGGCTCGGCAGCGGAGTCTGATCCGGCGTCGGAGGCGGACGGGGAAGGTGTGGTCGGGCGCGATCGCGACCTCGTGCTGGCCGTACCGGCGGAAGCCGGCTGGCGGGCTTTTGCCGATGGTCGACCGTTGTCCTCGTTCGCCGCGTGGGGCTGGGCCGCCGGATTCCACCTGCCCGCAGACCTGCCGGCCGGCACCAGGGTGCGGTTCGTCCGCGACGACAGCGCCGCCCATCTGCGGGCGCTGGTGCAGGCCGGATCGCTGGCCCTGGTGCTGCTCGCCGTCGCGGCCGTCGGCGTCCGGTCCCGCCTGGTGGGACGATCACGGTGAACGTTCGTCTGTCCACCGGGCGGTTGCCTGGCCGCCGGACGCCGGTGCGACGCTTCGCCGTCCGCACGGTCGTTCCGCTGGCCGTCGTGGGACTGGGCGGCGCCTTCCTCGTGGACGAGGGCGCCGACCCGGGGGTGCCGTCGCCGGTGCCGATCGCGGCGGCCCAGCTCGCCTGCCCCGACCCGACCGTCATCCAGCCGGGCGCCCGCGAGCCGGTACTGCCCGGCTCCGCCCGGGTCGATGTGTCCCTGGGCGGGACGACGGGCGCGGACGGGCAGGTCCGGGTGGCGCCGACGGCATCGGGTGGCACCATGGTTGCCGTCCGTCATGGCGGGGGATGGTTGCGGCTCGCCCCGCAGGCCCACGGGGGCACCGGGGCGCGGGTGGTGTCCGGCCAGGACGCGTCGGCTGCGGGTCTGTCCGCGCTGGTGACCGCGGGCGGCGACGGCGCCGGGCCGCGCCGCGAGGCTCGCCGGATCGGCGTCGGTGTCGACGTGCAGGAACCGGCCGGGATTCTCGGTGGCGGCCGTGCGCACCAGCCCGCCGATCCCGGCGGTGGCGAGGTCCACTGCCTCGCCGTCGACGCTGACCGCCGACGAGGTGAGCACGATCAGCGTCGCGGTCGGCGGATGGGCCTCGTCCAACCAGTCCTGCAGCACGGCCAGGGTGTCGGTCGCGGTGACCCGGGCCAGCTCCGGCAGCACCTCGGCCCGGTTCACCGCGCCGTCCGCCGGCACGTTCAGCACCACGACGTCCGGTGCCGACCGCGCCGCGGTTCGCGCGTCCGTGGTTGTGCCCGGGTCTGTGGCTGTGGCTGGGGCCGGATGTGCCAGCGCCGAAAGGTCGGGTGCCGGTCGTACGTCGAGGCCGGTCGCGGTGAGGGCCGTGACCAGCTCGCTGCCGTGCTCGCCCAGCACCGCCCAGGGGTGGGCCGAGGCGGCCGGTTCGCCGGGGGGCACCGACGTCAGAGGCTGCCAGGCGGGGGCGAACAGGTCGTCGGATGCCGCGCCGTCGGCGGCGTCCGGGCGAGCGGACGCGACCTGCGCGGCCGAGACCAGCCGGGACACCAGGGAGCCGATCGTGATCACGGGGGTGCCGGTGGGATCGGTGGCCTGCAGGGCCACCTCGTCCGGGCCACGCAGGGTGACGTGGACGCGCAGCGCGGTCGCACCGGTGGCGTGCAGGCGGATGCCGTCCCAGGCGAACGGCAGGCGGCTGTGGCCGTCGGGAACGTCCGGCAGCCGGTGCAGCGCGGCGGCGTGGAAGGCCGCGTCGAGCAGCGCCGGGTGGATGCCGAAGCCGTCGGCCTGGCCCGGTGCTCGCCCGTCGGTCTCGGCCTCGGTGGACTCGGGCAGGACGACCTCGGCGTAGAGGTGGTCGCCGTCGCGCCAGGCGGCGCGCAGACCCTGGAAGGTCGGCCCGTACGCCAGCCCGGAGCCGGTCAGCAGGTCGTAGCCGTCGGTGACGTCCACCGCGGTCGCCCCGGGTGGCGGCCAGGCGGCCGGGTCGGCCAGGGCGGCGGTGCGGGAGACCGGTGCGGTGGTGGTCGCGACGCGCAGGGTGCCGACGGCGTGCCGGGTCCAGGTCGCGGTCGGGTCGGCGCCGTCCACCGCGTCCACCGCGTCCGTCGGGACGGCGTCGGTGGAAGTGGGGTCGGTGGGGTCGGTGGGGTCGGCGTCCGGTCGGGAGTGCACGCTGACCGTGCGGCGGCCGGCCTCGTCGGGGGCGGTGACGCTCACCTGGATCGCCACCGCCCCGCGGGCCGGCAGGACCAGCGGCGCCTCGACGACGAGCTCGTCGAGCAGCTCGGCGCCGAGTTCGTCCCCGGCGCGCAGGGCGAGGTCGACGTGGGCGGTGCCGGGCAGCACCACGGCGTCCTGCACCGTGTGGTCGGCCAGCCAGGGGTGGGTGGCCAGGGACAGCCGGCCGGTGAGCACGACGGTGTCGTCGGCGGCGAGGCGCACGGTCGCCGCGAGCAGCGGATGCCCGGCCGCGCGCAGCCCCGCCCGGGACAGGTCGCCGAGGCTGCGCGGCGGGTTGGCCAGCCAGAAGCGTTCGTGCTGGAAGGGGT
>NZ_JAMQQG010000113.1 GCF_023716925.1 Frankia sp. R82
CCCCCCCCCCCCCCCCCCCCCCCCCCCCCCCCCCCCCCCCCCCGCGCCCCCCCCCCCCCCGCCCGCGGGGGGCGGCCCCGCTCCCGTGTGCCCCGACCCGCAAAGGAGCGCCCTCGATGGCCGCGCCGCCCGCTCCCACCCCCACCGGCCCCCGGCCTGCCACCCGGGCCGGCGCGCTCGTGCAGGCCCATCGCATCGCCGACGCCGTCGACCGCGCCTGGCACAGCGCCCACATCAGCGTCGCACCGAGATCCCCGTCTCCGTCGTCGCGGCGCTCGCGCTACGCACCCCCGACACCGCCGACGACCGCGCCCACATCGCCACCCGCCTCCTGGGCGCCGACGACGACGGACTGCGCGGATTCCTGCGCGCCACCTGGCAGCTCTACGCCCGCGCCCGCCCCGACCTCGCCCACCGGATCACCCCGCTCGCCGCGCCGTGGTACACCGACCCGCTCCCCGGCCCCGACCTGCTACGCGCCGCACGAACGGTCATGCGGGCCGCCCTCAAGACGGGGCTGCACGACCTGCTCGACACGGCCCGCTACGACGTCGACCTGTTCGGCCCCCTGCTGTCCGTCCTACGCACCCGCGGCGACCGGGCGGCACGCGGCCAGTACTACACCCCACCCGACCTCGCCGACCTCCTCGCCCGCCTCGGCGGCACCCTGCCCACCCCAGGCCAGGTCGTGCTCGAACCCACCGCCGGCACCGGCGGCCTGCTGCGCGCCGTCAGCCAGGCGATCCGCGACGCCGACGGCGACCCCCACACCATCCACTGGATCGCCGTCGACCCCGACGGTCTCGCGCTCGCCGCCCTCGCCATCAATGTGATCATCTGGGATCTCGGGCCCCACGTCCTGCTCGCCCACGACGACGTCCTGCGCGACGACTGGCAGACCCGCGCCCTCGGTGAACGCGCCGAAGCCCTCGCGCTCGCCCGCCGCCTCCACCAGGCCGAACACCTGCTCGACGTTCTCCGCCGCCTCGACGGCACGAACCCCGACCAACCCTGAGCCCCTGCCTCCCGGCCTGGCGCTCACCCCGCGACGACAACGACAGGAACCCCGCCATGCCCTCCGACCCGCTGGTGACGGTGCGCCACCCCCAGCCCTACATCATCCACGTGATCGTCCGGCCTGGCGCCGACGCCGCGAGCGTCAGCGCCGCCCTCGCCGGCCTACCCGCCGACGCCGTTTTCCTCGACCACGGCGGCGACACCACCTACCTCACCATGATCTTCCGAGAGCCGCCCACCGCACCGCCGTCGACCACGACCGTCCCGACCGTGGTAGTACCGCCGGCCGGCTGGATCCCCTCGGTCAACGGCCACCGCCCCCACCCGGGCGGCGACGAAAACAACGCCGTACATGTCCTCACCGCCGGGCTCCTCCTCGGCCACCACGACCACGACATCCTGCGCCCACCCACCGACCCCACCCGCCCCACCGTGCTCACCGTCGTACGCCTCGTCCGCCGACGCGCCGACCTCCTCGCCCGCCCACCACACCGCCAGTAGCAGACCCGCCAGAACCACGCGGCGACGCCCGCAGCCGCCACGCCGTGAAGCCTCCGGAGAGGCTCCGGCCGGCAGCTGGACAGGCGTCCACCCGCCACCAAACCAGCCACCCTCACCCCCGCCCCGGACCCGCACCCAGACCGGGCCGGACTGGGGCATGCCCGGAAAGCAACCAATCATGATCAAAGTAGTCGTGTTGCCGGCGGACCCGTCACTGCCGGTCCGTCTCATCGACCACGACGAGACCAGCCTGACCGCCGACCAGGCCCTCGTCGGCGGCCTGATCGAAGGAATCGACCTCGTCGACCCCCACGCCAGGCTCTACGTCAGAGAAACCGGCAAGATCGATAATCTGCCGCTTAACGGCCGGGCCACCCTGCTCGCCTGGGTCCACGCCCCCCAGCTCCGAGCACTCGACGTCATCGCCGGTGACGCCTACCTCACCGGCCCCAGCCGCCGCAGCCGCAACACCGACACCCCCGCCGCTCTCCTCGCAGCCCTCACCGGCACCGCGCCAGTCCACGTCCACGTCCACGTCCCGCCGCCATCACACCTGGACCACCGTCACGGAAAGAATCGCCACGAGCTTCGGCGAACCGTTCGACTCCTACACCACCGCCCTGCTCGTTCTTGATCACCCGGACGCCGGCGACATCCGCGTCACCCTCGCCGACAAAACCTGATCACTCGCGCGCGAGGCAGCCAACAGCGAGATCCGACCCGCTCAGTGACCGATCTCGGCGGCCCGCTTGGCCCACGGCTCGCCGTACCGCCGGTGCTCGATCAGTCGTGGAGACCACTTCGCGCCTGATCTCCCTGAGCAGTCACCCGGACGAGGCGCGGAGATCCTTCCCGATCCGAGCTGCCTCCTAATTCGACCGGTCCCTCATTTTGTCGTTATGGGACGGCGCTGTCGACGTGGCCCAGCGACGCCTGCGGCGGCGAGTAGTAGCCATCTGGTGATTTTTCTGCACGTTTCTCTCCTTCTAGAATGGAGGTTCTCCGATGAGGGAGTATATTGCCCTCGTAGATGAGGAGTGGCTGTGTCGGTGCGACAATACCCCGAGTCGCGACGGTTTTGTACCCGTCCGAGGCGGGCGCGAAGTCGACACCGCGTCCCGCAGATGGCGGGGGTCCTACTGCTGCCTGCGATGCGGCTTTCTCATTTCCTGGCCGAGCAGGGATATTATCGGCTACCTCGATTTCGCCGACCTGAGACTGCGCGATCACGGCCCCGAGCTCACTCCCGGCGGCGACGCCGACGAAAGGACATAGCACATGGACGGCGAACAAGCTGCTGACGGTCCGCATTGCAGCACGAGGAGCAGTCGCAAACGGCGAGATCCGGACACGCCGACGGATCGCCGCGATCAACGGTGAGAGCGTCGTCGACCTCGGCCGAGGAGACCCGGTGATCTCTCCGCGCGGGAGGGTCGGACGGCTGTGAGCCGCGAGCGCGACCTTCGCCTACCGTCGGCCGGGTGGGTCCGGCGACGGGCTGCTGCCGGACCGGCCAGACTGGATCCAACCGGCGTGCACCTGGTCGCGCTCAGCCCCTCGAGGACAACAACGATGAACTTCGAGACCGACATCCTCATCGACACCGTGGTCGGTGAGGTGCAAGACGCCCTGCGCAACGGCGACCGGCCCGCACTCGCAGTGCTGGAGGGAGAGCCCACCCGCGAGCTGCGCTCCCCGTTCTACCTGCGAGATGCCGCCACCGCGGCGGAGTTCGAGCAGCGTTTGGCCCGCGAACTGGAGACGATCGATGTGAACGCCACCTGGACCGCCCACTAGTGGTCGTCGCCGTTAGTTCGTCGGTGATCGGTGGTGTCAGGTAGGTAGAGGCTGGCGGCGAGGTCGAGTGCGG
>NZ_JAMQQG010000114.1 GCF_023716925.1 Frankia sp. R82
ACCGTGTACCAGGCCCGACGGCGGCCGACGAAGACCGCGTGGAAGTCGCTGGGGTAGATCCGCGCGACGAGTGCCATCGTCTGAGGTCTCCCGCAACTGGCCGCCCGGCGCGGGCCGGGGCTGGGCGTGGCGTCCCTGCTCGGCGAGCTCGGCCGTCAGCAGTTCGCCGCCGAGTCGATCGCCCCGGTCGGCGAGGACGCCCGCCGCCGCGGGGTCCGCCTGCTCACCGCACACCGGTCCAAGGGCCTCGAATGGGATGTGGTCGCCGTCTGCGGGGTGCAGGACGGCGCCTGGCCGGATCTGCGGCAACGTAGTTCGCTGCTCGGGGTCGAGGAGCTCGACGCGCCGGCCCGGGGCGGCCTGCGCCCACCGCTGACCCGGGCGGACCTGCTCGCCGACGAACGGCGGCTGTTCTACGTGGCGCTTACCCGGGCCCGGCGGCGCCTGCTGGTCACGGCCGTCGACAGCCCCGACGACGACGGCAGCCGGCCCAGCCGGTTCCTCGAGGAGATCGGCGTGCCCGTCGTCGCCGCGGGGGGGCGCCCCACCCGGCCGCTGACCCTCGTCGGTCTGGTCGCGACCCTGCGCCGGTTGGCCACCGAACCCGGCGCGGGTCCTGCGCTGCGTACCGCCGCGCGCCGCCGGCTGGCCGCGCTCGCCGCCGCCAGTGACGACGAGGGCCGACCGCTTGCCCCCGCCGCGCATCCGCGCACCTGGTGGGGGCTACTGGAGGTCACCACGTCCGAGGTTCCGGTCGTCGCTGCGGACGTGCCGGTGCGGCTGTCCGGCTCGTCGCTGTCGGGCCTGCGGGACTGCTCCCTGCGCTGGTTCCTCGAACACGAGGCGCATGCCGTCACCGTCGCCTCGACCGCGCAGGGCTTCGGGCGGGTGGTGCACGCGCTCGCCGACGAGGTCACCACCGGGCGCACCGCGGCGAACCTGGCCGCCCTGGACGCCCGCCTCGACACCGTCTGGCGGCATCTGGCCTACGAGGCCCGCTGGCGCAGCGACCAGGAGCGCACCGCCGCCCGCGAGGCCCTCGCCCGGTTCCTGGCCTGGCATGCGGCCGAACGGGGCCGTCGCGTCGTCGACGCCGAGATCCGGTTCACCTGCCAGCTCACCGTCGCCGGCCGTGAGGTGTGGCTGCGCGGTTTCATCGACCGCCTCGAGCTCGACGACGCCGGCCGGGTCCACGTCATCGACTTCAAGACCGGCCGCACCCCGGTCACCACCGCCGAGCTCGCCACCCACCCCCAGCTCGGCAGCTACCAGCTCGCCATCCGCTCCGGCGCCCTCGACGACGCGGTCCGCTCCGCCACCACCCCCCGCGGCCTGGCCCCGGTCCCGACGCGGCCGGAGGCCATGCCTGGCCCCGGACGGGCCGCGGTGGAGCCGGGCGGGGCGGAGCTCGTGCACCTGCGCCTGGACGCCGGCGGGGACGCCGCGGTGCCCGGATCGGCCGAGGCCACCCCCGGCCCGCCGAAGGTGCAGGCCCAGGCGCCGCTGCCCGCCGACGGCCCGACCTGGATGGACGAGGTCGTCGCCGACGCGGTGCACACCATCGACGCCGAGGCGTTCCGTCCCGTCCCCGGCGGCCACTGCACCACCTGCACGTTCCAGGGAAGCTGCCCCGCGCGGCCGGAGGGACGGCAGGTCATCGCGTGAGCATGCTGGGTACCGACGGGCACCTTCCCCGTCAGCCGTTCCTGCCCGGTTTCGGCGCCGAAGCCGCCGATCATGGTGACGGGACGCATACCGGCCCGCGCCTGGAACCAGACGATCTGCGCACCCTGCTGGACGTCCCGTTCACCGATGAACAGATCGCGGCCGCCACCGGGCCGCTGGCCCCGGGGGTGATCGTCGCCGGCGCCGGTTCGGGGAAGACCTCGGTGATGGCCGCCCGGGTGGTGTGGCTGGTCGCGACCGGGCAGGTGCGCGCCGACCAGGTGCTGGGGCTGACCTTCACCACCAAGGCAGCCGCGGAGCTCGCCGCCCGGGTCCGCCTCGCCCTGCGCCGTGCCGGCGCGGCCCGCTCCGCGGACGCAGGCGACGGGGGTACGGATGGCTGGGGTGCCGGTGGCTGGGGTGCCGGTGGCTTTGGTGGCGGCGGCGGTTCTGGTGGTGGTGGTGGCGCGGCGGAGGAGGAGGAGGACGGCGAGCCGACCGTCGCGACCTACCATGCGTTCGCCGGGCGGCTCGTCGTCGACAACGCACTGCGGCTGGGGCTCGAACCAGACGTCCGCCTGCTGTCGGGAGCGGCGCGTTATCAGCTTGCCGCCCGGGTGGCCCGTGCTCACGACGGCACCGTCCAGGCGCTGACCCGCTCACTGGCCGCCGTCGTCGGCGAGATCGTCGCCCTCGACGGCGAGCTGAGCGAGCATCTGGTCGACCCGGACGCGCTCGTCGCCTTCGACACCGGGCTGCTCGACGAGATCGGCGCCGCCCTCGAGGCCGCCCGGCGGCGGCCGAGGACCAAGGGCGTGCAGGACCTGCTGCGACGGTTCGCCCACACGTCCCGAGGACGGCGCGAACTCGCCGCTCTGGTCGCCGAGTACCGCGCCGCGCGGCGCGAACGCGGCGTGCTCGACTTCGGCGACCAGGTCACCCACGCCGCCCACATCGCCGAGACGATGCCGCAGGCCGGGCTGGCCGAACGCGCCCGGGCGGCGGTGGTGCTGCTCGACGAGTACCAGGACACGTCGGTGGCCCAGCGGCGGATGCTCACCGGGCTGTTCGGCGGCGGCCATCCCGTCACCGCCGTCGGGGACCCCTGCCAGGCCATCTACGGCTGGCGCGGTGCGTCGGTGGCGAACCTCGACCACTTCCCCACTCATTTCCCGACCGCGGACGGTACCGCCGCGACCGTCTACGAACTGTCGGTCAACCAGCGCAGCGGCGGCCGGCTGCTCGAACTCGCCAACGCCATCGCCGAGCCGTTGCGGGCCCGGCACCGGGTCGTCGAGCTGCGACCACGCGCCGACGTCGCCGACCGCGGCCGCACGGTCGTCGCCCTGCACGACACCTGGGCCGCCGAGGTGGCCTGGATCGCCGCCCGGATCCGGGCCGCCGTCGACGCCGGCACCGCCGCCCGCGACATCGCCGTGCTCGTGCGGGCCCGCGGCGACATCCCCCCACTGCTCACCGCGATGCAGGCCGTCGGCCTGCCGGTCGAGGTGGTCGGCCTGACCGGTCTGCTCACCGTGCCCGAGGTCGCGGAGATCGTGACGGTGCTGGAGGTCCTCGACGCCCCCACCGCGAACACCGCGCTGGTCCGCCTGCTCACCGGCCCGCGCGTCCGCCTCGGCGCCCGCGACCTCGCCGCCCTCGGCCGCCAGGCCCGCGAGATCGTCCGCCTCGACCCCCCGCC
>NZ_JAMQQG010000115.1:0-1654 GCF_023716925.1 Frankia sp. R82
CCGCCGCACCGTCGGGCCCGGCCGTCGGCTCGTCGAGCCAGACGATGGTCGGCCCGTCAGCCGGGTCGGCCGGGCCGGCCCCGTCGGCAGGTCGGGCCCCGCCGGCAGAGCCGGCAGAGCCGGCAGAGCCGGGCAGGCGGGTGGCGAACGCGCGGGTGGTGAGAATGGCGGCGGGGGCGGCGTCGGCGAGCAGGAACGCCAGGCGCTCCGCCGGCTGCTCGGTGTCGATCGGCAGGTAGCTCGCGCCCGCCGCCAGTACACCGAAGATCGCCGGGACCATGTGCGCCCGGGGCAGCGCAAGGGCGACGATCGACTCGGGGCCGACGGGCAGCCCCGCGAGCCGGTCGGCGACCCGCGCCACGTCGGCCGCAAGCGCGGTGAACGTCCGGCTCCCGTCCGCGGTGACCAGTGCGACCCGGTCCGGATGGGCGGCCACCGCCCGGTCGAGCAGGTCAGGCACCGTGAGTGCGGCTGCCGGATTCCGGTGCGGGCCGGCTGCGGTGCGCAGGGCGGCGGCCCGTTCGTCGGCGTCGACGAGCAGCAGCCGGGCGATGGGACGGTCCGGTTCGGCGACGATCCCGGCGAGCAGTCGGACGAGCCGGTCGGCCAGGCGCGCGCCGCTGGCCGGGTCGAGGACGTCGACGGCGAACTCGACCAGGGCGGTGATCTCACCGGTGGCCGCCCGGTCGACGAACGTCACGTCCAGGTCGAACTTGGCGGTGCCGACCTCCGGATCGATCCAGCTCACCGGCAGGCCGAACAGCGACCGGTCGTCGCCGCCGAGGTGGTGGTAGCCGGCCATCACCTGGAACAGCGGGTTGACCCCGGGGGTGCGCCGGTCGCGGCGGGCCGCGACGATGTCCTCGAACGGCAGGTCGGCGTGGTCGAAGGCGGCCAGGTCGGTCTGGCGGGTGCGGACCAGCAGCTCCCGGAAGGTCGGGTCGTCGGCCAGATCGGAGCGGATCACCAGGGTGTTGACGAAGAACCCGACGAGCTGGTCGAGGCCCGCGTCGGTGCGCCCGGCGACCGGCACCCCGATCGGGATGTCGTCGCCGGCGCCGAGCCGGTGCAGCAGCGTCGCGACGGCGGCGTGCACGAGCATCGACATGCTGGTGCCGGTGGCCGCGCACAGGGCCCGCAGTCCAGCCGTCACCTCGGCGGGCAGGATGCGGACCGCCCGCCCGGACCGGCCGTCGCGGACCACCGGGCGCTCCCGGTCCAGCGGCAGCGCGATCCGCGGCGGCAGTCCACGCAGCGCGTCCAGCCAGAAGGTGAGCTGGCGGGCGGCGACGCTGTCCGGGTCCGCCGGGTCGCCGAACAGGTCCCGCTGCCAGAGGGTGAAGTCGGCGTACTGGACGGGCAGCGGCGTCCACCGCGGGGACCGTCCGGCGAGCCGGGCGGTGTAGGCGGCGTCCAGGTCGAGCAGGAACGGCCGGTCCGACCATTCGTCGGTGGCGATGTGGTGCGCGACGACGAGCAACACGTCGGCGTCCGGCTCGCGCAGCACCCGCACCCGCAGCGGCGGTTCGACGGTCAGGTCGAACCGCTGCGCCGGGGCCGGGGCGGTTCCCCCGCCCCCCCCCCCCCCCCCCACGCCCGGCCACAAAGGGGGCGCGCCGGGGGGCGCCGGGGGGCCCCCGGGGTGGGGGGTTTG
>NZ_JAMQQG010000115.1:1664-3204 GCF_023716925.1 Frankia sp. R82
CCCCCCCCCCCCCCCCCCCCCCCCCGCCGGGGCCCCCCCCCCCCCCCCCCCCCCCCCGCCCCCCGCCCCCCCCCCCCCCCCCCCCCCCCCCCCCCCCACCGACAGGGCCGGCAGAACTGGCGGAGCCGGCTGCGTCCGCGGGGTCGTCGAGGGTGACGGTGATGCGGTTGACGGCGTCCGCGGGGTCGAGGATGTGCTGGTGGGGCACACCGTCCTCGGTAGCGATGACCGTGCGCAGCACCTCGTGTCGGGTGATCAGGTCGGCGACGGCGGCCCGCAGTGCGGCGAGGTCGATCCGGCCGGCCAGGCGCAGCGCGAGCGGATAGGTGTAGGCGTCGGTGCCACCGGCGAGCCGGTCGACCAGCCACAGCCGGCGCTGCGCCGCCGACAGCGGGATCCGTGCCGGTCGCGGGGTGGCCGCGCGCAGTGGCGGGCGGGCGGAGCCGGTGCGGTCGGCCAGGGTAGCGGTCAGCGTCGCGGCCAGTGCCTCGACGGTCGGCGCGTCGAACAGGTCGCGGATGGCGAGTTCCACGCCCAGGGTCGTCCTGGCCCGGCTGGCCACCCGGGTGGCCAGCAGTGAATGGCCACCGAGGGCGAAGAAGTCGTCGTCGGCGCCGACCGAGGGCAGCCCGAGGACCTCGGCGAACAGGTCGGCGAGGGTCTGCTCGACCCCGGCGGCCGGCGCGCGACCCGAACCGCGGGCCGCCGGCTGCGGGACGGGCAGCGCGGCGACGTCCAGCTTGCCGTTGGCGTTGCGGGGGATCTCGGCCAGCGTCAGGAACGCCGACGGCACGGCGTGGTCCGGCAGCAGGGCGGCGAGGTCGGTGCGCAGCCGGGCCACCAGTGCCCCCGCCGCCCGCGCCGCCGTCGGGTCGTTGGTGCGCGCCGTCGTGGCCGCACCACCCGCGGCCGCCACCGGGGACGGCCCGCTGAAGGGCAGATCGGCTGGCCCGACCCCCTGGACCCCGACCCCCTGGACGAGGACGGCGTCGAGCAGACCGGCCGCCCCGGACCGCGGCGCGAGGGCGGCGGTGTAACCGAGGGTGTCGGCGAGGACGTGGATGTCCTCCGGGTCCACCGCGAGGGTCTCGGCGGCCTGGCCCATCACCTCGGCCGCGACCGTGTCGACGAGGTCGATGGCGGCGAGTTCGGCGGCGACCCGGGCGTCGGGCACGCCGGCCAGACGCACCCGCGCCGGCTGTCGGCGGCGCAGCAACGTGGCGAACCCGGCCAGGTCGACCACGTCCACCCCCCAGGTCAGCTCCGTCCACGCGGCAGAGGCAGCGGTGGCGGGTGCCGCCGGTGCCTCTGCCGGACGACGCAGCACCACGTCGTAGCGGTGGCGGGTGAGTTCGTTGCGGTGACGACCGCGCTTGACCCGCACACACACCTCGAGCCCGGCGTCCGCGGCCAGGTCGTGGAAGAACGCGGGCTCGAGGACCAGCTCCTTCTCCAGGTGCAGGCGTCGTTCGACGGCGGCGGCGAACCGCGCCGGGTCGGTGGTCGCGGCGCCCGCGGTGGCCGTGGCGGCCGTGGCGGC
>NZ_JAMQQG010000116.1 GCF_023716925.1 Frankia sp. R82
GCGGGCCGGACGTGGTACCCCCACCCGGTCCCGCGGGACCGGACGCGGCGGGGGCCTGCTGGCCCGGGCGGGGCGGCGTGGTACGGGCCGGCCCGCCGGGACGTACCGCTCGCGCGATCGTTTGCGGCGTCGGTATCCGGCCTGGTCGTGGGTGTGCCGCGGAGGCAGCCGGCACCCCGCTGACCGGCCCGCCCGCCGCCGGCAGGTCTGTGGCAGGCACCGCTGGCATCGGCGTGCCGGCCGTGGGCGGAATCTCGGCGGGCAGGGACACCCGCGTGGGGACCCCCGGTCCGGCGGGTTCGCCCACCTGGGCCACCTCTGCCGGCTCGGACCGGTCCGCCGCGTCGGCATCGGACGGACCCGGACCCGGACCCGGAGCCGCCTCGAAGGTCGATCCGGCCGGCGCCGGTATGCGACCGGAGGCCGCCAACTCGTCGGCGATCCCGCGTACCTGGGCACGATCCTCTGTGGTCACAGGCACCTCGCCATGGTCCAAGCTGACGAGAACACCGAGCAGTCGGCCATCCGGACGCAGGACCGGCGTCGCGAGATAGCTGCGTACCCCCAGCAGGCGATGTTCCGCGGTGTCGGCCGCGGGATGCCCGGGACCGACCCCGGACGCCGCCGCGGGGGCACCATCGAGCATGCGGGCGATGACACTGTCGGCGCGGGGATAGTGGGTTCCCACCTCGAGACCGGCGAAGGATCCCGCCACCCGGAGATAGCCCACGGTCGTCGCAGAAACCACGACGAAACAGGCTGTCTCCATCCGGTCTCGGGCATGAACAGCCCGTAGCGCGGCATCGACGGTGCTCCACGCCTGTTCTGAAGGTGCTGACGACACAGGCCGAACTCTCCCACAAACTTCACGGGCAGTGACGGACACCGTCCCACGTGCCGGCCGCGTGTGCGGTGGGAAGGTAAGAACTTTCGGGACGTCGTTGCTCTACGTATCCGTTATGCGGCAGAAGTGACCTTCTCGGTGACCTGGCGGATGCTCGGGTTCGTCATCACAGTGCCATCGGGAAAGAGCACGGTCGGCACGGTCGCGTTCCCGTTGTTCGCATCGCGGACACGTTGCTCTGCTGTCGGGTCGTTCTCGATATCGATGGTCTGGTACTCCACCCCGGCGCGGTCGAGTTGGCTCTTCAGTCGAACGCAGTAGCCGCACCAGGAAGTCGTGTAGATCGTGAGCACGAATGGCCTCCAAGCCACTGGGACACAACGGATGCTCCAACAGTGTGGCGGCGGCATCCCTTCCCGCGCCACGCCGGTACTACCGTGTCGAGGGATGTCCGGACCCGCCGCCCCGCCGCCCGCGTCCGCCGCCGCGTCCTCCGAGCCGGTCGGCGGCCCGTCGTCCGCTGTGTCGCAGGCCGCGTCCCCGGTGGCGTCCCGCGAGGCCGGCGTGACCGGCCCGGCCGCCGGTGGCGATCTGCTGGCGGGGCTGGACCCGGAGCAGCGGGCCGCCGCCGATGCCCCGCTAGGGCCGGTCTGCATCCTGGCCGGGGCCGGTACGGGCAAGACGCGCACGATCACCCACAGAATCGCGCGCATGGTCGCGGATCGCGGCGTTGCACCCGATCAGATCCTCGCGGTCAGCTTCACCACCCGGGCGGCCGGTGAGCTGCGCGGCCGGCTACGGGCGATGGGCGTCCCGGGCGTGCAGGCGCGCACCTTCCACTCGTCGGCGCTGCGCCAGCTGCAGTACTTCTGGCCGGCGGTGGCCGGCGGGCCACTGCCCAGGATCGAGTCCAGCAAGATCCCGATCATGGCCCGGGCCGCCGGGCGGTTGGGGCTGCGTCCCGATCGTGCGGAGCTGCGTGATCTGACCGCCGAGGTCGAATGGGCGAAGGTCTCGCTCGTCACGCCCGAGGACTACGTCCGGCTGGCTCCGGCGGCGGGCCGTGAGACGACCACGTCCGCCGACACCATCGGCCGGCTCTACGGCGCCTACGAGGAGGCCAAGCGGGAGGCCGGCGTCCTCGACCTCGAGGATCTGCTGCTGCTCACCGCCGCCATGATCGAGGAGCACGGCTGGGTCGCCGGCGAGGTCCGCTCCCGCTACCGGCACTTCGTCGTCGACGAGTACCAGGACGTCAACATGCTCCAGCAGCGGGTGCTCGACGCCTGGCTCGGTGATCGGGACAGTCTGTGCGTCGTCGGCGATCCACATCAGACGATCTACTCGTTCGCCGGCGCCTCGCCGCGGTACCTGCTCGGGTTCGCCCGCCGTCATCCGCAGGCGACGCTGGTCCGGCTGGTGCGCGACTACCGGTCGACTCCCCAGGTGGTGGCGCTGGCCAACCGGCTGGTGGCGGCCGGGCCGCGGGCCGCGCTCGTCGCCGTACCGAGCGCCGGGCCCGCCCCGGTGTGGCTGGAGTGCGACACGGAGGCCGACGAGGCCACCGCCGTCACCGCTCGCATCCGTACCCTGCTCGCCCGCGGCCTGCCGGCCAGCCGGATCGCCGTGCTGTACCGGACGAACGCGCAGTCGGAGGCGTACGAGTCGGCCATCGGCGGCGCCGGCATCGCCTACCTGCTGCGCGGCGGGGAGAAGTTCTTCGTCCGTCCCGAGGTCGTCAACGCGATGCGGCTGCTGCGAGCGGCCGTCCGCTCCGCCGACACCGACCGCCCCGCCGGGCTCGCCGACGTCGTGGCGGACGTCCTGGGCGCCCTGCAGTGGTATCCGCACACGCCCGCCGTGGGCACCGGTTCCGAACGCGAGCGGTGGGAGAACCTCGCCGCGCTGCACCGTCTTGCCGAGGATCTCGCGGCCCGCAGCCCCGACGCCACCCTCGCGCAGTTCGTCGCCGAACTCGCCGACCGGGCCACCCACGAGCATCTGCCGACCGTCGAGGGGGTGACGCTGTCCACCCTGCATGCCGCGAAGGGCCTTGAGTGGGACGCGGTCTTCCTCGTCGGGCTCACCGAGGGCACCCTGCCGCTGGTCCACGCCCGCTCCGCCGAGCAGATCGAGGAGGAGCGCCGGCTGCTGTACGTCGGGATCACCCGGGCACGCACCCAACTGGTCCTGTCGTGGTCGCTGGCCCGCACGGCCGGCGGCCGGGCGCGTCGCCCGTCCCGGTTCGTGGACGAGCTGCGCCCGGCGCGTCGCGGTGCCCGCGGCGGTGGCGCCGGG
>NZ_JAMQQG010000117.1 GCF_023716925.1 Frankia sp. R82
GGGCCAGGCCGCGAGCCGCGCGGGCCGGTCGTCCGGCGCCGTCCCGGCTGCCCGCGCGACGCGAGTGGAGAACCACCGTTGACCCCCGAGACCATGCCGACGTCCGATCCGTCGACATCCGATCCGTCGACGTCCGATCTGTCGCTGACTCCTCGGCCGGCGCCGCCGTCCGACCAGCCGGCGGCGCCGGTGTCCGACCCGGCGTCGCGGCCGCGGCGACCGGTGCGGGTGCTGGAGGTGCTCGGCCGAATGGACCGTGCCGGCGTGGAGCTGCGGGCGCTGAACCTGCTGCGCCGGCTGGACCCGGCGGAGTTCCGCCTCGAGTTCGCCGTCACCTCCGGGGCGGCGGGCTCCCTGGACGACGAGATCCGCGAACTGGGCAGCGAGGTCCACTACTGCCGGGTCGACTGGCTGTTCCCGATCCGGTTCCTGCGCCTGGTGCGCCAGATGCGCCCGGACGTCGTCCACTCGGCCGTGGCGACCTTCTCCGGGGTGGTGCTGGCCCTCGCCCGGGTCGGGGGAGTGCGCCGGCGGGTCGCCTACTTCGTCAGCAGCGCCGACCGGCACGGGACGAGCCTGCGCGGCCGGGTCCAGCGCGCCGTCGGCCGGTGGCTGCTCGACCGGTGCGCCACCGACATCATCGCGGTCAGCGAGGCGGCGATGCGCGGCCTGTGGCGCGAGACGTGGCGCCTGGACGAGCGTTGCCGGGTCATCTACAACGGTGTGGAACTGGAACCGTCCGGGGTGGCCATCGCCGCTCGTCGGAGAGCGGGCGAGCCCGAGGCGGACGAGTCCGACGGCGTCACCGTGGTGCACATCGCGCGCCCGGATCCGTTGAAGAACCGGGTCCGGGCGGTCGAGGTGTTCGCCGCGCTGCGGGCCCGCTCGGTGCCGGCGCGGCTGCGCATCGTCGGCCGCCAGGATCCGGCGGAGACGGCGCAGCTCACGGCGCTCGCCGAGCGGCTCGGCATCGCCGACGACGTCGAGTTCACCGGCGAGGTGCGCGAGATCCCCCGGCTGCTCGCCGGATCGTCGCTGCTGCTGGTCACCTCGCTGCACGAGGGCATGCCCACGGTCGTGCTGGAGGCGCTGGCGGTGGGCACGCCGGTGCTGTCCGCGGACCTGCCCGGCGTCAGCGAGATCGCCCGGCTGCTGCCCGGGGTGACGACCCTGCCGTTGAGCGCCTCCGACGTGCTGTGGTCGGACACCGCCGAGATGCTCACCGCCATCCCGCCGACCCTGGAGCAGCGCCGTGAGGCCATGCGGCTGGTGCGGCGCTCGCCGTTCACGATGGACACCTGGCAGCGTGACATCACGGCCGTGTGGTCCTAGTCGATGCCCGCCCAGACCCGGGCCGGGGTGCCTCGTGCCCCTCGGCTGCCGCCGCCTGTCACGGTCCGCCGGCCACGGTCGCGGACCGCCCGCGCGCAGCGCTCGGTGGCGACCGCCCAGCGGGCCGCGGCGCTGGCGTTCGTCGGCTGCGGGCTGGCGTTGTTCGTCGTCGTGGCCTGGTCGTCGTCGCTGGTCGCCCTGCCCGAACGCACGGCGGCCCGGGTGTGCGTCCTGATCGTCGCCGGCGGCGTGCTGCTGTGCGTGCGGGCCCAGCCGCGTGGGGTGTGGGCCTGCTCGTCCGTCTATCTGATCACCCTGTCGGTGTTCCACTTCGGGGTGGCGGTGCTGTATGCCACCGGCACCTCGTTCGACCGGATCCGGGCCCAGTACGACTTCCGCTGGCTGGCCGTCTATCCGATGAGCCGGCTGTTCACCATCGCCACCATCGGCGTTCTGGCCGCCACCGTCGGGGTGGCGGCGATGACCCTCTGGGGAGCGCTGCGCCGCCCCGCCGTGCCGGCCCCGACCGCCGCTGCTCCCGTTTCCGTCGCTCCCCCCTCCCCGCTGCCCGCCGTTGCCGTGGGGGCGGCGCGGTCGAGTTTCCGGGCGCCGGCAGGGTGTGCGCTGGTCACGGCCTCGTCAGCTGCGCTGGTGGCGATCGTGCTGAGCACCGGCGGACTGGGGTTGCTGTTCGGTTCCTACACGGACGTCGGGCAGACCGCGCTGCGGTCCCCGTTGGTGCCCTACGTGCTGTTCGGCCTGTGCCTGGGGCTGGTGCTGGCGGTCATCGACGGGCCCGGTCGGTGGCGGCGCGCCACCATCGTGGTGTTCGCCCTGTTCGCGGTGATCGCCCTGCCACTCGGGCTGCGCTCGGAGGTGATGTTCCCCGCCGTGTCGGCCGCGGCGGTCGCGGCCCGTCGACGTGTCGTCGTGCGCGGCGTCGTGGTGCTGCTCGGGGTGGTGGCGCTGCTCGCCCTCATCGGTGGGCTACGCGAGATCCGCCAGTCGGGGCTTGCCGCGGTCCGGCTCAGCGCCGTCACCTTCAGCCCGGTCGACGGGGCCGCCGAGCTCGGCGCGTCGATCCGCCCGATCGGCGCGGTCCTGGACTGGCGCGACGGCATGGGCGAACACCCACCGCCCGGCTCGACCTTCTACGGGCAGCTCGAACGCCTGGTGTCCGGCCGGGTGCTGGGCCGGCCCCAGCCCTCCCAGTTCGGCGACGAGCGGCTGTTCAACGTCCTGATCATGGATCGGGAGGGTCCGATCGGCGGGTCCCCGATCGCCGAGGCCTACTACAACTTCGGCCTCGGCGGTGTGATCCTGTTTCTGCTGGTCACCGGACTCATGGTGGCCTGGATGGACCATGGCCGCTCCCGGCGGGGGACCGAGACGGCCTGCCTGGTGCTGCTCGTACCCCTGGTGATCGAGGTTCGCAACGCGTTCGCCGCCGTGCCCGTCCAGGTGATGATGGGCCTCGTCGTGCTCGGCCTGGTCCATGCCGCGGAGTCCGCCGCGGTCCGCCGGGCCCTCGCCCGGTCCCCCCAGCTGTCGGCAGCCCGCCCGGTCGTCCTCCGGCTCGGGCCGGTCCAGCACCGGCCCGAGCCGCGCCGGCTCGAGCCGCGTTCGCCCGGGCAGCTGCTACCCGCGC
>NZ_JAMQQG010000118.1 GCF_023716925.1 Frankia sp. R82
GTCCGGGTCCGGCGCCGCGACCACGACCCGCAGGTCCACGGGCCGGCCCTCGGCGAGCACCAGGGGGGCCGCGAGAACGACGTCGTCCACAGCACCGCCCGCGCGCTCGGCAGCGGCGGCGACGAGCTCGACGAAGGCAGTGCCGGGCAGCAGGACGGTGTCGAGCACGGCGTGGTCGGCCAGCCACGGGTGGGTCGTGGTGGACAGCCGCCCGGTCAGCTCGAAGCCGTCGTCGTCGAGGTGCTCGACGACGGCGCCCACGAGGCCGTGGCCAGTGTCGCCGAGGCCAGCCGCCGCCAGGCTGGGGCTCGCGGCGTGCGCGGTGAGCCAGAACCGTTCCCGCGCGAACGGGTAGGTCGGCAGCTCGACCGCCTCGGCACCCGTGCCGCGGTAGAAGGCCGTCCAGTCAACGGCGTGGCCCCGGCCGAACACCTCGGCGACGGCGGCGAGGGCGCCGGTGACCTCGTCGCGGCCCCGGCGCAGCGTCGCGACGGCGACGGCCTCGCCAGGCAGCAGGTCCGCGGCCAGCGAGGTGAGCGCGGCGTCGGGCCCGACCTCCAGCGTCGTGTCCACGCCCTGCTCGCGCAGGGTCGTGACCGCGTCGGCGAAACGGACCGGCTGGCGGACCTGCGCGACCCAATGCTCCGGGTCGGTGAGGTCGCTTGCCAGGCGCCCGGTGAGCGTCGAGACCACCGGGATGCGCGGCTCGTGCCAGGCGAGGTCGGTCAGCACCGCGCGGAATCGGTCGAGCATCGGCTCCATCAGCGGGGAATGGAAGGCGTGGCTCACCGTCAGCGGTCTGCCGCGGACACCCAGGGCCTCGACCACCGCGGCGACGGCGGGCCCCGCGCCGGAGAGCACCAGCGACTCCGGGCCGTTCACCGCGGCGATACCCACCGACGGGCCGAGCAGCGGCAGCACGTCACGCTCGGCGGCGCGGACCGCCACCATCGCGCCGCCCCCGGGCAGCGCGCTCATCAGCGCGCCGCGAGCGGCGACCAGAGCGGCCGCGTCCGGCAGGGAGAGCACCCCGGCGGCGTGGGCGGCCGCGATCTCACCGATCGAGTGCCCGGCGAGCGCGTCCGGCTGCAGGCCCCACGACTTCAGTAGCCGGAAGAGCGCGATCTCAAGGGCGAAGAGCGCGGGCTGGGTGAACGCGGTGTCGTCCAGCCGCTCGCCGCCCTCGACAACCTGGGCCAGCGGCGCGCTCAGGTGCGGATCGAAGGCCGCGCAGATCTCGGCGAAGGCCTCGGCGAACACCGGGAACGCCGCACGCAGGCCCGCGCCCATGCCGGCCCGCTGCGCGCCCTGGCCGGTGAACAGGAACGCCAGGCCGCCATCGCCCGGGACCGGGACCAGGGCGGTGCCGTCCGCCAGCGCGCGCAGCCCCGCCCGGTCGGTGACCACCGCGCGGCGCTCGAAGACCTGGCGGGTCGTGGCCAGGGAGAACCCGAGGTCGACCGGGTGCACGGTCTCGGCGAGGCCGGTTAGCGCGGCGGCGCGCATGCGCACGGCCCGCTCGTCCCGCCCGGTCACCACGAAGGGCGTCACCGGCGCGGCAGTGCGATCGGCCTGCCGCGGGGCCGCGTCGCCGGCCTCGAGGACCACGTGCGCGTTGGTCCCGCTCGCCCCGAACGACGAGATCGCCGCCCGCCTGGGCCGGCCGGCGGCGGGCCAGGGACGGGCCTCCCGCAGCAGCCGCACCGCGCCGCGGTTCCAGTCGACGAACGGGGTCGGCTCGTCGGCGTGCAGCGTCCTGGGCAGTACCCCCTCGCGGAGGGCGTACGTGATCTTGATGATCCCGGCGACGCCGGCGGCGGCCTGGGTGTGCCCGATGTTCGACTTGAGAGACCCCAGCCACAGCGGTTCCGCCCGCTCGCCCTGGCCATAGGTGGCCAGGAGCGCCTCCGCCTCGATGGGGTCGCCCAGCCTCGTCCCGGTGCCGTGCGCCTCCACAAGGTCCACGTCGGCCGGGGCCAGCCTGGCGGCGTGCAACGCCTGCCGGATGACAGCCTGCTGGGAGCTGCCGCTGGGCGCGGTGAGCCCGGCGGACGCGCCGTCCTGGTTCACGGCGGAGCCGCGCACCACGGCCAGCACCCGGTGGCCGTGGCGCCGCGCGTCGGACAGCCGCTCGACCAGCATCATCCCGGCGCCCTCCGCCCAGCCGGTACCGTCGGCGCCCGCGCCGAACGCCTTGCACCGGCCGTCGGGGGCGAGCCCGCGCTGTCGGCTGAACTCGATGAAGGTGCCCGGCGACGACATCACGGTCACCCCGCCGACGAGCGCCAGCGCGCACTCGCCCGCGCGCAGCGCATGCCCGGCCAGGTGCAGCGCCACCAACGACGACGAGCACGCGGTGTCCACACTCATCGCCGGGCCGACGAGGCCGAGCACGTAGGAGATGCGCCCGGCGACGACGCTCGCGGCGTTGCCGGTCATGAGGTAGCCGTCGACGCCCTCGGGAGCGCGGGTCATCGTGGTGGCATAGTCGTTGCCGTTGCCACCCGCGAACACGCCGACGCGGGCACCGCGCAGCGCCGCCGGCAGCACCCCGGCGTGCTCGATTGCCTCCCAGGCGGTCTGCAGCAGCAGCCGCTGCTGCGGATCCATCCCCAGTGCCTCGCGCCGAGAGATGCCGAAGAAGTCCGGGTCGAACTCGGCGGCACCCGTCAGGAAGCCGCCCTGATCGGTGTAGCTGGTCCCGGGATGGTCCGGGTCGGGGTGCACGAGGTTCGCCAGGTCCCAGCCACGGTCGGTCGGGAACGCCGAGATGGCGTCCGTCCCGTCGAGGACGAGCCGCCACAGCTCGGCGGGCGTACTGACGCCGCCCGGGAACCGGCAGGCCAGGCCGATGATCGCCAGCGGCTCGTCGGGCGCGGCGGCCGCGGTGGTCGCGGGCAGGTCCGCGCGGG
>NZ_JAMQQG010000281.1 GCF_023716925.1 Frankia sp. R82
GGTGGTGGCCGACCGGGCCAGCCGGGCCGACCGGGCCGACCGGGCCAGGGCAGCCGTGGCCCGATGTGGTGGCGGCGCCGGCCGCGGTGGCTGCGCCGGCTGGTGCTTGCCGGGGTGTTCTCCTCGATCCTGCTGTTCGTCGCCGGTATCGCCGTGATCTACGCGGCCACCCGGGTGCCGCTGCCGGACGAGGTCAAGACCGCCCAGACCTCGATCATCTACTACGGTCCGCCGTCGGCCCAGCAGAGCACCGGGGCCGAGATGGTGCGAATCGGCACGGTGAACCGCACCGACGTTCCGCTGGCCCAGGTCTCGAAGGCCATGCAGCACGCGGCACTCGCAGCCGAGGACAAGCGGTTCTACAGCGAGCCGGGTATCTCGCCGAAGGGCATCGCCCGGGCGCTGTACATCAACCTCACTGGCGGCGATCTGCAGGGTGGCTCGACCATCACGCAGCAGTACGCGAAGAACGCGTACCTCAGTCAGGAACGCACGTTCACCCGCAAGATGCGGGAAATCGTGCTCGCGGTGAAGCTGGACCGCAAGTACTCGAAGGACAAGATCCTCGAGTTCTACCTGAACACGATCTACTTCGGCCGCAACTCCTATGGGATCGAGGCGGCGGCCAAGGCCTACTTCAACACGACGGCCGCGCAGCTCACTGCCGAGCAGGGCGCGGTGCTGGCCGGCCTGATCCGGTCGCCCAACTATCTCGACCCGGCGAAGAATCCCGGTCCGGCCGCCACCCGGTGGCACGAGGTGGTCGCGACCATGGCCGAACAGGGCTGGGCACCGGCGTCCATCACGAGCACCCAGCCACCGCCCGTCATACCCAAGGCGGAACAGAACACCGCCGCCACCTCCGCGCAGGTCGCCTACATCCGTGACGAGGTCATCCGCGAACTGAAGGACGCGGGAATCACGGAGGACCAGATCAACCAGGACGGTCTGCGGATCACGACCACGATCGACCAGAGTCGCCAGATAGCCTCCTTCCAGGCCGTCAACCAGGTGCTGAGCAGGGCATACTCGGCCGTACCGGATCTACGGACCGGGCTGTCCGCCGTCGAACCCGGCACCGGGCGCATCCTTGCCTGGTACGGCGGTTCGCTCTATGGCAAGGACGCCCAGGGTCACGAGGCCTACGAGGACAACGTCTCCGGGGCACAGGTGCAGTCCGCGTCCACCTTCAAGACGATCACGCTGGTCGCCGCGCTGCAGAAGAACATCAACCTGAAGTCCACCTTCGCTGCTCCCGCGAAGGCGTATCTCCCCGGCTATGTGGTGGAGAACGACGAGAGCGAGGGCGGCGACCTGGGTTACAAGGACCTGATCCAGGCGACCGCGGCATCGATCAACACGGTGTACGTCCCGTTGGGTCAGAGCATTGGTGTCAACAACATCATTTCCACCGCGCGCGCCCTTGGTATCCGCAACAAGTCGGACCTGAAATCCGAGGCCGGTATCACCCTGGGCAAGGACACCGTGTTCCCCATCGACATGACCTCGGTCTATTCGGTGCTCGCCAGCAACGGGGTGCGAGCCACCCCGCACATTGTCGACAAGGTTGTCGACGGCAGTGGCCAGGTGATCTACAACGGCGCCGTGCAGAACCCCAAGCAGGTCATCCCCGCCGCGGTCGCCCGGGACGCGACCTACGCCCTGCAGAGCGTCATCACCGACCCGTCCGGCACCGGCCATCGGGCCGCGCTCGCCGGCGGTCGTGAAGCCGCCGGCAAGACCGGCACCTCAACGGACTTCCGGTCCGCCTGGTTCTGCGGCTATACCAAGGAGATCGCCTCCTGCGTCGACATGTTCCGGGGCAAGGGACTCGTCACCGACCAGCTGCGCGGCATTCCTGGTGCGCCGGACGGGGTGTACGGCGGAACGCTGCCGGCGCAGGTCTGGAAGGCGTTCATGGACGCCGCCCTGCAGGGCGTGCCGAAATCCACCTTCGACCCGCCGGCCTTCGGCGGCATGGTGCAGGACAACGCTCCGCCCGAGCCGACCCCGACCATGACCGCGGCGCCGGACTCCAGCCAGACCGGAACCGGTATCAACCTCGGTGACCTGTTCGGCGGCAACGGCAACGGCAACGGCGGCGTCAACAACGGTGCAGGTGGCGGCGGTGGTGGTGGTACAACCGGTGGCCAGCAGCAGCCCGGAGACAACCGCGGGACCCGGCCCCGGCAGACGGGCATCTTCGTCGATCCCCTCCCGGGCGGATGATGGGGAAAGGGGTCCCCCGTCCGGCCTGGTCGGGCAGGTGGGCGGAATGATCTCCCACGACGGTGGGTGAGAATGGCGCCCATGGCCACGACACAGGCGTCATCCGCCCGCGTCAGCCCGGCTCGGGAGGACCCGGTCGTCGGGGGCGCGAGCCAGCTGATCGGTGGGCCGCCCGGCGCGCACGCCGCCGGGCCCGGGCGGCGTGCCTGGTTGACGCCGTTGCGGATCCTGATGGCGCTGGTCATCCTCACATCGCTGCTCGGCTATGCCCAGAAGGCCAGCTGCCGGGACACCCGGAACTGGACGCACGAATACCAGTACAGCGCGCTGTGCTACTCCGACGTGGTCGCCCTCTACAGCCAGGAGGGCCTCGTCGACGGGAAGATCCCCTATCTGGACTACCCGACGGAGTACCCGCCGCTGATCGGCGCGGCGATGGCGCTCATCGCCTGGCCGGCCAGGCTGGCCGCCGGGCCGAAACCGGTCTACCGGGTGGACAACGGCCAGCAGGTCGTCGATCACTACACGATGGACCGACGTTCGGCCGTCTTCTACGACCTCACCGCGCTGCTGTTTCTGGTCGCGGCATGTGTGGCGGTCCTCTGTACCGCACTGACCGCGGGATCTCGGCGGGTCTGGGACGCCGCGCTGTTCGCCGTCGCCCCGGCTCTCGTGCTGCATCTGTTGACCAACTGGGACATCCTGGCGGTCGCGTTCGCCGCCGGTGGCCTGCTCGCCTGGTCCAGACGGGCGCCCCGCCTGGCCGGGGTGCTGCTCGGGCTCGGAGTCCTGACCAAGTTGTACCCGGCGTTGTTCCTGCTCGGCCTGTTGTTCCTGTGCCTGCGCGCGGGCAAGGTCCGCACATGGCTCACGACGTTCGTGTCGGCGCTGGTCACCGTCATCGTGGTGATGGTGCCGCTGTGGCTGGTCGCCGGCTACTTCGACCAGCAGGCCGACCGGGTCGGCGACGGCATCCTCGCCACGTTCTGGCACGGCGGGAGCTGGACCCACCTGCTGGGCGGCGGCCCGGACGGAGCACGCAACGCCCTGGCCCGCTTCTTCGACCTCAACTCCGAACGAGGTGCCGACTGGGACTCGGTGGCCTTCGGCGCCACCTGGCTCGCCGACCGGCACGACCCGTCCTGGTTCGGGCCGATGCACCTGGTGATCTGCCTGGTCACCGCGATCGTGCTGATCGCCGTGGCCAGCGCGCTCGTCGTCTACCGGTCGGACACCCTGCGGCTGGTCATCGCCTCGGCGGTGGCCGCGTTCGGGACGGTCGCCGTGGCCGTGCCGTTCGTCCTGCAGGGCATCCGGGACAACGGCCTGCCCGTGCACACCCTCAACATCGTCACCGCGGCGACGCTGGTGGTGTCGGTCATCGGGATCGGCCTGCTCACCTGGCTGGCCCCGCGCCGCCCGCGGCTGCCCCAGGTGCTGTTCCTGCTGGTCGTCGCGTTCCTGCTGAGCAACAAGGTGTTCTCGCCGCAGTACACGCTGTGGCTGTTGCCCCTGGTGGCACTCGCCCGGCCGCGCTGGCGGCTGTTCCTGGTCTGGCAGATCTGCGAGTTCTGGGTCATGTTCACCCGGTTCATGCACTTCATCTACAACGACACCCAGGGACGTCACGGCGTTGACCGAGGCTGGTTCGTCGGCGCCGTGGCACTGCGTGACTTCGTCCTACTGGTGATGGCCGGGTTCGTGGTGCGGGAGATCCTGCATCCGCGAGCCGATGTCATCCGCGCGGGCACCGGGCGTGGCCTGGCGGAAAGGTCCGTCGCCGATCGACCGGACGCCGGTCTCGATCCCGACTCCCTCGACGACCCGGCCGGCGGTGTGCTCGACCACGCCCCCGACGTACGCGGCGGCTGGCGGGGCCGCCCGACCCACCCTGATGCCACGACGTCCGCGTCGGAGTCCGCACCCACACCCGCGTCGGAGTCCGCACCCGCACCTGCGTCGGAGTCCGCACCCACACCTGCGTCTGCGGTCGTGACCATGGACAGGACCGCTGCTGCGACGACAACGTCGGTGAGTGATCGGCGGCGTCCGGCGGAGGAGACGCAACGGCCGGTACTGCGTCCGGTCGAACCGGGCGCACTGTTCCGCCCCCGTCGCCGCGCCGACTCCCACTCCACCGGCCAGGACACGACCGGCCACGACCTGACCGGCCAGGACACGACCGGCCACGACCTGACCGGCCACGCCGCGGATGACGGGGACACCCGCGGTGGGGGACCTGCCGGTGGCTAGTCCGCCGGTGCACGACTCCTCGGCGGACGACTCCCCGGCGCGCCGCCCGCCGCCGCACCGCTCGTCCGCGGACGGCGCGTGGTGGTTCGCGTCCGGGGTGCGCACGCGCTGGGAGCGGGTGCCGCGGGCGGTGCGGGCGACCCTGCCGCTGTGGCTGGGGAGCCGACTCGCGGTGGCGCTGCTGTCGCTGGCCGCGGCGCGGGCCCTGAGTTCGGGTCCGGCGCGGGACACACCGGGGCTGCGCACCCTGTGGGATCGCTGGGACGTCGGGCTGTTCACCAAGGTCGCCCGCTACGGCTATCTGTCCCCGGCGTACGCCGACCGCACCGAGGTCGACTTCCCCGGCCTGCCGCTGGCGATCCGTCTGGCCCATCTGGTCCTGCGCGACTGGATCGTCGCCGGGCTCGCCGTCTCGCTGCTGGCCGGGGTGGTCACCGCCGCGGCCCTGTGGCGCCTGGCCGCGGACGAGGTCGGCGAGCCGGACGCACGGTTCGCGGTTCTGAGCCTGATCTGCTTTCCCTACGCGGTGTTCCTGTTCGCCGCCTACTCGGAGGGGCTGTTCCTGGCCTGCGCGACCGCCTCGTGGCTGGCCGCCCGACGGGGACGCTGGTGGCTCGCCGGCCTGCTCGGCGCCGGCGCCGCATCCACCCGGATCAGCGGTGTCGCCTTCGGGGTGGCACTGGTGGTGCAGTACGTCGTCAGCCGCCGGGCGCAGGGCCGGCCGGTGTTCGCCCGGCCGGCGTTCGCGCTGGCCCTGCCGCCCGTGCCGGTCCTCGCCTACCTGGTCTACCTGCGGGCGCGTACCGGCGGCTGGTCGTCCTACACCGACGCGATGCGGGCCGGCTGGCACCGCTGGACCGACTGGCCCTGGTCCGGATGGGCGGCGACCTGGTCGTCCGCGACCGACGGCAACGGCGCGTCGGCGTTCGTCTGGTTCTGGCGCGGTGAGGTGCTCGCCGTGGTCGTCGGCGTCGCGCTGACGATCATTCTGCTGGTCGGACGACGGTGGGGCGAGGCGACCTTCGTGGGCGTGATGACCACGATCATGGCCTGCACGAACTACTACGCCTCCGGGATCCGTGGCATCCTCGTCGCCTTCCCGCTGTATCTGCTGCTCGCCCGGGCGGCGGCCCGCCGCAGCTGGGTGGCACCGCTGTATCTGAGTGTCTGTGCCCCGGTGATGGCCGTGCTGGTGATCGCGTTCACCCAGGGCCAGTGGGTCGACTGATCGGCGTGGGCGTCGCTGTCGGTGGGCGTCGATGTGGGACAGTGCAGCGATGAACGCCACGCCACGGACCATGGCTGGCCTCGTCGGGGGGTGCGCTCTGCTTGCCGCGCTCGCGACGCTCGGACTCGCCCTCGCGGACCCGTCGCCGTCCCGTCATGTTCGTGGCCTGCTCGTGACGATCGATCTCGTCCTGTTGGCCGGAGCGGCCACCGCCTGGCTGCGTGTGGTGCTGGCGGTCGGCGAAGGCCGCGTCGAGGAAAACCACCTCGGAGATGGCCGTGTCGGCGCGGGCCACCTCGGCGAGGGGAGCGGCTGAGCCGATCGAGTAGACTCATCGGGACATGCCGTGCGCCGGCGCATGTGCCCGTCTGCTGGTCAGCCGCTTATCGATCACCTGACTGATCGGATCACCTGACTGATCGTATGATCATCAGACTCCTGGTCCATCAGGTTCGTGGTCGGGCTGCCACAGATGGGCGCCGTGTACCGATGATCGCCCGGATGCGCCGGTCGCGCGGTTCCTGTGGATCGCGGGCGTCAGGCTCGTCCGAGGCGATACGGATCCGGGGCGCGGTCCCTCCTGCCACGGATGATCCGTGGCCGCCGAGTCCACAGGAGGTGGGTTCACCCTTGGCACGCCATTACGAGCTGATGGTCATCCTCGATGCAGACCTCGAGGAACGCACCGTTGCGCCGTCCCTCGACCAGTACCTCGGTGTCGTCCGACAGGGCGGCGGCGTGGTGGAGAAGGTCGACATCTGGGGTCGCCGCCGGCTCGCCTACGAGATCGCCAAGAGCCACGAGGGCATCTACGCGGTCATCGACCTGCACGCCGAGCCGGCCGTGGTCGCCGAGCTCGACCGGCAGCTCGTGCTGAACGAGTCGGTCCTGCGCACGAAGGTCATCCGGCTCCCCGAGCCGAAGCGGCCCCGCCAGAGCCGCCGAGTGGCGGCATGATCCGGTCCACGGCGACGGCACTGCGTCCGTCCGCCCGGGCCACCGACATCAGGGAGGGTGGGCATGGCCGGTGAGACCGTCATAACTGTAGTCGGCAACCTGACCAATGACCCCGAACTGCGGTTCACGCCGAACGGCGCTGCGGTGGCGAGCTTCACCGTCGCTTCCACGCCGCGCACGCTGGACCGTCAGTCCAACGAGTGGAAGGACGGGGAGGCGCTGTTCCTGCGCTGCTCCGTCTGGCGGCAGGCCGCGGAGAACGTGGCCGAGTCGCTGCAGAAGGGCGCCCGGGTCATCGTGTCCGGTCGGCTCAAGCAGCGCTCCTTCGAGACCCGTGAGGGCGAGAAGCGCACGGTGATCGAGCTCGACGTCGACGAGGTCGGCCCGAGCCTGCGTTACGCGACCGCGAAGGTCGTCCGCGCCGCCCGTGGTGGCGGCGGCGGTGGCGGTTACGGTGGCGGGTCCGGCGGTGGCGGTGGCGGTGGCTACGGCGATGGTGGCTCTGGCGGCGGTGGCGGCTACGGCACGCCGGCCGCGGCCTCCGCGGCGCCCGCCGGTGGTTCCGGCGGCGGCTACGCCGGCGGAGCACCAAACGATGACCCCTGGTCGCAGCAGCCGGCCGGTGGCTACTCAGACGAGCCTCCGTTTTGAGCGGCCGGTCGTCGTCATCGAGGACGGCACAACGAGGTAGGAGCACATCCATGGCCAAGGCGGCCGTGCGCAAGCCCAAGAAGAAGGTTTGCGTCTTCTGCAAGGACAAGGTCGAGTACATCGACTTCAAGGACACGTCCTTGCTGCGGAAGTACATCTCCGACCGGGGCAAGATCCGCGCACGCCGGGTAAGCGGCAACTGCAGTCAGCACCAGCGTGACGTCGCCACCGCGGTGAAGAACAGCCGCGAGATGGCGCTGCTGCCCTACACCGCCACAGCGCGGTAGGGGGACCTTCGATGAAGCTCATCCTGACTCAGGAGGTCCCCGGGCTCGGCAGCCCGGGTGACATCGTTGACGTCGCGAACGGCTACGGGCGTAACTTCCTGGTGCCGCGCAAGTACGCGATTCTGGCGACCCGGGGTGCGGAGCGCCAGGTCGAGCAGATCAAGCGGGCCCGGTCGGCTCGGGCGGTTCGCGACCTCGACCACGCCAAGGAGATCGCCGGCCAGCTCGGCGGCCTCAAGGTCGAGCTGACCACGCGTGCGGGCAAGGAAGGCCGGCTGTTCGGTTCCGTGACGGCGGCCGACGTCGTCACGGCCGTCACCGCCGCCGGCGGCCCCGATCTGGACCGTCGCCGGGTCGAGCTGACCACGCCGATCAAGACCCTCGGCGCGCACACCGTCGCGGTGCACCTGCACCCCGAGGTGACCGCGTCGCTGAAGGTCCAGGTCCGCAAGGCCTCCTAGCCGTTGGCCTGACGCAGGTCGTCAGGCCAACGGTTTCGCCGCCGGGCACCGAGAGGCACCTGGCGGGCGGGCATCAGGAACTCCCTCGGAGCCCCTGCCCCCACACAGGTGGGTAGGCGGGTGGCCCCGGGGGAGTTTCCGCGTTTGCGGGGGGATCTGCCGGGCGGGGGCGCGTCGGCCGGGAGTTTTTTCCCGCGGATTGTTATCCACATGCCGGCGGCTGGATGTGCGCGGCGTACCTGGGCTTCTGGCACCTTGTGGCCGGCGTTGTCCACAGGTGGACAGGGTCTGTCCCGAGCTTCTCCCCAGGATCCGGCCCGTTGTCCACATCTTTTCCACAAGGCCCTGTGGATAACTCTTTGGCGGTGGTGGCGCTGGTCCGTAGGGTCGGGGCCCGGACGCGCCTCGGCGCGCTCGGTTGACCACCCTCTCGGAATATACGAACATATGTTCGAAGGACGGGTGCGGTCAGACTGGCGCTCCACCGGCCCATGCTGGCAGGCCAGGTCGTGTCGGGAGTCGAGTCGGGAGGGGGCCTCGTGAGCGTCACCGAGATCTCGCGTGGCACGGGCGGTCCGGCGGAGTTCGACCGGACCCCGCCGCATGACCTTCCGGCCGAGCAGAGCGTGCTCGGCGGCATGCTGCTGTCGAAGGACGCGATCGCCGACGTCGTCGAGGTCCTGCGGATGGCCGACTTCTACCGGCCGGCTCACGGTCTCATCTACGAGGTCATCGGCGATCTCTACGGCCGCGGCGAGCCAGCCGACGTGATCAGCGTGGCGGCCGAGCTCAGCCGGCGGGACATGCTCGAGCGGGTCGGTGGCCCCGGGTATCTGCACACGTTGATCTCCAGCGTGCCCACCGCGGCGAACGCCGGCTACTACGCCCGTATCGTCGGCGAGAAGGCGATCCTGCGTCGCCTGGCCGAGGCCGGTACCCGCATCGTCCAGCTCGCCTTCGGCGCCGCGCCCGACGTCAGCGATGTGGTGGACCGGGCCCAGGCCGCGGTCTACGAGGTCACCGAGCGGCGCACGACCGATGACTATCTCCCGCTGGGTGATCTGCTCAACCCGGCCCTGGAGGAGATCGAGTCGATCCAGGCGCACGAGGGGTCGCTCACCGGCGTGCCGACCGGCTTCACCGACCTCGACGAGCTCACCAACGGCCTGCACGCCGGCCAGCTGTGGATCGTCGCGGCCCGGCCGGCCGTGGGCAAGGCGTTGGCGCTCGACACACCGCTGCCCACCCCGAGTGGCTGGACGACGATGGGCCGCGTGGCCGTCGGTGACCAGCTGATCGGCGCCGATGGCCGGCCAACGCAGGTCGTGGCTGCCACCGAGGTGATGCACGGCCGGCCATGCTATGAGGTCGAGTTCTCCGACGGGTCCGTGATCGTGGCTGACGCCCAGCATCAGTGGATCACCGAGACGAGAGACCGTCGACGCATCACAACGGATCGATCAGATGGCCGGGTCCGAACGCTCACCCGGCCGGTCACGACGGAAGAGATCGCACGCACCCTCCGTTGCCAGACGGCGGACGCTCGGGCCAACCACGCGGTGCGCAACGCCCGTCCTTTCCAACTCCCGACCGTCGAGCTTCCCCTGGACCCCTACCTGCTCGGAGCATGGCTTGGCGATGGCACGTCCACCACGGCCAGCCTGACCTCCACGGATCCCGAGATCTCCGCGGAGATCTGCGAAATAGTGCCGTCTCGGCTGCGCTCGTTGGGTGTGCTGGGAAACAAACACATCCCGGCTTCCTACCTGCGAGCCGCAGAGCAGCAGCGGCGCGATCTCCTGGCCGGCCTGCTGGACGCCGACGGCACCGTGTCAACCCATGGATCGACTGCCCGGTTCGCGTCGACCAGTGCGCGGCTTGCCCGAGATGTCCGTGAACTTATCCTTTCGCTGGGATACCGGGCGACTGTTTCGACCAAGCGGGTGCAGGGCGGCTCGGAGGCGAGCTCCACCTGCTATTCGATTGATTTTGTGCCTCAGGAGCAGGTCTTTCGGCTGGCCCGCAAGGCACAGCGGCTGCAGCCGACCGGCTTTCCGGGGGTCGGCCTGCGCTGTATCACAGCCGTCCGGCCGATCGCGTCGGTGCCGGTCCGCTGCGTCGAGGTCGACAACACGGATCATCTCTACCTGGCGGGCGAAACCTGCATTCCGACGCACAACTCGACTCTCGGGCTGGATTTTGCGCGGGCAGCGTCGATCAAGAACGGGATGACATCGGTCATCTTCTCGCTGGAGATGAGCCGTCTCGAGATCACTATGCGGCTGCTGTCCGCCGAGGCGCGCGTGTCGCTGCAGAACATCCGCACCGGTCGGCTCACCGAGGACGACTGGGGCCGCCTGGCCCGGCGGATGGGGGAGGTGGCCGAGGCCCCGTTGTTCATCGACGACAGCCCGCATCTGACGATGATGGAGATCCGGGCCAAGGCCCGCCGGCTCAAGCAGCGCAACGACCTGCGCCTGGTCATCCTCGACTACCTGCAGCTCATGTCGTCGCCGAAGAAGGTCGAGAGCCGCCAGCAGGAGGTCAGCGAGATCTCCCGGTCGCTGAAGCTGCTGGCCAAGGAGCTCGAGGTTCCCGTCGTCGCCATCTCGCAGCTCAACCGTGCCTCCGAGCAGCGTGCCGACAAACGCCCTCAGGTCTCCGACCTGCGCGAGTCCGGCAGCCTTGAGCAGGACGCGGACGCGGTCATCCTGCTCTACCGGGAGGACGCGGTGGAGAAGGAGTCCGCCCGGGCCGGCGAGGCCGATCTGATCATCGCCAAGCACCGTAACGGGCCGACCGGCACCGTCACCGTCGCCTTCCAGGGGCACTACTCCCGCTTCGTCGACATGGCCAACTGAGGCCCGTTCCTCGGGTGGGAGGTGCCGGGGTTGCCCGTACCGCCACCGGTTGTGGCCGGATGTCGGTCGCGGAGCCCACCGGTCGCCGTGGCGGTGACACACTGGACGCACCAGGACCTGGTTCGCCGGCCAGGCCACCGACCCGAGGGTGGGACGCGAGGAGATGTCAGGTGAGTGACGACGCGAACGGTCCGGCCGCGAAGGACTCTCCTCAGCCGGCCGCGTCGGCCGTACTCGAGCTCGCCCGGTTCGAGATCCGGCCCGGTACCGAGCAGGCTTTCGAGAGTGCCTTCTGGCAGATCCGGTCCGAGCTGGTCGGCTCCACCGGCTGCCGCGGCGCCCGGATGACCCGCGGTGTCGAGTCGCCGTCCAGCTACGTGCTGCTCGTCGAATGGGACACCCTCGACGATCACCTGGTGGGATTTCGGGAATCCGAGGCGTTCGTCCGGTGGCGGGCGGCGCTCGGGCCGTACTTCGCCGCCCCGCCCGACGTCGCGCACGTGGCCGACGTCCAGCCGGATCCATCCTGATTCCGACTGATCGGACCGGCCCCTGACCATGGCGAACTTCCTCGGCTTTCTGATCTTTGCGCCGCTGGTGGCGGCGGTCATCGGCTTCGGGATCTGGCTGTTCCCGGCGATCCTGATGCGCGGCCGGATCCGCGAGTTCCGCATCCGGCCGTTCGCCTTCTTCGTCACCGGCTACATCGCCACGCTGCTGATGACCCTGTACCTGATCTTCGCCGAGCATTCGGTCGGTCCCTTCGCCGGCACCGTCGCCTCACTCGGTCTGGTCTGGGTGATCCGCGACCAGTGGCGCCGTCGCCGACCGCCGTCCGACCATCCCCGGGGTGCCGGCAGGCGGCAGCCCGGCCAGCCGGCCCCCGGCGGTACCGCGTTCGAGCCGGGGCCGGCGGGACCTGCCGGCTACCCGGGGCAGCCCGGTTATCCGCCGGGCCATCCTGGCGCTCCCGGCCATCCCGGATACCCGGGGCAGCCGAGCTTCCCCGGCTCGACCGGCTACCCAGGTCAGGCCGGGCAGCCGGGTTTCCCCGGTCAGGCCGGGTACCCCGGTCAGGCCGGGTACCCCGGTCAGCCTGGGTACGCCGGTCAGGCCGGTTTCCCCGGTCAGGCTGGCTATCCGGGCCAGGGTGGACCCCAGGGCTACCCGGGTCATCCCGGCTACCCGACGGGATCTGCCGGTCAACCGGGATCTGCCGGTCAACCAGGGTTCGCCGGCCAGCCGGGCGCCGGGGGCCAGCCTGGGCCCGGCGGCTTCCCCGGCCAGATCTCGCCACCTGGCCGGAGCGGCGGGTCAGGGCGGCCGTCCGCACCGGGAGCGGGGTCTGCGTCGGGGCCAGGGCCCGACCCGGGGTCGGCTGACCGGACCGGGGACGAGGAGATCCGCGGGGGTGCCTCGGCCGGATCCGGAGACTCTCGGTCGGCGGACGCGGGTCCGGCTCCGGATCTCCCACCGCTGGACGAGGTCATCGACATCCCGGATTTTCTGCCGGACTTCGATGCGCTGCCCGCCGCCCCCGATCCGCAGTGGCCAGGCAGTTCCGCACCTCGGGGCCGGAACAGGGAGCGCAACGGCCCCGCCAGGGACGAGGGCACCTCCGAGAACCAGGGTGATCCCGACAGCCGGCCCGACGAGTCCGGGCCCGGGTCCGCTGCCGACGGCCGCGGCTCCGGGCGACGGATCGCCGGTTACCCCTTCGCCGCTCCCCCACCCGACGGCGCTGGTGGCCCGCCACCTGCGGACTCGACCGATCCGGACGTCTGACCCCGACGCCCACCCCATCGACCCGTCAGAACGCTGATCCGCCAGAGCGCTGATCCACGAAACCCACTCACCAGAACACCGACCTGCGAACACCGATCTGCGGACACCGATCTGCGAACACCGGCCCACGAGCACGGGTAGGGCACGGTGCTGCGGCAACGCGGTGGCGGGTTGCATCGTCGCGTCTGCCATGTGGCGTACCGTCGAGTCATCACCCATGACCGCGCCCGCGGCCGTTGCGGACCCGCCGTTCTGGCGGATCCGCCGTTCTGGCGGATCCGCCGCCTCCGCGGCCGGTGGCCGGCGGTCCCGGCCGTGGTCGGTGTCGGTCGGGGTGATGTCCGTTGCCGATGTGATGCCCGAGGTCGAGATGCCTGCACTGCGTTCCCGAACGACCACGCACGGCCGCAACATGGCTGGTGCCCGCGCCCTGTGGCGGGCCACGGGCATGACCGACGACGACTTCGGCAAGCCGATTATCGCGGTGGCGAACAGCTTCACCGAGTTCGTCCCCGGCCATGTGCACCTGCGTCACCTCGGCCAGCTGGTGGCCGGTGCGGTGGCGGAGTCCGGCGGGGTGGCCCGCGAGTTCAACACGATCGCCGTGGACGACGGGATCGCCATGGGGCACGGCGGCATGCTGTACTCGCTGCCGTCCCGGGAGCTCATCGCGGACAGCGTCGAGTACATGGTGAACGCGCACTGCGCGGACGCGCTGGTCTGTATCTCCAACTGCGACAAGATCACGCCCGGGATGCTGCTCGCGGCGATGCGGCTCAACATTCCCACGGTGTTCGTCTCCGGCGGGGCGATGGAGTCCGGCAACGCGGTGATCTCCGGCGGCACGGCCCGCGCCAAGCTCGACCTGGTCACGGCGATGTCGGCGGCAGTGAATCCGGACGTCTCCGACAGCGACCTGTCGTCGATCGAACGTTCGGCCTGCCCGACCTGCGGGTCGTGTTCGGGCATGTTCACCGCGAACTCGATGAACTGTCTGACCGAGGCGATCGGGCTGTCACTGCCGGGCAACGGGTCGACGCTCGCCACCTCCGCGGCCCGCCGCGAGCTGTTCCTCGAGGCCGGGCGGGTCGTCGTCGATCTGGCCCGGCGCTACTACGAGAAGGACGACGAGGCCGTCCTGCCCCGCTCGATCGCCTCCGCGGCGGCGTTTCGCAACGCCTTCGCGGTGGACGTGGCGATGGGCGGGTCGACGAACACGGTGCTGCACCTGCTTGCCGCCGCGGTCGAGGGCGGCGTCGACGTGACGCTCGCCGACATCGACGAGATCTCCCGTACCGTGCCGTGCCTGGCCAAGGTGGCGCCGAGCTCCGCCCGCTACCACATGGAGGATGTGCACCGCGCCGGCGGGATTCCGGCCATCCTCGGTGAACTTGACCGGGCCGGCCTGCTCGACGCCTCCACCCACTCGGTGCACGCGGCGAGCCTGCGCGAGTTTCTTGACCGCTGGGACGTCCGCGGGCCCAACCCGTTGCCGGACGCGATCGAGCTGTTCCACGCCGCGCCCGGTGGGGTGCGCACGATCGAACCGTTCAGCTCGACGAACCGCTGGGAGTCCCTCGACACCGACGCCGAGAACGGCTGCATCCGCTCGGTCGAGCACGCCTATTCCGCCGAGGGCGGCCTCGCGGTGCTGTTCGGCAACCTCGCCGTCGACGGCGCCGTCGTGAAGACCGCCGGGGTGGACGAGAGCCAGTGGACGTTCCGCGGCCCGGCCCTGGTCGTCGAAAGCCAGGAGGACGCGGTCGACGCGATCCTGACCAAGCGGGTCCAGGCCGGCGATGTGATCATCGTCCGGTACGAGGGCCCGCGGGGCGGCCCGGGCATGCAGGAGATGCTGTACCCGACGGCGTTCCTGAAGGGGCGTGGCCTCGGCCCGAAGTGCGCACTGGTCACGGACGGGCGGTTCTCCGGGGGCAGCTCGGGTCTGTCGATCGGGCACGTCTCCCCGGAGGCGGCCCATGGTGGCACGATCGCGCTGGTCCGCGACGGCGACCTCATCGACATCGACATCCCGGCCCGGCGCCTGGAACTGCTGGTGTCGGACGAGGAACTGGCCCGGCGGCGGGCCGAGCAGGAGGCCGCCGGCGGCTACCGGCCGGTGGACCGCCAGCGTCCGGTCTCCGCGGCGCTGCGTGCCTACGCGGCGATGGCCACGTCCGCGTCGACCGGAGCCGCGCGCGACGTGTCCCTGCTCGGCTGAGCCGCGTGGCCGGCCCGCCGGGCGGCGGGCGCGCGGACACCGGCGGGCTCGGACGCGGCGGTCGTCCCGGTCAGACCAAACCGGGGCGGCTGGTCAGACCGGGACGGCTGTGGGCAGTGCGGCCGGGATGGCGAGGGTGACAGCGAAGTCGCCGTCGGGGTCGGTCCAGCGGGCCGCGCACGCCCAGCCGGCCTGGTTCAGCTCGGCGTCGATGCTGTCCGGGACGAACTTGGCGCTGATCTCGGTCAGCACGTCCTCGCCCCGGGCGAAGTCGACGTGCAGGTCCAGTGCGTCGATGGTGACCCGCTGGTCGCGCACGGCGCGTAGCCGCATCTCGATCCACGAGTCCGCCGCGTTCCACCGCGCGATGTGGGCGAAGCCGCGGACGTCGAAGTCCGCGCCGAGCTCCCGGTTGATCACCGTGAGGATGTTGCGGTTGAACGCGGCGGTCACACCGGCGCCGTCGTCGTAGGCGGCCACCAGTCGATCCGGGTCCTTGACCAGGTCCGTGCCGATCAGCAACGCGTCCCCGGGACCTGACTGTCCGCGCAGCGTCGTCAGGAACTCCTGACGTGCCGCCGGGCGCAGGTTGCCGATGGTTCCGCCGAGAAAAGCGATCATCCGGCGTCCACCGGTGGGCAGCTGCGCCAGGTGCCGCTCGAAGTCACCGACCACCGCCTGTACGTCCAGTCCCGGATAGTCGGCGATGATTGCCTTACCGGCACTGATCAGCGAGGTCTCGTCGACGTCGAAGGGGACGAACCGGCGCAGCGTGCCCGCGCCGCGCAGCGCGTCCAACAGCAGGCGGGTCTTCACCGAACTGCCCGAGCCGAGTTCGATGAGGGTGTCCGCCGGACTGACGGCCGCGATGTCGGCCGCATGCAGCTCGAGAATCGCCCGTTCACATCGCGTGGGGTAGTACTCCGGTAGCCGGGTGATTTCGTCGAAGAGCATGCCGCCCCGGGCATCGTAGAACCACTTCGGCGGCAGGGCACGCGGCGGCGCGGCCAGCCCGGCGCGCACGTCCTGGGACAGGGCGACGGCGCGATCGCCTTCGCGGACGTGGCGCTGCACGGTCAGACCGGGTTCCGCGGGGGATTCACGCGGGCCGGATTCACGCGGGCCGGTGGATTCACGTGGAACAGTGGTGGGCGAGTCCACGGGCTCAGCCGTCCCCGCGGGGACGGTCGTCGGAGTGCTCGGTGTCATCGTGACGTCCTCCATCGACAGTGTGCAACCCACAGTAGTCATCCTCGCAGGTCAAGCTACGAAGAGTGACTTTGTGCGTGTCGGCCACCACAAGGTGGCGGTCGGGAACCTCGATCCACCCTGCCCCGTCGTCGTCGGGCTCACTCGCGACGAGGACGCCGTCCGCTTCGCTCCGATAGACGAGCGTCTCCCCCCAGGCGGTGGCAACGAGCTGGTTTCCATCGGTGACCAGCAGATTGAGGCGGGCTGTCGGCGACCGACCGGGTGCGGTTGATCCGCCGGACGCCGGCGCGGGCGGGGTGGTCCAGTCGCCGGCCCAGGGGCGCAGGGCACCGGGGCGGGGGTCGGCGAGGGCGGCGTCCCCAAGGGCGGTGACGACGCGGGCGACGGCGTCGGCCAGCGGCAGCCGGGTGGCCTCAGCCCAGACCAGAGCGGCCAGCAGCGCCGAGTCGCAGGTCGAGTCAGGTGCAGGAGCCTCGGGATGCTGCGCGAGCAGGGCCCGGACGGCGGCGGCGTCCACCCGGCCGTTGTGACTCAGCAGCCGGGTGCCGTCGGTGAACGGGGCGGTCGCGGACTCCTCGACCGGCATGCCGACGCTCGCACTGCGCACGGCCGCCAGTACGCAGCCCGAGGTGATCACGCCGGCCATCGACGCGTAGGAGGCGTCCGTCCACAGGGGAACCGCCCGGCGCAGGCGAGCCGGACCGGGGCGCAGCCGTGGGGCGTACCAGCCGACGCCGTAGCCGTCGGCGTTGATCGTGCCGTGCCGCATCCGCCGCGGAGCCCAGGACTGGCGCAGCAGGCCGAACGGCCGCGCCATCGTGAGCTCGGCAAGGGTGCGGGGAGCACCGATCCAGGCGAGATGACGGCACACCGTCGGCTCCCTCGGGTCGTCAGTCGGCGTCGCGGGCCAGCCGGAAGCCGGCGAAGATCTGGCGCCGGATCGGGTAGTCCCAGTTGCGGAAGGTGGTCCGGCAGGCCGGTGCCCCCGTCGCCCAGCTGCCGCCGCGCAGCACGCGGAAAGTGGACGACTCCCCCGCTTTCGGAAAGAAGACCTCGCTGTACTCGCGATAGGGATGGGAACGGAAACCCGGGTACGGCGTGAAACCGCTCGCCGTCCACTCCCACACGTCCCCGATCATCTGCTCGGCTCCGCACGGACTCGCCCCGCCCGGATAGGCCCCCAGCGGTGCGGGGCCGCTCGTGCGATGCCCCAGGTTGGCACGGTCCGGCGTCGGCGGGGTGTCACCCCATGGATACCGGTGTGAACGGCCGGTGGCCGGATCGTGGGCGGCGGCCTTCTCCCACTCGGCCTCGGTGGGCAGTCGCCGCCCGGCCCAGCGGGCATGCGCCTGGGCCTCATACCAGCACACATGCTGCACCGGTTCGTCCAGCGGCACCGGTTCGACCCGGCCGAGCCGGCGGCGTAGCCAGGTGTCGCCGTCTCGCCACCAGAACGCAGGCGCGGTGAGCCCCTCCTGCTCGCGCCACTGCCAGCCGGCCGTCGACCACAGGCGTCGATCGTCATAACCGCCGGCCTCGATGAACGCGATCTGGGCGCGGTTACTCACCGGCAGTGTGTCGATCCAGAACGCGGGCAGGTTCACCTGGTGGGCCGGGCGTTCGTTGTCGTACGCCCACGGGTCGTCGCTGGTGCCGAAGGTGAACGGGCCTGCCGGCACAAGGACCTCGCGGTGCGCCACGGCCCGACCCGGCGGGGCCGGCGCGCCCGGGGCGAGCAGCGCGGGGCCGGCCCGCAGCTGGTGGGTGGCCAGCATCGTCTCGCCGTGCTGATGTTCGTGCTGGATGACCATGCCGTAGACGAAGCCTCCGGCCAGCAGCCCGGCATTGCCGTCACCGTCACCGTCACCGCCACCGCCGGACGGCGCGTCCAGCCGGTCGAGCAGGTCGAGGGCGCGTCCGCGGACCTCCCGCAGATAGGCCCGGGAGCCGTCGGGGCCGAGCAGGGACAGCTGGGCCCGGCTGGCCCGGCTGTGCCGGAAGGCATCGTAGATGCCGTCCAGGCCCGGACGGGTCGCCGCGGTCTCGCCGAGCGCCCGGACCAGCCAGAGATCCTCGTAGTTGCCGACATGCGCCAGATCCCAGACCAGGGGCGACATCAACGGCGAGTGCTGGCGGGCGAGCTCGGCGTCGTCGATGTCGGTGTAGGCGAGAGAACGTCGCCGGGCGGCCTCCAGCCCGGCTGCCACCCGGGTCCGCAGGTCGGGGTCCTGCAGGCCCGGATCCTGGGTCAGGCGACCGTCACGCACGCCTGGGCCTCCTCACGTAGCAGACCGGCCGGACCGAGCCGGGCCAGCCGCTCGGACAGCTCGTCCGCCGGACAGCGGCCACGCAGCGTGTACCGCTGGGCGAACCGTTCGACGGCGCCGAGGAGCTCGTCGGAGGACCCGGCGCGGCGCAGGGCGTCGGTGGCGAGCGCGAGGCACTCCGCCCCGGCCCGCTGCAGCGACGCGTCGGCCATCGCGAGCATCGAGGCCGCCGGCCAGTGCCGGGCCACCGGTTCGCAGGCCGCCAGCGCACCGGCGGCGGCGGCCGGGTCGGTGAGCAGCGCTGTGGTCACCGCCACCGCCACCAGCCAGCCGTCCCCGGGCTGTGCGTCCAGATAGCGGATCTCCCACCACCCCCGCGGACGGACCGGGGGGAACAGCGTGGTCGCGTGATATCTGAGGTCGTCCAGCGTCGGCGCGCGCTCGACGGGACCGCGTCCGTCCAGCCAGTCGGCGAAGGTGTGGCCCGTGGTGGTGGCATCGAAGTGATCCTCGCGCGCCGCCGGGTCGTCCGCACGCGGTTTACCGGGGACGGCGGTCATCATCAGCGGAGCGGCCAGCAGGTAGCGGGCCCAGCGGGCGGCGAGGTCGTTGCGCGGCCGCGGGTCCACAAGAGCGCCGTCGCCGGGCGGGTCGGCGCTGAGGTTCACGTCCACCACGGCGCCGGTGCGGCTGGCATCGATGGCGGCCCAGATGGACTGGCGGGTGCAGCGCCAACCGGTGGCCTGCCCGGCGAGGGCGGGGGAGGCGGCGAACATGGCGGTCAGGACCGGTCCGATGGTGTGGGCAAGCCGAAAGCGCCGCTCGGCGTCGGCCGGAGTTCCCCCCAGGTCCAGGTTCACCTGGACGGACGCCGTCGAGAACATCATCGCCTCCCCGGCCGGAATGCCGCCGGCGCGGAAATGCTCTCCCATCGCGACATACCGGGACGCGGTGGTCTGGCACACTCCGGCCCGGAGCGGATCGGTGCCCATGCCGACCAGGGCGAGGCCGTCCCGGGCCAGGGCGGTGCGGACGAACCGCAGGTCCGCGGCGGTCGCCGCCAACGCCTGCGGGAGCGGCGCCGGTGGTCCGGACAGCTCGAGCTGGCCACCCGGCTCGAAGGTGAGCCGACTGCCGCCCGGCAGCACCGCCCCGCCGAGGACGCGCCCGGTCCGCTCGGGTGGAACCGGACGCTCGACGGCCCGGCAGTCCACCACGAACCACTCCGTCTCGATCCCCACCGTCTCGATCCGCAGCGTCTCGATCGCATCCGTCGACGTCGACGTAGCCGCGCCGACCGGCGGGGTCGAGGGTGTCACACAGGCGACGGCAAAGGAGACAACCCCGGCACGGTCGAGCACTTCGTCACTGCGCGGCTCGGCGCAGTCGACCGGGCTGCGGTGATGCGGTGGGATGTCATCGTTGCCGGTGGCCCGAGGTGGCGCGTGACCTGGCATCCTGCGGCTCCTTCGGGGTGCGGCGACCGTCGGCGCCGCGCTCGACGGTGGTTGCTGGGTTGTCTTCTCCCCAGCGACAGCGTCGACTATCCGAGCGGGCCCTGTGGTGTCGTCTCGGCGACCTCGCCGACGGGTGGTATAGATGTGGGTTCAACGTGGTTCCCACACGCATATTCCACCCCCTGACCCCGCTGCTGTGACCCCGCTGCTGTGAGCCTGTCGCTATCGCCCTGTCGCTACGACCGGTCGTAATGGCCTCGTAGCTATGACTCGGCAGTAGTTGTGTATTCAATGAAAATGGTGACCGGTATGGACCGGCAAGCCGGTTGCGCGGCGTAACTATCCGCGCTCGGGCCCGGTTCCGGACCGGAGACAAACGCCGAGCCCAGCGGCGTCGTGACGGCGCCGGGAGGTGGTGACCGCGGACGTGTCCGATCGACAGTCAGCGGGACGTTCGGCCATGGCCGAGTACCTGCGGCGCCGGGAGTTGTATTCCGCCGAGCGGGCCGACCACAGACGACGTTCGTGCGTCGTCGCGGGTGGCATCGCGGCGGCGGTGGTTCTGGTCGTGGTGGTGCTCTGTGTCCTCGCCGGGCTGCCCACGGGGGTGGCCGCCCAGCTCGGCGTCGTCGCGGCGCTGGTCGTCGGGGTGGTCGCGACCGTGCGGTTCCTGCGGACCCCACCCGAGATCGAGGCCTGGCGCCAGGACGCCGAGGCCGAACGCAGCACCGCCCGGGCACTCGACCGCCTGGTCCGCGCCGGCTACACGGTGCTGCACGACCGGGCCCTGGCGGACTCGGCGAGCAACATCGACCATCTGGTGATCGGTCCGTCCGGTGCGTGGGTGATCGAGACCGATGCCCATGAGGGCCCCGTTCGGCAGAACGCGGCCGGGGTCTGGGCCGGCAAGGTTCCCCTGCGGGCGATGCTCGGCCTGGTTGCCTGGATGGGTGAGGAGGCCACCGCGCAGCTGCTCGGCGAGCTGCCCGCGGGGTGGCAGCTCGAGGTACAGCCGGTCGTCGGGTTCGCCCGGGCGGAGGTGCCCGCGGGGCTCGCCCTGATCGACGGTGTGCTGCTGCTGCCCGCGGCCGGCGTCGCCGACTACGTGCTTTCCGCCGGGGTCGTCCTGCGTCCGATCGACGTCGCGATGCTCGTGGACGTCGCCGAACGCGCCTTTCCCGCCTACGAGGTGACCAGCCCACCGCGGTCCTGGCCGGCCCGTTCCCGCCTGCGCGGCCTGTTGCGCCGCTGAGGATCGGCCGCGGATCGGCCGCGGATCGGCTGCGGATCGGCTGCGGATCTTCCCGCCTGGATGTGCCTTCCGTCGCCGGCGGGATACCGTGGATGACGTCGCGAACAGCGGCGCCCACCGCCGGAGGACGTCGGCGGCGCGGAGGCCGGACGAGGGGAGTCGACATGGCGCGCAAGGTGACAGTGCTGGCGCTGCTGGCCGGGGCCGGAGCCGCACTCACGGCCGCCCGGCGGCGCTCCCGCGGCGAGGAGATCGACCTGTGGCGCGAGGCCACCTCCACGACCGGCACCGCGGCCACCCCCCACTGACCTGGTTGCACTGGCAGCCGAAAGTCGGCTGACGGACGGGTCGGGGTCGGGCACCATGGAGAGCATGCTGCCCCGGGAGATTCTGATTCGACCGGGTTTCGTGTTGCCTGCGGACGAGTTGTCCTGGCGGTACTCCCGCTCGTCCGGGCCCGGCGGCCAGTCGGTGAACACCTCCGACTCGCGCGTCGAGCTCGCCTTCGACGTCGCCGGCTCGCCGTCCATCCCGGCGGTGGACCGCGAACGTGCCCTGGCCCGGCTCGCCGGCCGGCTGCACGGTGGGGTGTTGACCGTCGTCGCCAGCGAGCACCGTTCGCAGCTGCGCAACCGCGAGGCCGCGCTCGAACGGCTGGCGGACGCCCTGCGCACCGCGACGTCCCGCCCACCGCGACCGCGTCGTTCGACCAAGCCGTCCCGGGGCGCCGTCGAACGGCGGCTGAAGGCCAAGAAGCTCCGCTCCGCCACCAAGCGTGACCGCCGCTCCGCCCCACCCAACGACTGACGGCAGGGTCCCGTCCCAGGGGACGGTGGTCGTCCCAGCCCAACCGTCGCGTCAGGACGGGACGCGCAGGGTGGGGTCGATGTAGGCGAGCCGTTCGCGGACCTTGAGGGCGAGGTCGCGGAAGTCGGAGTAGCAGCGGCGGACGGCGGTCTGGGTGCCGCCGAGGGCGCCGTCGCCGGCGCGCAGCTCGAACATGGGCTTGCGGGCGTCGTGGGCGAGCGGGACCAGGTTGGCGTAGTTGCGCATGGTGGCGATCTCGAAGGAACGGTCGTGCGCGCCGGGGTTGCCCGAGCCCAGCACCGAGGTCGCGAAGACCTCGGGGATGCGGTCGAGCCAGCGGTCGTGGGACTTGGCGGGGCGGTCGGTGCGGGTGGGCGGCTGCATGACGATGTACCCGATCGGCATCATCAGGCCGCGCGGCGCCGCGATCCGCTCGGGCACCTTCGGCAGCACGGTGCCCTGCCAGGTCGACCGCCAGTCCCGCAGGGTCGGGCCCAGGTTGCGCAGACCGCGCAGGGAGAACAGGTCGGCGGCGATCGGCATGAGGACGGTGTCGGCGGACAGCAGCGACGCCCGGTTGATCGCGCCGAGGTTCGGGCCGACGTCGATCAGCACGATCTCGGCGCCCACCGCACGAGCGCCGTTCTCGATCGCCCGGTGCAACGCGGTGGTGGTGCGCAGCGCGGCGACGTCCTTGCCGAGGAAGCTGTTCGGCCAGGCGGCGGACAGCCGATCCTCGAACACGCTGAGTTCGACGTCCCCCGGCAGCAGCCACAGTCCGTCCTCGATCGTCACCGGCGTGATCAGGTCGACGTCCCCGACGCCCTCCATGATCGGGCCGATGGCGCTGGCCATCGTGCCGGAGTGCCGGTTCGTGCGTGGGGTGCGCGCGTCGAGGTCGAAGGGCTTCGGCGCCGAGGACGCGGTGTCCTCCGGCTCGCCCCACAGGATGGTCAGCTCGTCCTCGTCGAGGAACTGCGCGGTGAGGTTGGCCTGTGGGTCAAGATCGACGGCGAGCACCCGGTGGCCCATCCGCTGCAGCATGTGCGCAAGATGGTAGGCCAGGGTGGTCTTGCCGACGCCCCCCTTGTTGTTGAACAGCGCCATCGTGATCATGCGGTCTGCCGATCGCGTCCGTGACGAGGAGCCGCGCGATGGGTGTCCGTATCGCGACCGTCCGTACCCCGGTTGTCCGTGTTGTCCGACACGGCCGGCATTCTCTCGCCTGACGCGCTCCGCCCGCTCGCGGGGCGTACCCGATGCGCCGCTCGTCCACCCGCCGGCGTCGGTCCTACTGCCCGGGGCCGAGTCCTACTGCCAGGGGCCGAGGGGCGGCCAACCGTCGGCACCGGGCTCGCGGCCCGTCAACCAGACCAGGGTCGGGACGGTGGGGGCGTCGACGACGACCAGCTGGTCACCGCGTCCCACCGAGGTGGACGGACGATCTCCCGGTGCCAGCAGCACGGTGTACTCCGGCGGCACCCGCGCGGGCAGACCACGCACCGTCCAGGCCCATTCGGCGTCGACATAGGCAGCGCTGAGATCCGCCCACCGGGGTCCGCCGTGATCGGTCAGGCCCAGGTCGACCAGGTGCACCTCGACCTCGCGCCACCGCAGGAAGACCAGATCCGCAAGCGACGTGACACCGTACGAGCCCACCCGGCCGAACCCGGTGCGCCAGACGTCGACGGTGACCGCGTCCCAGGCCCGCTCGAGCCGGGCAACGGCGTCGGCGATCGCGACCCGGGCGACGGTGGCGGGCACGTCGCGACCGGCCTCGATGTCCCCGTCGCGCTGCGCCGGACCGCCCGGATACTGGTCACTGACCTCACCGGCGGACGCGGCCTCGATCATCCCGGCATGACTCTCGGCGTTACGGGCCAGATGGGTGAGCAGATGCGCGACGCTCCACCCCGGCAGCAGGCAGGGTCGGCGCAGCGCGGTGTCGTCGAGACCGGCGACCAGATCCGCGAGCCGGCGGTGCGCCGCCGTGACCCCGGCAAGCAGGTCATGCGGGACGGCGGAGGGCCGATAGCCCGACCCGGCCGGCCCGGACCCCGGACCAGCCGCCGCGAGTGCCGCGGCGACACCGGACTCCTGCACCGGCCCCGAGTCCGGCTCCAGCTCCTGGTCTGGCTCCAGCTCCTGGTTCGACTCCGGGTTCGCTGGATCTGTCCGGCTCGCCGGTTCCGTGGTGCCTGACGGCCGGCCGTCGAAGGGGCGGTCAGGACGGAAGGAAGTGGGGGCAGCCATACGACCACCGTGCACCCATCCGCCCCGCCATGCCAGGCGAAAACGCCGAACCCTGGACGATCGGTGGACAGCCCCGCCCCCCGACCAACGGCCCCCACCGACACCGCCGCCCGACACCGCCGCCCGACGGCCTGGACCGACGGCCTGGACCGACGGCCTGGACCGACGGCCTGGACCGACGGCCTCGGCAGGCTGCTCACCGCCGTGGCCTACCCTGGGTATGGCGACGTTCACAGAGCAGCGGTGGGAGGCGGGCACATGTTCACCACCGCGCGCTTCCTACAGGGCATCGTCCCGTTCGAGGGGCGCGGCCTGAACGCACCGTTCTCCCTCGGCTCCACCTTCACCTACGTCGTGCCCGACGGCACCACCGCCCAGCCGTTGTACTTCCGCGGCGGCAACTCCACCGACGAGCTGATCTGCGCGATCCTGCACCGCGACGGCACCCCCATGCGCTACTTCCCGATCGGCGCCCGCGCCTCGGTGCACATCCCCCTGCGCGTCATCGAGGACCTGCCCCCCACCACCCGCGTCGAACTGCAGCTGGCCGCCCCCGCCGGCCTGACCGGCACCCTCGTCGCCGATGTGGGCATCGTCGAACTCTGACCCCCGCCGCCCGCCGCCCGCCTCCGGCCCCCGCTGATCTTCGGGTGCCATCGCACGACGGACGTGGCCGAGCCCCGCGCGCCGCCGCGGGTCTGCTGGCCGAGTCTGGCCCTGCGCCACCCGCCTCAGCGCTGCCGACGGCCGTCGGCCGGAGGCCCGACGCATGCCGTAGTCTGTAGAAGCGCTCCGCTCGGTGCGCCTGCTGGTCCCGCTGCGGGACGGCAGGTTGATTGGGTGGCGCGGCTGAGGGGGCGTAGCTCAATTGGCAGAGCACTGCCTTTGCAAGGCAGGGGTTCGGGGTTCAAATCCCCGCGTCTCCACTCGCTGGATTCCGCTGGTCGGTGCCCTTCGGGTAGCTTCCCACCTGCCGCGATGCTGGCTGGGGGGACAACCCCCGAAACCCCCGGGCATGGCGTGGCAGTCCTCCAAGATCGTTGTGTAGCCGGTCGGGGTCGGCGTTGTCGGGGAGCTGCGGCGGCAGCGCCGGTGACTACCCGGCCATGTCGAGTTGCGTCTACTGTCGCGGTACCGCGGCGGCCATCGTCTGGGCCGCGCGCTGGCCGGTGTAGAGCGTGCCGGTGATGGTGGTCGACCCGTGGCCGAGGCGCTTCGAGACGACGGTGATGTCGACGCCTTGGTCGAGGAGAATCGACGTGTTTCCGTGGCGAAGCTCGTGGAGGCGTCGGCAGGACAGCAGGTTCTCGCCGAGTTCGTCGCTCTTGCGGAGTTCGAACCCGGCCGGCGCTGACGCGAGGGTGAGCGCCGCGCCCGAACTGCGGCGTCGGACGCACCTGGTCACGGTGACGGCTGCCGATCGGCTCCCGGCTGCGGAGACGGTCCAGTCCGTTCGGGGCCTCGTCGCGGCGGCCAAGCCGACCGTACCGGAGCCCGTCGCCAGGTCGGCCGAGACGAACACAGCAGAGTCCCACTCCACACGCGATCACCTGCATGCGCGAGAATGTCACTCGACCGCATCGTCGACGAACGTATGCCCCGCGTCGGGCGGCACCTCGTCGACAACCTGTGCGTCCCCCTCGCCGATGTTCTGTAGGTACTCGTTACGGAGATCATAAAGTCGTTTTCCGGAGTCGGCAATCGCCCAAAACCACCAGCCGTTGATCGAGCGACCGCTGTTGAGTGCCTGGGCTGCCCCCGAAGGCGTGTTGTATGCCTTCTCGCCGATGTAGATGCGACCGTCCTGCGCGACAACCGCTATGGCTTCGCGATCCTCGATGTATGCCGCCCGGTAACTCTGCTTGAGTACGGTGCCCGCCCTTAACCAACCCTCGGCGACGAGTTGCGCAACATCGACGGTTACCGTGCTCGGTGCGGCGGTCGTCGCCGCTGTGAGCCCGACGTGTCCAGCGGGAGCCGGCCACACCTGGAGGATCTGGCCGATCAAGAGAGCCGTGCGTTTCTGGATCTTCGCCTCGTCCCACACTGGATTGCCAAGCTTCAGCGCCTCATTCGTGATAAGCACGTCGCTGACCGACTCAAGGTGGAGCCGCTTTGTGCTCCATGGTCCATTCGACATCTTGGCGTTCAACGGCGGCGTGACCAAGGTCAGGTTACCGAGCTGCTGTACAACACGGTCGCGTTCGGCCTTCTCGTTCGGGGTAAAAGAAGCTGGCCAACTCTTCCCCCACTTCTGCGGCATTAGGTGCTCGATGCTGCCCTTTCCTCGGGCTACCGGCCCCATCGCGAGTTTCGCGCCGTCCGGGTAACCGCGCTTGGCGTCTTCGAGCGCCTCGAGCACCATGCGAAGGCGGACGCGCAGGTATTTCCCGTACGCGGTGGCGCCCGTCAGTGCGGCACGGATTTCGTCGTCGCCCGGCCAGTAGCCGACCGCAGTGTGATTGCTGACAAGGTACGCCTCGACTGCGTCAGCGAGGGCTTCCTTGGGCTGGCCACTGAGGTGCTGGAGGAGATCGATGACGAAGCGGTTCGAGCCCTGCGACGGTGCCTTGACAAGGGTGCGGCGTACGAACCAGCTCTCCAGGATGCCGAGGATGCGGTTTCGATCCGCCGCCGGGACGGTGGCCTGTTCGGGCTCGTCGAGCCAGATGAGGAGCGGGCGGCCGATCTCCGAGTCGAGCGTGCCGACCCGGTAGCTGAACAGCTCCGCCCGAGAAAGTGGGCCGTGCGGCTGCTCGGCGCCCTCGATGATCGCCCGGTAGCGGTCGGCGGCGGCCTTGATCTGCGGAAGGAATGCTCCGATGTCCTTCGCAACAGTGTTGACGTAGTGCTTGAACTGTGTGAAGACCTCGCGGATCGGAAAGTCGAGCAGGGTGCGGGCGGTGAGCCACTGCCAAAGGAAGAGCGAAGCGCGGGGGTTTTTGATTCGGCCAGTGGTGATCTCCGTCTCCCACCATGGCGTCTCGAAATCGGCCCAATACTTCAGGTAAGCCTTCTCTATGTCGGCCGAGTTGCCAGGGAGGTTCTGGAAGACGAAGTTCTTGATGAGGTCGGCGGCAGAGAGCGGTGTACCGCGGGCGTTCAGCGTCTCGAAGATCGCTTGAGCGTCCTCGTTCGTGTCGAGTCGAATACTCGCGATCTCAAGCCGATCCATAATGGTGGCGACAAGAATTCGGGCACGACGTTCAGCGTGGTTGCCGTCACCGAGCCAGGCCGCGATTGACTCCGCGAAAAACCTGTGGGCGTCACCGAGTCGGGACTTCGCGACCTTCGAGTAGTCGACCGGGGTGGTGGCGGACATGACCGAGGCGAACCCGTCGCGGTCGCGGTTCGTCGGCCAAAGTTTGTACCGGTCGGTCTCGGTCTCGCGATAGGCGGGGGGATTCTCCACGAGCGGCTCGATCTGCTCGGCGAGCGCCGGCCAATGGCGACGCAGCAGCTCGGAGTGGAGCGCGTCGAGGAGAAGCTGGAGCGTTGTGAGGCGTTGCTGGCCATCGATGACGTTCCACGCCGGGAGGGCGCCGAGCGTGGTCGGCATCTGCTGGATGACGATCGCGCCGAGGAAGTGCGTCGCCAATGGGTTGTGCTCCGAGATCACCTGGATGAGCCGGACGATGTCCTGCCAGAGCGGCTCCCACTGCGTCTCCTTTGACCAGACATAGGGCCGCTGAAAAAGGGGGACGACGAGCTGAGTCGGGTTGTAGAAGACTTCCTTCGGCTTGACTACGTCAGTCTTCACCCTGGGCCCCCATCCTGGTCATTGCGACGATTCGACCCATTCTGCCTGGTCATCGCTGGGACCAGCCCAGATCTTTCGTATCTCAGTCGAATGATCGTGAGTTGAAGTCCAATCTTTGTTGATTTTTAGTTTTTTCGGTTGGTCTGTGTGTGGCTGTGGCTCCGTTGTCGTGCGGGGTGGGCGGTCAGAAAGGCGTCCATCGCGGCGGCAGCGACGTCCCGCTCGGTTTTCTCGCATTGCACCGACCACCGAACCCGCAGGGTCCAGGCGTCGGCGTCGGCGTCGGACAGCCGACCAGCGTAGGCCGGCGCCAGCCGGGACGTGGACCTGGAGACTGGGGCGATGGACGCTGTGCGGTCGGATTCCGAGTTGTTGCTGCGGTTCCTGCGCGCCGGCTCGGAAGAATGGCCTGTGCTTGCGGGTCCGGTCGTGGCCGGCGTCGGGTCACAGCGGCTTCGCGGGATCGTCGCGGCGACCCGGGAGCGGGTCGGGTGCTTCTGGACGGTCAGCGACAGCGCGGACGGCCTGGTCGTCGACGGACCGGCCGGCAAGGTCCTGGCGTGGGTGCGGACGGACGCCGACGGGATGATCACTGGGCTGCTGCTGGACGGTTCCTCCCGCCGGTAACCCCGGATACGTCTGCCGCCCTGGACGCGGGAGGTGATCCCCGGCGTGGTGTGGGCCGTGCTGGTGGCGCTGGCAGCCTGGCGGTGCTGGCAGGCCGGATCGGTCTCCGGCTGGATCGCGGCCGTGATCATTATCGCGGCTCTCTTCGTCCTGTTCGAGGCCCGGGGCACCCCGGCAACGCTCACCTTCTGGGTGCGCCGTGGCCTGGAAACAGGCGGCGTTCTGGCCGTCGCCTCGCTGATCCGGGTGCCTGGTCTTGCCTATGCCCACCGTCGGTGCGCGTTGATCCAGTTGATGGCATCCTGCACGGTGTTGATCTCCTCGGCGTCCTCGTCGGAGATACCGATGGAGAACTCCTCTTCCAGGGCCACGCCCAGCTCGACAAGGTCCAGGGAGTCCGCTCCCAGGTCGTCGACGAAGGACGCGCTGTTCGTCACCTCCTCCGTCTTGACGTTCAGCTGCTCCGCGACCACATTCTTGACGCGATCTTCGACGGTGGACACTTCGCGGCCTCCTGCTTCGGTGTGCATGGGAACGGACACGATCCGCATATTCTCCGATCGGTCCACACGGCGAGCCCCGTCGCCCACCTCTGATGGGTGATGCTCGCCACGTGAACCCTGTCCGGTCTGATGCCATGCCCGCCCGGCCGGGGACAGCAGCGCCGGTGGCAACGGGCGCGCGGTCCTACGCTCCCAGGGTCTGCGGTCGTGGCTCCCAGGGTGTCCGGTCGTGAGCTTTCTCGGCATCGAGGTGACCAGCCCGCAGGCGTTTTTCGTCAGCGAGCTCGGTGCCGACCCCGCCGATGACCGGGGTCTGGCGGACTGGCCGCTGGCTCCCACCCAGATCCTCGGCGGCCTCACCGAGGGGATGGTCCTGCACGGTCCCGTTCGACCTGGTGCTCAGCTGCCTGGGAGTCCCTGCGGTCGCCGGCCGATTCCTGGCCCGGACCGGGGCCTGATCGGAAGCACGCCGCCTGGACAGGTGACTGACGCCGTCCTCGCCGTTGGCGGGGCGGCCGAGCAGAGGAAGAACGCGTCAGGTCGTGGTGGCCACCAGGGCGAGCAGGACCAGGGCGGTGAGGGCGGCGACCGTGCGGATGGAGTTGAAGAAGTCCCAGCGGGCGCGGTGGGACTGCCAGTCGCTGGGGGGCGCGTCCGGGGTCCAGGTGGCCATCGCGTTGTTGATGGGGAGGTCACCTCGGACGGTGACGATGATGTTGGTGAAGACGGCCACCGCGGCGATCGCGGCGAGGATCGCGCCGGTGGCGGGGCCGGTCACGGCGGCGGCCACGGCGAGGGCGATCGTCGAGAGGAGGCTGGTGATCTGCAGGGGTTTCATGAACTTCGGGTAGCTCACGTCGAACGCCTGCTTGACGGTCACGTAGGTGGTCGCGGGCAGGGTGTGCATCGCGGGCCGCACGGCGACCAGACCGATGGTCATCGTGCCGGCGACCAGGCCGGTCAGAACGAGGGAGATGACGACAAGGGCCGAGACCATGATTGTTCGGCTCTCCATCCATCAGGTGCGGCTGAGTGGATGTGTTCGTACCAAGCCGAACAGGTCGTCGTGACCCGTTGGCCACTTCCTGCCGGGCGTGGGCCTCGCCTGGTGGCGGAACAGGCGGAACGGGCTGGCCTGCGGGACGTCGCTCCTGTCCGCGACGGCACCGGGCGAGCATCCACCCGAGTGCGGGCGGGCCGGCTGGAGGAGCACGAGCCATCCGAAGGTTTCGAAACGGTTACGCCCCGGCAGCCGGAAGGCTCACCTTACGGCCACGAATATGCAGGAAACGAGGGTTCCTCCGCATGTCGGCAAGGCCAGGGTACTTTTGCACCATGGCGGCGCTCGGCCGGGGCTCGGCCATGTAGTCACACACGAGACCGGCTTCCGCGAGCATCAGAAAATAGCTGCTGACGGTCCGGTGCGCACTGTGCAGATGTATGGACTTCTCACCTATATAGACGTGTTCGTCATAGTCCCTCTCCTCGAAATAGCTGGTGTGATCACTGTCCGGCCGGGATGAGATGGCCTGCCACGACGAGAGTGGGTGGACGACGGAGAGGCACAGCGTGCCACCGGGTTCGAGAACGCGGCTGGCTTCGTCGATGGCCTTCGGCGCATCGGTGATGTCCTGGAGGGACATCGATGCGATGACAAGATCGAAGACGCCGTTCCGGAAGGGGAGATCGGTTCCGTCGGCGAGGATCGTCCGAAGGGGCGGATCTCCGTCCAGGGCCTTGCGGACCAGGTACGGAGAGATGTCCAGTCCGACGACGTCGACTCCGGCCCGGAGCAGATGCCTGCTCACCCTGCCCTCGCCGCAGCCCAGATCGAGTGCCCGCTTCGCCTCTGGTGGAACCATCCTCAGCAGCGACGGCAGATTGAAATGCCAGAAGTAGAAGTCATGGCCGGGGTCGCGCGCCCAGGAGGACCAGTCCTCGGCAAGGTTCTTCCATCTGTCGAGCAGTGACATCCGACATCCTCAGGTGACGAGATATGTGACGATGGGCAAAGCTACCGCAGTGACAGCACCATAGATCGACAGTGCTATGTTCCGATTTGGAGTACGTGGCAGTCGGGCGGCCAGGTAGCCGTACCATCCGATCGCGAGGAAATAGACGAGAGTGCAGGCGAGGACCTTGCGTGATATGTCGGTGAGGGCGATTCCGCCCAGCATGAAGGTAGTGAAAATGGAGATCGTGGTCGTGAACAGCGTGCCGACGGCGAGACCAGCCGTGCTGTTCATGATGATCGCGTTCCCGCCGAAGGTGGGGGCGATCTGCTGGGCGTCGGTGTGATGGCGCCCGTCAATGCGGCAGAAGAGCTCGAGCACATCACCGGGTGACGCCTGTGCGAACGCCTGCTTCACCATCACCATCGTCTGTATGCCATGGGTGGTGGAATATGTGGTCGCCGGGCCTGCTTCGTTGAGCGCGAAGGCTCCCTCTTCGCCATCGGTTCCAGTACGTTGATGCCGCATCAGTTCGCCGAAATGCTGGCGAACTGCCGGGTTGAAAAGCTGTGAGGGTTCGATTCGCAGGACCGCCTGAATGACGATGGCCAGGTTCGGGTGCCGCCACTTGTCCCGAATCGGCCCACGAGAGAACTGTTCTTCCTCGACCGGGATGGGGCCGGCAAGTGCGTCGAGCAGCCGCTGCAGGCCCACCTTCACGGCGCGCCGGTAGGCGCTGTTCCGCCATTGTGAGAAGGCGGGCTCCGAGAGCGCCAGCAGCGCCCATGACGTGTGCGCGATGGCGCAGTCCAGGTTACTGGGACGGCCCAGATCTGTCAGGAGCCACTGCCAGGCCGCCATGTAGTGCAGCGCAAGCGCCGGTACGGACTCGCGGACGGACAACTCGCCGACCGCGACGAGGACCACCGCGGTCGCGAACGAGGACTCGCCGAGGGTCGGCGCGAGAGACCAGCCGCGGCCGGTGAACTTTCTCCGCAGATCGCGAAGCGTTCGGCTTATGTGCTGGTCGCGGGCCCGTGTCTTCGGTAATCGGCACAGTCCACGCAGGCGCCAGGCCTGGTCGATGGGCGTGTCGAACACCCATCGCCGGCCGTCTGGCCAGACGACCTCCCACGTGGCCAGCGCATCCAGAAGACGCTCGAGTTCCGTAGCCGAACTTCCTGTGTGCGAGAGCGCCACCACGACCTCGGCCGTGTTCTGCGGATTGGGGCTGACGTCGGCCACCCACCCCCATCCTCCGGCTGGCGACTCGGCCTCCTCGAGCCAGCGGCAGGCGAGATCGATCCTTCTATCTATTGATATCTGCATTGGCACTCCGCACAAAACCTTCGACCAGGTCGAGAATTTTGGCGCCGTTCCGCTCGACCCCGCTGTTGACGTTCACTCCCCAGGGCCGTACTGTTCGGACAGCTTCACCGACGTTCTCCGGGCGGAGCCCTCCCGCGAGAATGACCGGGATGAGCGATTCCTTGACTATTCCCGCCGAGACCGACCAGTCGTGGGTGAGTCCGGTGCCCCCGATCCGGTTCTCCGTGTAGTTGACCGAGTCCAGCACCAGACCATCCACCAGCGAGCTCCATGGCTCACTGGTCGGGGTGTCGCGGTCATCGACGACATGAATGGCCTTGAGTAGACGTATGTGTGGGGTGGTGGCGCGGAGAACGGGAATCGTGGCGGGGTCCACATCGCCATGAAGCTGGATGGTGTCGATGGGAAGCCGGGCGAGGTCGAGTATCTCGTCGACAGCGGTCGCGTGGGTGACCGCGTATCGGCCTACATACGGGGGCACACGGCGAAGGAGCTCCGCGGCCGTCGCCAGGTCCACCGCGTCCTCGGCACGGTGCCTGACCTGGACGAGCACTCCTATTGCGTCTGCTCCCCCTTCGACACAGGCGATGACGTCCTGATGCGTCTGATTGGCACAGATAGAAGTACGTATGCGGAGCGTGGGTAGGGTCATATCTCCTCCTGTGGTGTTCTTTTGGTTCCGAAACGTCCGTCTCCGATTTCCCGAAAACCTGCGGGTTCATTCTCCCACCGGGTGCCGGAGTGGTTCGTCGGCGTCGTGTGGTCGTACGGAAAAAGTTAGAAAATGACATTGTGGTGAATGAGGAGCACTGCTGCGACACCGCCGGGTCCTGGCTCACCCAACCTGCCTGGTGGCGCCGGGTGGCCCTGCGTCGGCCGCCGGCCTTTGCCTCGACCCCTGCATATCGGTACAGCGCCGTACTTCGCCGAACGATGTTCGCCATCGGCCCGGCCCGGCCCTTGTTTCCGTCTCTGCCCTGGTCAACTGCCATCACGGGCGTCCGCCTCCCCCGAGGAGCCACCTCAACAACTGACAACGATGCCAGGTGATTGGTGCCGCTTCGCAGCCAAAATCCCATGACAGGGGGGAGAACCCCGCCGGAATGTATTGGCGGCACGTGTCCGGTCGTCACGCACCGCAGGCAACGCGTTTGTCAGGTGGCGTGCGTCGACCATGTGGCACAGGGGCCTGGGGTTCCGGACGAGCCACGCGAGGACAGGCGCAAGCCGCTGACGTCGCAGAGGGCCAGCGTTGCAGTGGGCCGCCGACGTCGCAGAAGGCAGTGGCCGGCCGCGTGAACAGACTGCCGACGATCGGATGACGACATGGACCGCCGGGCCAGATTGCAACTCTCCGTAACGGAAAGCGTCGGGCGGGGCGGCGGGTGCATGCGATCACATTGCTGCCGCTATCGGGCTGTTCGCCGAGAACGGGCTGGACAGGCGCCGCTCGGGGTGAGCGGAACCACCTGGCGGCGGGCGGGGAGATCCACCGTGAACGGGGAGTCCCGGCCGGCGGGCGCGTGGCCAGCCGGCCGGTGCGCCAGTACTATGCGGAGCCGCCGGCCACCGAACGTTGGACGACCTCGAACTCGAGCAGGGACGCGCCGGAGGAGACCGGGCGGGCGCGCTCGCCGGAGTGTGCCTCCATGGCCGGGCCGGTGAGCCAGGCCTGGAAGGACTCCTCGCTGTCCCAGTGGGTCACGACGAAGTAGCGGTTGTCGCCCTTCACGGGACGCAGCAGCTCGAACGAGACGAAGCCGGGCTGGCCGTCCACCGCGTGCAGGCGGTTGGCGAAGCGCTTCTCCAGCTCGGGGCCGGCGCCCTCGGGCACCTCGATGGCATTGATCTTCACAACGGTCACCTGTTCAGACTAGGCCCAATTGCGGCCACCGATGCGCGGCGCGGCGACGTCAACCGCGGCACCTGCGCACCCGCGACGCGCCTCGACAGGAGACGCCAGGCGTGCAGGATCGCACCGCATCCATGCCTGCGGCCGGGAAGGATGCCTCGGGTGGATATCGGGATGGTGTCGTGTCCGGATTCTGACGGCGTGGAGTGGGCTGACCAGGTGAAGGGCGACCTATTGTGGCGACGTGGCCGAATCGCGAGTGCTGATTGTCGGGCTGGATCCGAACCCGATTCCCGGCATCGATTCCGCCGCGGTCGGGCGCGGCCTCACCTACGGGCTCGAGCGTCTGGCCGCGGCGGGCTTTGCGGCCGAGCAGGTGCTCGTGCGGCTGGATGCCTCGGCGCTCGACCAGGTCCGGCAGGCGGTGGTTGCACAGGCATGGGATGTGGTCGTCGTCGGCGGCGGCATCCGCAGGCCCGAGCAGCTGCTGGAGTTCTTCGAGGCCGTCGTCAACGTCGTGCATCTGGGCGCACCGCAGGCCCGGATCGCGTTCAACGCCGACGGGGGAGCAAGCCTGGAGGCCGTCCAACGGGTGCTGTCGTCTGCCTGACCCGTCGGGTTCGGTACGTCGTCGGGGTTCGGTACGTCGTCGGGGTCCGGTACGTCGTCGGAGTTCGGTACGTCCGGGCGGCACGTCGAATCTTCGGATGATCGCTCGGCTGGCACCTATCGGTGCGGCCAGGGTCGATGGGACGCCGGTCACGTTCGGTCGAGGTCTGGGACACGAACTGCGTCCTGCCTGGTTGGGGCCTACATACCCGGCCGGGGGAGGCCACGCGGCAGGGTGTCAAGATAGTCAGAAAACTGTCAGTCGGTGCCAGTTGCCGGTTGCCGGCGTACGTTGGGCGCGGGGCTGCGATCGGCTCGCGCAGGTGGGGGGGAACAGTGTCGACGGGAAACGTGGAGGGCCTGCGGGAGCGCAAGAAGCGGCGTACCCGGCAGGCAATCATCGAGGTTGCGCACGAGCTGTTCACCGAGAAGGGCTTTGAGGCGACCACGGTGGAGGAGATAGCCGCGGGGGCGGACGTCTCCGTGCGGACGCTGTTCCGCTACTTCACCAGCAAGGAGGCCATCGCCCTCGCGCCGCTGGAGGAGATGGGTGACCTCACGGTCGCGGCCCTGCGCCGCCGGCCGGTGGACGAACCTCCGCTGCTCGCCCTGCGTAACGCGGCGTTGAGCGCCTGGGGGCTGATGTCCCCGGACGGCGCCTCCCTGCGTCAGTACGCCGATCATCTGCTGCCCGTCGGCGGCGCGTCGCCGCTGGCCGGCGCGGTACTGCACCGACTGATCGCCGTCGGCGACCGGCTGGCCGCCGAACTGGCGGTCAGTGAGCCGGCCGGTGATGTTGCGAGTGCCGTGCAGGCACCGGTGGCGCTGCCGCTGCCGGAACTGGACGCCCGGTTGACCGTCTCGGTCTTCCTGGCCGCGGTGCAGGTGGCGATCCGATCCTGGTGCGCGGCCAACAGCACGGACCTGCAGGTGCTGCTCACCACGGTCGAGGCCTGCCTCGACCGGCTCGGTCCCACCGCGGTCGCCCCCGCAGCCGCCCCGGCAGCCGCCGCCGTCGCCGACCCCGGCCGTCCGCCGGTCTCGCCCGGTCCTGGCCGGGCCGCGGCCCTGCCCGGTCCGGGTCGGTCACCGACCTCGAGCGGGCCCGGCAGGGCGCCGGCCTCCGTCGCCGGCCCTGGCAGATCGCCCGCTTCGGGTGCCGGTCCCGGCAGGTCGCCGGCCATCCAGGGGGCGTCCGGCCGGCTCGTCCCACCAAGAGCCATCCTGGCGGCCAGCCGCACGTAACCACCGAGGCCGCGCCCACCAGGCCCGGACGAGGCGGAGGCATCACCGGCCAGCCATGGCCACCAGCTTGCCCATTCACGGCCCTGTCCTTCCGATTTGTTCAGGTCTGAACCACTCTGACCAAGCCCGCTTGCGGCGGATCTCCAGCCCCTGTCCGCTCGACACAGGTACGAGGAAGACATCCCATGGCATCCCCTGAGATCACCGGCGCCGCGATCACCCCCATCCCCGAGCAGGGCAGGGCACGCGCGACGCCCGCCGCCGAGAATGCGCCCGCCAACACTCTCGGGCAGACGCTGCGGCGCGGGGTCGAGCATCTGCTGAACCGGCAGGACAAGGCCGGCTGGTGGAAGTTCGACCTCGAGAGCAACACGACGATGGACGCCGAGGACCTGCTGCTACGGGAGTTCCTCGGGATCCGTACCGAGGCGGCGACCGAAGCGTCCGCGCGGTTCATCCGCTCGCGTCAGCGTTCCGACGGCGCGTGGCCGCTGTTCTACGGCGGCCCCGGTGACCTGTCGGCCACCCTCGAGTCGTACATCGGCCTGCGCCTCGCCGGCGACGACCTGGACGCCGAGCACATGCGGCTGGCCGGCGAGTGGATCCGGGCGCACGGCGGCATCCCGCAGACCCGGGTGTTCACCCGCATCTGGCTGGCGCTGTTCGGCTGGTGGCGCTGGGAGGACCTGCCGGTCCTCCCGCCGGAGATCATGTTCCTGCCGCCGACCGCGCCGCTGAACATCTACTCGTTCTCGACCTGGGCGCGTCAGACGATCGTCCCGCTCACGATCGTGTTGGCGCTGCGTCCCGTGCACACCGCCCCGTTCGACCTTGATGAACTGGACGTCCCCGCCGGCCGGCTGAACCCAGCCGTCGAGATCGCCCGCGCCACCGGAACCGGAACCGGAACGGGAACCGCCGATGCCGAGGCGGTCGCCGTCGCCCTGGCCGACGAGGTCGTGGTGAAGGGGACGGTGACCAACGCGGCCGGAACGCCCGTGGCGGGCCCGCTCGCGGCCGGCGCCGACGGTGGTTGGGCGGCGAAGCTGCGCTCGAAGGTGGCCTGGCGGGAGGTGTTCCGCGGGGTCGACAAGGCGCTGCACCGCTACCACTCGATGCCGGTCCGGCCGCTGCGCACGCAGGCCATCCGGGCCGCGGAACGGTGGATCGTCACCCGGCAGGAGGCGGACGGGTGCTTCGGCGGGATCCAGCCGCCGGCCGTCTACTCGATCATCGCCCTGCACCTGCTCGGCTACTCCCTCGATCACCCGGTGCTCACCGCCGCGCTGCAGGCCCTCGAGGACTACAGCGTCGAGATGCCGCAGGGCGCGCGGATGGTCGAGGCGTCGCAGTCACCGATCTGGGACACGGCGCTGGCCATGATCGCTCTCGCCGACGCGGGGGAGACCGCCGGCATCGCCGACGACCACCCGGCGTTGCTGCGTACCGCCGACTACCTGCTCGGCCAGGAGATCCGGGACAAGCGCGGGGACTGGGCGGTGAACCACCCGGATCTTGAGGCCAGTGGGTGGGCGTTCGAGTTCGAGAACGACACCTACCCCGACACCGACGACACCGCGGCCGTGCTGCTCGCTCTGCGCAAGGTGCGCCACCCTCGGTCCAAGGACCTGAACGCGTCGATGGAGCGGGCCATCACCTGGCTGTTCGGGATGCAGTCCAGCGACGGCGGCTGGGGCGCCTACGACTCGGACAACACCTCCACGCTCGTCTACGAGATCCCGTTCGGGGACTTCGGCGCGCTCACCGACCCGCCGTCCGCCGACGTCACCGCGCACGTCGTCGAGCTGCTCGCCGAGGCGGGCCGGGTCAACGACCCGCGCACCCAGCGCGGCATCCAGTGGCTGCTCGACCACCAGGAGGACGACGGGTCCTGGTTCGGCCGCTGGGGCGTCAACTATGTGTACGGCACCGGCAACGTGCTGCCGGCGCTGCGGGCGGCCGGCATCGCGCCGGACGACCCGGTGATGCAGGCCGGCGCCGACTGGCTGCTCGCCCACCAGAACGCCGACGGCGGCTGGGGCGAGGACGTGCGCTCCTACGACGACCGGGCCTGGGCGGGCCGCGGCGAGACCACCCCGTCGCAGACGGCGTGGGGGATGCTCGGCCTGCTGGCCACCGACCGGCGGCCCGAGGTCGTCGAGGCGCTCGCCCGCGGGGCCCGGTGGCTGGCGCAGCACCAGCAGCCCGACGGCAACTGGGACGAGCCGTACTTCACCGGCACCGGGTTCCCCGGCGACTTCTACCTCAACTACTACGGCTACCGGCTGGTCTGGCCGGTGATGGCACTGGGCCGCTACCTGCGCGAGTTCGGCTAGCCGGCGGGACGACCGGTGGTGCGGACGGCTGCCCGCCCACCGGTCGTCCGACTGCCTGGGGCATCAGCGGCCAGGCCTGCGGATCATCATGTCGGTCAACGCGGTGAACCGGTGCCGGAGGTCAGCGCTGCTGGTCGGCCTTCGGCAGCTGTAGGCAGGAGCTCTGAACGAAGAACCAGCTCTGGTGGCCATCGCCGTCGTTCTTGCCGTATCGGGCCGCGCGCACCATCACGTACCTGCCGTCTCTGCTCGCGTAGCGAACCAGCACCTGATTTTTGCCGACCGTCCGCACGCCGTCCCGGCCGATCGTGAGGGCTCCAACGAGCTGATGTGAGGGGACGGACCGCGTAAGCCATGGCTGCACGTTTCCCCATCCGTCGACCGTGCCGTTGTGGACCGCGCAGTCGCCGTGCGGGCTGAGACGGGCCGGCCGTCCGTCGTTGCCTTTGGCGTTCGACCACGTGCGGCCGTCAGTGAACGTGCTGATGAAGACAGCAAGAGGAACCTTCTGGGCCGGTGGGCAGCTCCCGGAGACAGGACGTCCGGGTGCTCCGGTCGCGCTGCTCTGGCTGATCCAGAGGCAATGGTGGAGGTCTCCACCAATTCTGGCCCACGTGTACGTACCGGCTTTCGAGACCTCCTCGTAGGACCAGCCGCGATACGCGGTACCGACCACCCAGCTCCGCGGAGCGCTCCGCAGCAGGGTGAAGTCCGACCTGACGCTTCTGCTCGTTGTGCCGGCCGAGGATGGAACCGCCGCCACCAGTAGCATCAGGGGTGCCAACAGCAGTACCGCGAGTAGCCGGCGGCGCTGCCGTGGGTATGTCCCGTCGGATCCCAGGGCTGTGGCCGCGGCGTCTTTCGGCCTCGTTCGCGGGTACGGCTCGGTCATCGTCCGTCCTTTCGATCGTGGGGCTTCGCCTTCCCGCCAACCGCGGGGTGGGCGAGCCAGACGATCCGCGATCTGCGCGGCCCTGGGAACAGCGATGGCGCGTATTGCGGGGATGAAAGATTTCATTGGGGCTGACCTGCACGAATGCCCGATCGTGCAAGGTCCGGTGCAGGCGGGCCGGCAGGGGATTGATGAAGGAGACGCCTCGAGCAGGCGCGATCGTTGTCACCGCGGATGCCGCGGCACAGTCGTTGTTTGCCCAGGAGTTCGCCCGCCTGCTGGACGCGACGGGCCTGACCCAGGAGCGGCTGGCACCTCGGGTCGGCAGGTCCGCACCCACGCTCAGCCGTTACCGGACCGGCCGGAGCCTGCCGGAGGAGAGCCTGTTGCTGGCGGTATGCGAACAGGCGAAGGTGACGGACCGTGGCGAACGGGATCGGCTGCTGGGCCTCCTACGGCAGGCCCGAGCCACAAGGACCATGCCCGCCGCCGATTCGGCAACCGCGAGCGACCAGGAGGCGGGTGATCCGAACCGCAGTGATCCGAACGATGTAGCTGGGGCGACGCCGCGGGGCGGCCGGTCGAAACTGCGCACCTGGCGCAGAGGAGGGTCAGTGGCCGCGGTGGTGGTCGTCGTCCTCATGGCCGCTGGATGCCTGGCAGTCCGCGGTTATGGCACCGGACGCCCGGCCGGCAGCAGCTCGACACCGCCGCCGCTACGCACTCGAGTCGCGGCCTCGCCCAGCCCTGAGGGGCCCTGCCGTCGCTACGTGGTGACCGCCGAGGATGTGGCCCTGCGCGACGAACACGGGCATCCTGTCGGCGATGAGGTCTCCAAGAAGCTGCTTCGCGGGACTCACCTGATGGTCACAAAAAGTGTCGAATCCAATGCTAAACGCTACTGGTTCGCTGTCGCGGAAGACGGCAGATCCGGATTCGTCTCCCTGGACCCGCGCTATCTGGCTCTGGCCTGCTGACCTCGCGCCGCCGGCTCAGCCGGCGGCGAAGGCCCCGCCCTCGGTGGGGCGGCCACTGGAGCGGATCAGCGGCGCGGCGCAGGCGCCGAGCAGGGTGACGACCGCGCCGACCAGTAGCGCGACGTGCAGGCCGGACATGAAGGCGGCGTGCGAGCCGGTGGCCAGTGCCTCGCCGACGCGGGCGGACGTGCCCGGCGGCGTCGGCGGCACGACCCCCTGACTGATGGTCTCGGCCGCCCCGGTGAGCTGGGTCGCGGTCCGCTCCGGTGCGCCCGCACCGACCAGCTTGTCGACCAGCACGCCGCTGATCCGCGAGGTCAGCACCGAGCCGAGCACCGAGGTGCCGATGGCGCCGCCGAGCTGCATCGCCGTGCTCTGCAGGCCGCCGGCCACCCCGGACAGTTCGATCGGCGCGTTGCCGACGATCGCCTCGGCCGAGGCGACGGCGACGAAGGAGACCCCGACCCCGAGCGCCAGCAGCGACGGCCACAGGTGCAGGTAGGACGAGTCGGTGTCGAGCAGCGTCAGGCCGAACAGCGCCGCCGAGGTGAAGAACAGGCCGATCCCGATCGGTACCCGTGGACCGAACCGCGTGGTCAGGCTCGCGCCGACCGGGCTGCCGATCATGAACACCACGGTGAGCGGCAGTAGCCGCACGCCGGCGCCGACCGCCGAGTAGCCATGGACGTTCTGCAGATACAGCGTGACGAAGAACAGCACGCCGAACATCGCGAAGAAGTTCACCATCACAAGCGCGCTGCCCAGGGCGATCGACCGGTTGCGAAACAGCGACAGCGGCAGCAGCGGCTGGGCGACCCGGCTCTCGGCAAGGGCGAACAGCGCCAGCAGCACGACGGCGCCAGCGAGAAAACCGAACGTCGAGGGGCTGCTCCAGCCCCAGGTCTGCGCCTTGACCACCCCGAAGACCAGGGCGAACAGCCCGCCGGAGAGCAGCACCAGACCGAGCGGGTCGAAGCGCTGCCCCGGCCGCTCGTCCTTGCTTTCCCGCACGACGGCGAGGCCGACTCCCAGCGCGATCACCCCGACCGGGACGTTGAGGTAGAACACCGACTCCCAGGAGACGTTCTCGACGAGCAGCCCGCCGATGATCGGGCCGGCGGCGATCGAGATGGCGGAGCTCGCGCCCCAGATGCCGATGGCCGAGTTCAGCTTCTCGGCCGGGAACACCGAGCGCAGCAGCGCCAGCGTGTTCGGCATCAGCAGGGCACCGAACACCCCCTGCAGCGCCCGCCACACGATGACCTCGCCGATGGTGCCGGACAGGCCGACCAGCAGCGAGGCGGCCGCGAAACCGACGATGCCGGTGAGGAACACCTTCTTGCGGCCGAACCGGTCACCGAGCTTGCCGCCGACGACCAGCAGCACGGCCAGGGCCAGCAGATAGGCGTTGGTCACCCACTGCAGACTTTCCAGGCTGGCGCCGAGGTCGCGGGCGATGAACGGGTTGGCGATCGACACGACCGTTCCGTCGAGGCCGACCATGACCACGCCGAGCGCGACGCTGATCAGCGTCAGCCATGGATTGGACCGCAGCCGCTCGAACCGACCGCCCGGATCGGCGCCGGCCGACCGGCGCGGGGACCCGGCGTTCGTGGCCGGGCCCGTGGCGGTGCTGGTGCTGGTGCTGGTGCTGGTGGGAGATGCGGACACAGCGGCCTCCGCGTCGACGGAAAGCCCGCGCAGCGCTGATCACTGGGGGCGCAAGTGGCATACGTATGACACTTAGCAGTACGATGACAAATTACTACTCTACCGTTGAGGAAGACTGGACCCCCGGGTGTGACGTCATGAGAGCCCGAGGTCACAGACCCGGGGTCACCGACCCGCCGGGTTGGACTGGCCCCGGTGTGCAGCACGGAAGACGAAACTTTCAGGACAAGGACGGGCGAGCGGACAATGGTCCTACCGGCAGACCCGGCATTACTGGCGCGCCCGGGCCTGCGGGAACGCAAGAAGGCGCACACCCGGGAGACGCTCCTCGCCGCGGCCAGCGAGCTGTTCACCGAGCGCGGCTACGAGGCAACCACCGTCGAGGACATCGCCGCCGCCGCCGACGTCTCGCCGCGGACCTTCTTCCGCTACTTCCCGACCAAGGACGACGTGGTCAGCGAGATCTTCCGGACCGTCGGGTTCGGCGCACTCGTGGACGCCCGCCCGCTCGGTGAGCCGGCCGCCGTCTCGCTGCGCGCGTCGGCGTTCGTCCTGCTCCGGACGTGTGTGGACAACCGGGAGAAGTGCCTGGCCGTGCTGCGCATGGTCGCCACCCGGCCCGAGCTGCAGGCCCGCTTCGCGCAGGTGCAGCGGGAACGCCTCGACGAGCTGGCCACCCTGGTCGCCGCGCGGCTGGGTGCCCCACCGGACCTACTGCGGGCCCGGCTGATGGCCAGCTGGACGCTCGCCACCGTCGACACCCTCCTGCTGGACTGGGGCGTCGCCGGTGGCGAGCCCGATCTGCTTGCCCTCGCCGAGGCGGCGTTCGACCAGCTCGAGCCCGCGCTCGGTGGGACGTCGGCACTCGGTGGGACGTCGGCGCTCGGTGGGACGTCGGCACTCGGTGGGACGTCGGCACTCGGTGGGACGACCGTGCCCGATGGGACGTCCGGAGCGGGTGGGACGTCCGGACCGGGCGGAACATGCGCGGACGGCCGGGCCCGTTCCTGACCCGGCCGTCCGCGGCGCTTCGATCATCTGGCTGGCCTGACCAGCCGACCGCCTGACTACCGTCGGCGGCCGGAGCCCGAGTGCCGGCCGGAGCTCGAGTGCTGCTCGGTGAGCTCCGCGCGGTCCGCGGGACGCGGGACGGCGCCGGAGAGCACCTCGCTGTCGGTGTGCACGCCGTTGGACCCGGCCGTGGCCTGGTGGGCGGCGGTGAGGTGGCTGCCCTCGAGGTCGAGATCGGGAACGATCCGGTCCAGCGCCTTCGGCAACGCCCAGGAGACGTGCCCGCTGAGCTTGAGGATCGCCGGGACCAGCGTCATTCGGACGACGAACGCGTCCACCGCGACGCCGATCGCCAGGGCCAGGCCGACGGACTTGATGACCGCGTCGTCGCCGAAGATGAAGCTGCCGAACACGGCGATCATGATCAGGGCCGCGGCGGTGATGACCCGGGCGGTGGCCGCCATGCCCGCGGTGATGGCATTCGACGGGTCGCGGTGGTGGACGTAGTGCTCGCGGACCCGGGAGACCAGGAACATCTCGTAGTCCATCGCCAGGCCGAACAGGATGCCGATCAGCAGGACCGGCAGGAAGCTGACGATCGGTCCGGTCGACTCGACGCCGAACAGGCTTCCGAGATGGCCCTCCTGGAAGACGAAGACGGTGACGCCCAGCGACGCGCCGATCGACAACAGGAAGCCCAGTACCGCCTTCACCGGCACGAGCAGCGAGCGGAACACGATCGTGAGCAGCACCAGGGCCAGACCGACGATCAGCGCCAGGAACAGCGGCAGCGCACCGGACAGCTTGTCCGACACGTCGATGTTGGACGCGGTGGTGCCGGTGACATAGGCCGCGACGCCCTGCTCCTTCTCGACCCGGTGGGCCGCCGTCCGGATCGTCTTGACCAGGTCCTTCGTATCCTGCGACGACGGTCCCGAGTCGGGGGTGACGGTGAGGATCGCGACGTCACCGGCCTTGTTCGCGGTCGGGGTGCCGACGGCGGCGATGTCGTCGGCGGTGCGCAGCCGCTCGGCACCGGTGGTCGCGGCCGCCTTGGCCCCGGTGCTGCCGGGCGTCGAGATCACCAGGGTGAGCGGGCCGTTGAACCCGGGCCCGAAGCCGTCGGTGAGCAGGTCGTAGGCACGGCGCTCGGTGGTGGAGGTGGGCTTGCTCGAGTCGTCGGGCAGGCCGAGCTTCATCCCGGCGAGCGGGATCGCGAGCACGCCGGCGACCACCAGGCAGGCAAGCACGGTCAGCCAGGGCCGGGCCGTGACGAGGCCGGCCCAGCGCCGGCCGAACGGCTGGCGCCCCGCGGCGGCGGCCCGGGCCGTCCGACGCTGCAGCGGCCTGATGCGCCCGGCGTTCACGCGTGGTCCGAGCACGGCCAGCAGGGCGGGGACCAGGGTCAGCGCGATCAGCACGACGATGGCGACGGTTCCTGCCGCGGCCAGACCCATGATGGTCAGGAACGGGATGCCGACGACGGCCAGGCCGGACAGGGCGATCACCACGGTGAGTCCGGCGAAGGTCACCGCGCCACCGGCGGTGGCGGTGGCCAGGGCGATCGAGTCATCGATCGCCATCCCCTCGGCGAGGTTCTGCCGGTGCCGGGTCAGCAGGAACAGGGCGTAGTCGATGCCGACGGCGAGGCCCAGCATCAGGGCCAGGGTGGGCGCGCTGTCGCTCAACGAGATCACCCCGGAGAGGGCCTCGATGCCGAGCAGTCCGAGCGCGACGCCGATCAGCGCGATCAGCATCGGCAGACCCGCCGCGACCAGCCCGCCGAAGGTGATCCCCAGCACGATGAACGCGATGATCAGGCCGTACAGCTCGGAGCTGCTCGCCCCACCGGAGCTGGTGATGACCCCGCCGGAGAAATCCACCTGGAGCCCGACGGCCCGGACCTGGTCGGCGATCTTTTCGAGGGCGTCTTTGGCCTGGTCACTGACCTCGTCGACACTGACGGAATAACTAATGTCGCTGAACGCGACCTTTCCGTTGTCGCTGACGGTCGCCTTGTTCCACGGAGTGACACCGACGACCTCCGGTGCCCTGGCAACCTCGGCGAGCGCCTTTTCCGCCGCCGCCTGGTAGCCGGCCTCGGTCACCCGGTGCCCGTCCGGGGCGGCGATCACGATGCGGGCGGTGGCGCCGCCGGTGCCGGGGAACTTCTCGTCCAGCAGGTCGATGGCCTGCTGTGACTCCGCGCCGGGAATCTTGAAGGCGCTGCTCTTCGGCCCGGAGAAGGCCGCGGCGCACACTCCGGCGATGACCAGAACGACCAGCCAGAAACTGATGACGGACCACCGCCGTCGGACCGCAAAGCGGCCCAGCCGGTGCAGAAACGCTCCCATGCCCACTCTCCCAATCCCAGCTCGTTCGGAGCTGGTCGCTGACCGCTGACCGCTGGCACCATGGCCACCGCAGGTCTCTGGCAGTGGTTGTCTAGATACTCTCGGTAGTTAATCCGGGGTTGCGTCGGACCTGGCCGCACCGGTGTGGATCCACCTGGCGCGCCGCTACCTGAGGTGAGGTTGTGGTGGTGGAAAAGGTCCTGGTCGGTCCAGCCGGTGGCGGGGACCCGGGCCAGGCGAGTTGTCGGTGGAACTCAGGCCAGGCAGAGCAGGCGCAGTGCGCCGTCCACCAGTTCCTGGCGAGCTGCCTCGGTGGACATGTCGGTCTCCGGTGAGGCGGCGGCAACGGTGATCGCGCCGATCGCCATCCGGGACCGGAGTCGGACGTACGGGTCGGTACTACGCCCGCTCAGCGCGGTCACCAGCAGTTCCGCGCGCTGCTCGCTGGTGGTGCAGTTCCCCTCGATGGAGGCTTCAGCGGCTTCGGACGCCTGCTGGAGCACCATCGCGATCTGCTGCCGGTAACGGATCACCACATCGACGAAGCCCTCGACCGCCTGGCGCGCGACGACGGGAGTCGGTGCGTTCTGCAGTGTCTCGTTCAACGCGTCGAACGCTGTCATGCTCGGCGTCAACAGCTCGTTGAAGATCGCTTCCTTGCTGGCGAAGTGGTACAGCAGCGAGGCCTTGGAACATCCCACCTCCTTCGCGATGTCCTGCAGGGACGTACCCCGGAAGCCGCGCTGCCCGAACAGTCGCAGCGCGACGTCCAGTAACTGGCCGCGGAGCACGGCACCCGATCGGGCCATGGACCCACCATAACTGTCCGATCGGACAGGATTGACCGATCGGACAGAAACAGGGATCCGCATCACAGGCGGGGGAAATGTCACCCGATGTATCTAACCCATCACCATATCGACGGTCCATCGATATGCGGACGGCATGTCCGCCACATGGGGAGACGGCATCAGCGCGGGATGGTGTCCTTGTCGGGCCGTGTTCGCCCGCTCCACCTTCCGCAGCGACGGCACGCCGGCCGGGATGATCAGCATCATCGGCCAACGGCGGCGCGTCCGGTGGCCAGCCGGGTTGGGCCGGGCCGGATACGTGGCGACGCATCCGGCCCGGCTCGACCCGGTGTGCGGGACAGGCCTACGACTGGTAGGGATTCTTCCGGGAGATGGACCCACCGCGGCGGCCCAGGCCCACCGCGGCGGGCGGGCCTACCGCAGCGGCTGGGCGCAGTTCTTGCAGCGGTCGCTGAGGATTGACAGCAGCTCGACCGCCTTGAGGGACGCGTCGCGCACCTTGGCGATGTCCTGCGACGAGTTCAGCCGGATGAGCGCGGTCTCGGCGCCGTCCGAGGCGCCTTCGCGGACCGCCTCGATGATCTCGGCCGCGGGGGTGCCGTACTGGAAGAGCAGGATCTCCTTCTCCTGGTAGGCGGGTAGCTCCACGGGTAGATGACCCAGGCCGATGCCGGCAAGGTTGCGGCTGAGGATCTGCCGTACGTTCGTGCCCAGTCGGCCGTAACCACCGATCTCGCGCAGGTGGCCCATCGAGGTCCGGAAGACCCCGTTGTTGCCGACCACGGCGGCCCGCAGGTCCTCCCAGGTGCCGGGACTGTCCGTCGGCACACCGATCATCTGCGCCTCCGACATCCCTACCATCCCAGCTGGCAACCGACGTACCCCGTGTCCATGTGCACCGACACACCCAGCTCCTTTCGCCTCCCCGGGGGGAAAACCACAGCGTGCCGCCGGGCCGACATCCGGCACCCGCCGACAACACCGCCGACAGCACCGTCGACGCGACCGCCGAAGGTACCGCCAGGTTGGCCCAGTTCTTTTCCTTATCCAAAATAATATCCGAGCCCCCGGACGGGTCCGGCCACACGATCAGTTCCGAGGGTTTCGATGTCGTTAACCCTCGCTGCACGGTCCGACGGTGATGTCGTCCGGTCGCGCCGAACATTGCGTGCCGACGCACCGTCGGCCCGATGTCCGGACAGGAGAAGTTGTTCCCGTGGTGAACCTCTTCGTAACCCGCGCCGCCGACAAATCGGTTCGGCGTCCCTGCGACCCCCCGTTGCGGGCGGGCGTCGGGGCATCTGCACGCGCGGATGGCCGCCCGCGGGCCGGCTATTCGCGCGGCGTGGCCTCCGGCCCTCGACAGGAACCGGTTTCGGGTGTCCTGAGCTCCACCTTTGTCCACCCCCGAAGGGGTGGTCGCCGCCTCGCCCGGCCGGGTCACCTCGCCCGATGGCACCGGTCCGAGGAAAAATTCAATCTTGGACTTTTCTTTGTGGATATCCTTGCGGACATCTCTTCGGAAAAGCTCTCGGCCATCTGCGAAGAATACCTGTTAACCGGGAAGTTACCCGCGCTTGCGAGTGCGAAATAATCGGCTCCTAGTCTGATTCATGTCGCCGCAGAACAAACGGTGAACCGCAGTTCGCGGCGCGGCCCATGGTCTTCTCATCCGGAGCAACGGCTGGTGATGACAGTGCGAGACGAACGTTTTCCCAGCTCATCCCCCACGGCGATGCAGGCGGACGCGGCGGTCAGGTTCTGTGACACGACGCTGCGCGACGGCGAACAGGCGCCTGGTGTCGCATTCACCGCGGTTGAGAAACTTGCCATCGCCGCAGCTCTGGATGCCATCGGTGTACACCAGATCGAGGCCGGTATCCCGGCGATGGGTGTCAGCGAGCGGGACGTGCTGCGGGAGATCCTCGCGACCGATCCCCGGGCGGAGATCGTGGGCTGGTGCCGGGCCGACCACCGCGACGTCGAGGCCGCCGCAGCCTGCGGCCTGCTGACCGCGCACCTGACCATCCCCGTCTCCGACCTGCATCTCAAGAGCAAGTTGGAGAAGGACCGGGCCTGGGCGCGGCTGCGGGTCCGCGACTGTGTCAAGGACGCGACCGACCGGGGCATGCGGGTCAGCGTCGGCATGGAGGACGCCTCCCGCGCCGACGACTCGTTCGTCATCGACCTGGCCGGCGAACTGCGGGAACTGGGCGTCACCCGGTTGCGCTGGGCCGACACGGTGGGCCTGCTCGACCCGGTGAGCGCGTACGACCGGCTGGGGCGACTGGTCCGGGCGGTCCCGGGGCCGTGGGAGATCCACGCCCACGACGACTTCGGCCTGGCGACGGCCAACACCATCGCCGCCGTCCAGGCGGGGTTCACCTGGGTCAGCACCACCGTGCTGGGGCTGGGTGAACGCGCCGGGAACGCTCCGATCGAGGAGGTCGCCATGGCGCTTCGGCACCTGCTGAAGCTGCCGGTCGACCTGGACACCACGTCGTTTCGCACGCTGGCCCAGCTGGTGTCGCGGGCGGCGGGCCGGCCGCTGCCGGCGGGCAAGGCGGTGGTCGGGGAGTCGGTGTTCGCGCACGAGTCGGGCATCCACGTGCACGGCATCCTGCGTCACCCGGCGACCTACGAACCGTTCGACCCCGCCGAGGTCGGTGGGCGCCGCCGGCTGACCGTCGGCAAGCACAGCGGCCGGGCGGGCGTGCGCCACGCCCTGGCGCAGTGCGGGATCACCGCCGCCGAGGACGAGCTCGAACCGCTCGTCGAGCAGGTTCGGCTCGCCGCGACGCAGCACAAGCGTGGCCTGGGCAGCCACGACTTCCACGAGCTTCTCGGGCGGGTCGACATGCCGGCCCCCCGAGCAGGGATCCAGCCGCGCGAGGAACCGGTCTGACCGACCGCGTCCGCGCCTGGATTCGCACCACAAGAACCACGGTAGTGCCGATGTCCCGGTCCACCCCGACCGGCGGCACGTCCGGCACCCCGCGGACCCACGTTCCGTGGCCGGCCCGATCGGCCTGGCCACCGGCGGTGATCCGCGAGCCGGACGACCGTTCCTAGGAGGAGCACCACATGCGCCAGATCGCGTTCTACGGCAAGGGTGGTATCGGCAAGTCCACCACCCAGCAGAACACCATGGCGGCCATGGCCGAAGCCGGCCAGCGGGTCATGATCGTCGGCTGTGACCCCAAGGCCGACTCCACCCGGCTCATCCTGCACTCGAAGGCCCAGACCTCCGTCATCCAGCTGGCGGCGGAGAAGGGCTCGGTCGAGGACCTCGAGCTCGACGAGGTTCTGGTCGAGGGCGCGTGGGGCATCAAGTGCGTCGAGTCCGGTGGCCCGGAGCCGGGTGTGGGCTGCGCCGGCCGTGGCGTCATCACCTCCATCACCTACCTGGAGGAGGCCGGCGCCTACGAGGACCTGGACTTCGTCACCTACGACGTCCTCGGTGACGTCGTGTGTGGTGGATTCGCGATGCCGATCCGCCAGGGCAAGGCGCAGGAGATCTACATCGTCACCTCCGGTGAGATGATGGCGATGTACGCGGCGAACAACATCGCCCGAGGCATCCTCAAGTACGCGCACACCGGCGGTGTCCGGCTCGGCGGCCTGATCTGCAACAGCCGCAAGACCGACCGCGAGGACGAGCTGATCATGGAGCTCGCGCGTCGCCTGAACACCCAGATGATCCACTTCATCCCGCGTAACAACGTCGTGCAGCACGCCGAGCTGCGCCGGATGACGGTCATCGAGTACGACAAGGACAACGAGCAGGCCCACGAGTACCGGCAGCTCGCCAACAAGATCATCAACAACGAGATGAAGACCATCCCGACCCCGATCGAGATGGACGAGCTCGAGGAACTGCTGATCGACTTCGGAATCATGGAGGTCGAGGACGAGTCCGTCATTGGCAAGACCGCCGCGGTCGCCTGACGTCCTCCCTTTCCCGACTCTTATTTCCGCCCACCGTCGAGGATGAGGTCCCGATCATGACGACGACGCCGGTACCGACCCGGGCCGAGACCGAGGCGATGATTGCCGATGTCCTGGCTCAGTACCCGAAGAAGGCCGCGAAGTTCCGGGCCAAGCACATCAAGGCCAACGACCCCGAGGGGTCGAAGGAGTGCGAGGTCAAGTCCAACATCAAGTCCCGCCCCGGGGTCATGACGATCCGTGGCTGCTCCTACGCCGGTTCCAAGGGCGTGGTGTGGGGACCGGTGAAGGACATGGTCACCATCAGCCACGGCCCCGTCGGCTGCGGCCAGTACTCCTGGGCGACGCGGCGTAACTACGCTCACGGCCACCTCGGCGTGAACAACTGGACCGCGATGCAGGTCACGACCGACTTCCAGGAAAAGGACATCGTCTTCGGCGGCGACACCAAGCTGGAGCAGGTCCTCGATGAGATCGTCGATCTGTTCCCGCTGGCCAAGGGCATCTCGGTGCAGTCCGAGTGCCCGATCGGCCTGATCGGTGACGACATCGAGGCCGTAGCGAAGAAGTCCTCGAAGAAGCTCGGCCTGCCGATCATCCCGGTCCGCTGCGAGGGCTTCCGCGGCGTGAGCCAGTCGCTCGGCCACCACATCGCGAACGACGCCGTTCGCGACCATGTCCTCGGTACCGGCGAGGGCACCTTCGAGCAGACCGACTACGACGTCGCGCTGATCGGTGACTACAACATCGGCGGTGACGTCTGGGCGTCCCGCCGGATCCTCGAGGAGATGGGCCTGCGGGTCATCGCCCAGTGGTCCGGCGACGGCACGATCAACGAGATGGCCTCGACGCACCTGTCGAAGCTGAACCTGATCCACTGCTACCGCTCGATGAACTACATCTGCACCACCATGGAAGAGCGCTACAACACTCCCTGGACCGAGTTCAACTTCTTCGGCCCCTCCAAGATCATCTCGTCCATGCGTAAGATCGCCGAGTTCTTCGATGACGAGATCAAGGCGAAGACCGAGGCGGCGATCGCCCGCTACCAGGTCCGCTTCGATGAGATCATCAAGGCGTTCCGGCCGCGCCTCGAGGGCAAGCGCGTCATGCTCGCCATCGGTGGCCTGCGCCCCCGGCACACCATCGGTGCCTACGAGGACCTCGGCATGGAGGTCATCGGGACCGGCTACGAGTTCGCCCACAAGGACGACTACACCCGGACCTACGGCATGCTCAAGGAAGGCGTCGTTCTCTACGACGACCCGACCGCCTTCGAGGTCGAGGAGTTCGCCAAGCACCTCAAGCCCGACCTGATGGGCGCGGGTGTGAAGGAGAAGTACGTCTTCCACAAGATGGGCATCCCCTTCCGGCAGATGCACTCCTGGGACTACTCCGGGCCGTACCACGGCGTCGACGGCTTCGCGGTCTTCGCCCGGGACATGGACCAGGCCGTCAACAGCCCGACCTGGGACCTCCTCGAGGCGCCCTGGTCGAAGGCCGGCGAGGTCGCCTAGTCCTCGGTGGGAGCCAGCCCCCCGCCGCCCTGGCGGCACCCGGGCGCATGACGCCCCAGCAGTAGACGCCCGTTCAGGGCAGCAGTAGTCAGCCAGGTCCGGCCGCAAGGCAGCCGCCAGCGACCCGGCACCCCCGTGAGCCAGCCGGCCCGAATGATCCACGTGAAACATGACCGGCTCAGGCGATCGGAACGGGTGCTGGCGGCTGCCGCGGCCGGCATCAGCCCCGCCGGGGACGCAGATCCCCCCGGGTCATCCCCCCAGGGGAGAGGAGGACGTCCGGTGACGACGCCCGAGCACACCAGCGCGATCCCACTGCAGGTTCTTGACCACAACGACGTCTTCCGGGACGAGGTCTACCAGGAGCAGTTCGAGAACAAGCGCGAGTTCGAGAACGCGGCCTCCAAGGAGGAGGTCGAGCGCGTCCTGCAGTGGACCCGCACCTGGGAGTACCGGGAGAAGAACTTCGCCCGGGAGAGCCTGTCCGTCAACCCGGCGAAGGCCTGCCAGCCGCTCGGTGCGGTGCTGGCCGGACTCGGGTTCGAGGGCACCCTGCCCCTGGTCCACGGCTCGCAGGGCTGCGTGTCCTACTTCCGCAGCCACTTCGCCCGGCACTTCAAGGAGCCGGTGCCCGCCGCCTCCACCTCGATGACCGAGGACGCCGCCGTGTTCGGCGGAATCAACAACCTCGTCGAGGCGATGGACAACATGTCCGCCCTCTACAAGCCGAAGCACATCGCGGTCAGCACCACCTGCATGGCCGAGGTCATCGGTGAGGACCTGTTCGCCTACATCGGCGCGGCGCGCGAGCAGGAGGCGATCAGCCAGGACTTCCCGGTCTCCTACGCCCACACCCCGAGCTTCGTGGGCTCGCACATCAACGGCTACGACGTGATGCTCAAGGGCATCCTCGACTCGCTGTCGAAGTCCCCCGACGCGGACGCCTCGAAGATCGAGAAGACGGACAAGGTCCGCCTCAACATCATTCCGGGCTTCGACACCTACGTCGGCAACCACCGGGAGTACCGGCGGATGCTGGAGCTGATGGGCGTCGACCCGATCATCCTGGGCGACCACTCCGCGTCGCTGGACTCCCCGGCCGACGGCGAGTACGACCTCTACCCGGGTGGCACCACGCTCGTCGACGGTGCGCAGGCGAAGTTCAACCGGGCGAGCTTCATCCTGCAGGAGTCCACCCTGCGCCGCACCGCCGAGCTCATCAAGGACGTCTGGAAGCAGGAGCTGGTCACCCTGGAGACCCCGATCGGGGTCACCGGAACCGACGCCTTCGTGACCGCGGTCGCCCGGACCGCCGACGTCAAGGTGCCTGCCGAGCTGACCCTCGAGCGCGGCCGGCTCGTCGACGCGATCACGGACTCGTCCGCCTACGTGCACGGCAAGCGGGTCGCCATCGCCGGCGACCCCGACCTGGTCGTCGCGCTGACCCGGTTCGTGCTCGAGCTCGGCATGGTTCCGGTGCACATCGTGAGCACCAACGCCGACTCCACGTTCAAGGCGCGGATGGAGAAGGTGCTCTCGGCCAGCAAGTTCGGCGACGCCGCGACCGTGTGGCCGGAGAAGGACCTCTGGCACCTGCGTTCGCTGGTCTTCACCGAGCCGGTCGACCTGCTCATCGGGTCGATGCAGCTCAAGTGGATCGGCCGCGAGACCGACACACCGCTGTTCCGGGTCGGCTTCCCGATCTTCGACCGGCACCACCTGCACCGCTTCCCGATCATCGGGTACACCGGCGGCCTGCACCTGGTCACCGGGCTCGTCAACACGATCCTCGACGAGCTCGACCGCAAGGCTCCCGCGCACAGCTACGACGCGGTCCGCTGACCGTCCGTCCCCGCTAGCGCAGGACCCGTCCCCGGACGGTCGTCGGCCCACCGCCGACCGTCCGGGGCCAGACGTGGCCGGCCGGCCGCGCCCACCGCGCTCCCTGCGGCCGGCCGACCACTCCCGGCGGGTCGAGTCCGCGCAGCCGCATCCGCGCCGACTCCCCGCCCCCGGGGCGGGTCGGTCGACTCCCTCCCGGGTCGGCCGGCCCCCCTGCCGCTGCACCGCACGTACTGCTGCACCGCACCACCGGCACCGCCTCCAGCCTCACCCGAGGACCGCCCCCTCCCGAGGATGGCCTATGTCCGCACCTGACCGCGCGGCTCTGTTCACCGAGTCGGCCTGCGGAACCAACAACGCCAAGACCACCAAGGAGCGCAAGGCCGGCTGCCCCAAGCCCACCCCCGGCGGCACGGCCGGCGGCTGCACCTTCGACGGTGCGATGATCACCCTCGTCCCGATCGTGGACAGCGCCCACCTGGTCCACGGCCCGATCGCCTGCGCCGGAAACTCCTGGGACGGCCGCGGCAGCCTGACGTCCGGGCCGACGCTCTACAAGCATGGCTTCACCACCGACATGACCGAGAACGACGTGGTCCTCGGCGGCGAGCAGCGGTTGTTCGACACGATCTGCGAGATTGTCGAGCGGTACGCGCCCCCCGCGGTCTTCGTCTACTCCACCTGCGTCACCGCGATGATCGGTGACGATCTCGGCGCGGTGTGCGCGTCCGCCGCCGAGCACACCGGGGTACCGGTGATCCCGGTCGAGGCCCCGGGGTTCCTCGGCAACAAGAACCTCGGCAACAAGATCGCCGGTCAGGCGCTGCTCGACCACGTCATCGGCACCGTCGAGCCGGACGACGTCGGCGCGTTCGACATCAACCTGATCGGTGAGTACAACATCGCCGGCGAGCTGTGGGACGTGCTGCCGGTGCTGAACCGGCTGGGCCTGCGGCTGCGGGCCTGCATCAGCGGGGATGCCCGGTACCGCGACGTGGCCGCGGCCCACCGGGCGAAGGCGACCATGGTCGTCTGCTCCCGCGCCCTGCTCGGCCTCGCCCGCGGGCTCGAGGAGCGCTACGGCATCCCCTGGTTCGAGGGCAGCTTCTACGGCACCAGCGCCATGGCCGACACCCTGCGCGGCTTCGCCCGCCTGCTCGATGACGACGAGCTCACCCGGCGCACCGAGGAACTCATCGCCGCCGAGGAGGCGACCACCCAGGCGGCGCTCGCGCCCTACCGGGCCCGCCTGACCGGGCGCAAGGCCGTGCTCTACACCGGCGGTGTCAAGAGCTGGTCGATCGTCTCCGCGCTGCAGGACCTCGGGATCGAGGTCGTCGGCAGCGGCATCACCAAGAGCTCTGACGGAGACGTCGAGCGGATCCGCGAGCTGCTCGGCGACGCGAAGATGATCGGCGAGGGCAGCCCGCGGGAGCTGCTGCGGGTGGCCGAGCAGACCGGCGCCGACATCCTCGTCGCCGGCGGTCGCAACCAGTACACCGCGCTCAAGGGCCGGCTGCCGTTCCTCGACATCAACCAGGAACGGCACATCCCCTACGCGGGCTACACCGGCATGGTCGAGTTCGCCCGCCGGCTCGACCTGGCGATCTCCAACCCGGTCTGGGACCAGGTCCGCCGGCCCGCCCCCTGGGACGCGCACGTGGCCGCAATCGCCGACGCCGCGGCGGGCGCACGCCTGGCGGAGTCGCAGCTGGCCGGGACAGTCTGATGGCGCGGATCACCACGGTCGAGCGGGGCGCGGCGATCGACCCGCTCAAGCACAGCCAGCCGCTCGGTGCGGCGCTGGTCTTCCTCGGTCTCGCCGGCTCCCTGCCGATCATGCACGGCTCGAAGGGCTGCGCCTCGTTCGCCAAGGCCCTGCTGACCCGGCACTTCAACGAGCCGATCCCGCTGCAGACCACGGGGATCAGCGAGGTGACCGCGGTCTTCGGCAGCGGCGAGTCGATGGTGGCCACGCTCGACGCCATCCGCAAGAAGCAGCGCCCGGAGGTCATCGGCCTGCTGACCACGGGCGTCACCGAGGTCTCCGGCGAGGACGTCGGCGGCCAGCTGCGCGCCTACCTGGCCGCCTGGGCCGACGCGGACGCGGAGGCGGGCGCCGAGGCGGACGCGGCCCCGCTGATCGTCGGTGTGTCCACCCCGGACTTCACCGGTGGTCTGTCCGACGGCTGGTCCGCCGCTCTCGAGGCCCTGGTCCGCGCGGTGATCCCGGCGGACGAGCTGGACCGTGGCGACCCCGACGAGCTGGCCGAGGACGTCGACGACCGGGCCGAGGGCCGCACCGCCCTGCTCGCCGCCTCCGCCCTGGCCGTCGCGGGCGGCACGCGGCGCACCGCGCCCACCCCCCGATCGGCCGACGCCGCTCGGGCGCTCCCCGCCCCCGCGGCGGTCCGCCCCTCCCCCCCACCCCCAACTGCCCCCCCAAACCCCCCACCCCAAACACCGTCACCCCGGCCTTGGCCCCACCCCCCTCCCCGCACATCACATACACCCGAATCAACAC
>NZ_JAMQQG010000119.1 GCF_023716925.1 Frankia sp. R82
CGAGATGGTGGCCCGTTTCCCGACCCGTCGGCGGTGGGCATGACCTCGTCCGTTTCGCCTGATCAGTCAAGGTCGGCGTCGCCCGCGAACTGCGGGAGCGGGCAGGTGCGCACCGTTCAGGACGCCCTGCGGGTGGTCACGGAACCGGTCGGCTGCCCGGGTGGGGTCAACACCTTCTGGCAGGCGCAGCTCGGCAGCGCCTGGACCGTCCCGAAGATCATTGAGTATCACAACGGCCAGGCTCCGGACGACGAGTGCGGCCGGCAGGCCGACCCGGACCAGTTCGCCGACAACGCCCTCTACTGCACCCTGGACGACACCGTCGCCTACAGCATCGAGTTCATGAACGACCTGGCCAGTGCGGGCGGCCCTACCTACCCGCTGTTCGTTCTCATGCATGAGCTGTCCCACCGCGGCGACCGGATCGGCAAGGGCCTCGGTGTCGTCCCCCGGGCGGAGGAGAACCAGGCCGACTGCTTCGCCGGGCGCCAGGCCGCCGCCGCCCACAAGGCCGGCCTGCTCGAGGTGGCCGACGCGCTCAACGGCTCGATGCTGTTCTTCTCGCTCGGCGACACCCGAGGTGGCTGGTTCAACCAGGAACCGGCCACCGCCCCCGACGCCCACGGCAGTCCCACGCAGCGCGCCCAGGCGTTCTCCTACGGCTACCTGCGTGACAGCGCCACCTGCCAGCGCATCGGCCAGTCCCGCACCGGCGACGTCTGACCCCGGACACATCCGGCCGACGGACATGACCGGGCCCCGCCCCCGGCCGGCCGCGCAGGGCGGACGGTGTCGGGGACGGGGCCCGGTCGATGCGACGTGACGGTGCTGCGGCCCGAGGCTCAGGGAGCCTGGAAACCGGCCTTGGTCAGCACCGCCTGCGCGGTGGACGAGGTGATGTAGTTCACGAACGCCGTACCGCCGGCCGCGTTCTTACCGCCCTTGAGGGTGGCGATCGGGTAGTCGTTGATCGCCTTCGCCGACTCGGGGAACTCGATGCCCTTCACCTTGGCACCCGCGGCGATGGCGTCCGTCCGGTAGACCAGGGCCGCGTCCACCTCACCGAGGGTGACCTTGGACAGGGCGGACTTGACGTCCTGCTCGAGGGTGACGGGGGTGAGGTTCACCCCGGCGGCCGTCAGGGCCTTCTTCGCGGCCGCGCCACAGGGCACCGCGTCCGCGCACAGGGCGACCTTCACCCCGGGCTTGACCAGGTCGGGCAGGTCGGTGATGCCCTTGGGGTTGGCCGCGGGCACGGCGATGACCAGCTGGTTGCGGACGAAGACCTTCGGCGTCGAGGTGTTCTGCCCCGCGTCGGTGACGGTCTTCATGGTGGCCGCGCTCGCCGCGGCGAACACGTCCGCCGGCGCGCCGGCGTTGATCTGGGTGGCCAGCGTCGAGCTGCCACCGAAGGAGAACTTCACGGTGGAACCGGGGTTGGCCGTCTCGAACTGCTTGCCGAGCTCGGTGAACGTCCCGGTCAACGACGCCGCGGCGAACACCGTCACGGTGCCGGTGACGCCACTGGAGGAGGCACTCGCCGACGGCGACGGGGTGTTCGCCGTCGCCCCGTCGCTACCGCTGCTGCCACACCCGGCGACGAGAAGGCCGGCGCTGGCCATGACCGCGAACGCCGTCTTCATCCTGCTGAATCTCACGTGTTTCCCGTTCCTTCGCCCACGACGGATCGCCCCCGCCGCCAGGCGTGGTCGACCGTCTCACTCGACAGATCCCATGGTTGTGGACGGTCGGCCAGCTCGAACTGACTCGCAGTGACAGGCGCTGCGAGGCATCGAGTCGGTCCACGGCGACACCGTCGTCACCCCGATCGCCGGCCCGACCGACAGTCGTCGGCCGGCGCCCCCCGCTCGCATCTGCGGATGCCCTCGTCGGTAGAGCTCCTTGGATACGAAACTTGTCGCATGATAGTGCCGTATCTGCGTAGCCGATAGGTGGGGGTGACGTGAGCTGACCAGCAGCATCGATCGACGCGGCGTCCGCCGGCCCCTCGCCACCGCCTTCGGCGTGCGCTACGTGACCAATCCGGCGCTGCGAGCTCGTCCGGCGGGGCGGATCGGGCCGAATCGGCACCTACCATGTCGTGATGGCGGTGGTGAAGGGCGACGGGGGCGCGGCGCAGCGGACGCCGGGCTGGTGGGGTAGTGACAGCGCGCTGCTCGACGACGAGGAGGCCCGTCGGCGCCTGGTCAACGCCACCATGCGTTGCCTGGTCCAACGCGGCAACGGCCGGATCCGGGTGGAGGAGGTCGCCCTCGAGGCGGGCGTGTCGCGCTCGACCGTCTACCGGTACTTCCGCGGCCGTGACGACCTCATCCTCGCCGTGCTGCTCGGTCGGATCGACCGGGTGATGACCACCGTGCTGAACACCCTGCCCCACCCGGACGACGCGCAGCACTCGCTGTGTGAGATCTTCCTCGGCGCCGTCGCGCGGATCAACAGCGACACCCTCAACGAGGCGGTCTTCCCCGAGGGCGGTCGGGTCGTCGCCGAGTCCCTGCACCCGGCCGGCGGGCCGATCGTCGACGCCGTCGCCCGCCACCTCGACACCCACCTGCACCGGTGGCAGGCCGACGGCCAGCTGCACGCCGATCTCGACCTTCGCGAGACCGTCATGTGGCTGATCACCGCCGGTGGTCTCATCACGAGGCCACCCTGGTCGACCTGGTCACCCGCTCGCCAGCGGGAGTTCGTCGTCCAACACGTCGTGCGCGCCCTGGTCATCCCCCGTTAGTTCCGTGTGCTCGCGCGCAGCCCGTCCTGCCCGCGGCCCGGCTTCCCAGCGCCTTTGTACCGTGGCGGCGCAGTCCCGGGGGGGGGGGGGGGGGGGGGGGGGGGGGGGGGGGGGGGGGGGGGGGGGGGGGGGGGGGGCGGGGGGGGGGGGGGGG
>NZ_JAMQQG010000120.1 GCF_023716925.1 Frankia sp. R82
GGGCGGGGTTGGCCTCGTCGGCGGGGGCGCGGGTGGCCAGGCGGCGCAGGCGGATGACGGCGGTGGCGTCGCGCCGGCCGTCGCCGTGGGCCTGAGCGTCGGCGAGGTCGGACTCGGTGAGCGTGGTCAGCGGTACCGGGATGCCGCGGCTGGTCGCCTCGTCCAGGCAGATGCGCAGGTCCTTGCGCATCCAGTCGACGGCGAAACCGAAGTCGAACTCGTCGCGGATCATGGTTTCGGCCCGGTTCTGCAGATACCAGGAGCTCGCCGCGCCGCCGGAGACGGCCGGCAGCACCTGGGCCAGGTCGAGCCCGGCGGCCATGGCGAAGTTCAGCGCCTCCGCGGCGCCCTCGATCGCCCCGGCCACCAGAATCTGGTTCACCATCTTCGTGAGCTGACCGGTCCCGACCGGGCCGATCCGGGTGATCGTCGTCCCGTAGGCGGCCAGCACCGGGCGGACCCGTTCGATGGTTGCCACCGCGCCTCCGCACATCACACTGAGGCGCCCGGCCTGTGCACCGGCCTGCCCGCCGGACACCGGCGCGTCCACGAACCCGACGCCCCGCGCCTGTGCCTGCTCGGCGATCTCGACGGCGAGCCGGGCCGACGTCGTCGTGTGATCGACGATGACCGCGCCGGCCGCCAGCGCACCGAGCGCCCCCTGCGGGCCGACCAGCACCTCCCGCACGTCGTCGTCGGCGCCGACGCACAGACACACCACGTCCGCGCCCGCCGCGGCCGCCGCCGGCGTCGGCGTCGGCGGTTCGACCCGACCCGCGAACTCGGCCACGAAGTGCTGTGCCGTCGCGGCCGTGCGGTTGTACACCGCCAGGTCGAACCCGGCCCGGGCCAGGTGCCCCGCCATCGGATACCCCATCGTGCCCAGGCCAAGGAACGCAACTCGCACGTCAGATCCCACTTTCTGTAGCAACAGGGCCACTGTGGATGAGGTGCCGTCCGCGCCGGCGGCTCCTGGCGAGCACGGCCCCGCCGCGCGGCGGGCTGCCACCCGGAATGGTGCCATGCTGTCTCGTCCGCAGGAACGAAACGGATGTCCGGGCCGACGGAACGGACAGCAAGGCTCCCAGTCGCACAGGCAACGGACAAAAGGAACAATTCCACGATCCGCGAGGCGCTGTCCATATATATTCAAAATCAATGAAAATTCCACATAGGACGGTCAGCTAACCGAGAGGCGCAGGAGCGACCCGTGTGGCGATACCCGATCGTGGTGGGACTCACGGGCGCGGTTGCAGGCGACGGCGGGGCGGGTAATCTCCGCCCGTGACGAGCTCTGTGGCACCGACCTGGCTGGATTTGCCCTCCCGCGCCCCCTGGCCCGTCCCGCGCGCTCCGTCCATGGCGTGCTTCCCGGTGGTTCGGCCGGTTGGTCGCGTCCGGGCCACGCGTCGCGTCCGGCCTGCGCGCGATGTTCGCGATGTTCGCGGCGGGTGGTGAGGGATGTCGTCGCGTCCGGCACAGTCGCGGGTGTTCTGCCGACGGTTGGCGGGGCTGCTCGTCCTTGATCCGAACGGGGACCAGGTCGGTCGCGTCCATGATGTGATCGTGGCGCTGCGGCTGGGGCACGAGCCACCCCGGGTACTGGGGCTGGCGGTCGATGTGCAGCGTCGGCCGATCTTCGTGCCGATCGGTCGGGTGACGGGGGTCGAGTCCGGCGCGGTGGTCCTGTCGTCGGCGCGGCTGAGCTGGCGGCGCTTCGAGCAGCGGCCGAACGAGACGCGGGTGCTCGCCGAACTGCTCGACCGACGGGTGCGGCTGTTGGGCGCCGGTGAACCGGCGTCCCGGGCGACGTCCACGGCGGCGGTGCCAGGGGGGGATCTCCGAGCGGAGGGCACCCGGGCCGAGGCCCAGGGGGAAGAGGTCACCGTCGTGGACGCGGCGATCGAGCCGGTGCGCGGGGGCGACTGGGTGCTCAACCAGGTGGCGGTGCGCCGCGGGCGAGGCCGCCGGGGCGAGGTCCGGACGGTGTCGTGGGACGACGTGAGCGGGTTCTCGCTACCCGAGGAGGGGCAGGGAGCGGCGAACCTGCTGGCCGCGTTCGAGAAGCTGCGCCCGGCGGACCTGGCGGGGCTGCTGCACGACCTGTCGGACAAGCGGCGGGCTGAGGTCGCGGCCGCCCTGGACGACGAACGGCTCGCCGACGTCCTCGAGGAACTGCCCGAGGACGAGCAGGTCGAACTGCTCGGCGGGCTGGCCGAGGAACGGGCCGCCGACGTGCTGGAGGCGATGGGTCCCGACGACGCGGCCGACCTGCTCGGTGAGCTGCCCGCCGAGGACGCCGAACGGCTGCTGCGGCTGATGGAGCCGGACGAGGCCGCCGGTATCCGCCGGCTGCTGCTGTACGCCGACGACACCGCCGGCGGCATCATGACCAGCGAGCCGGTCGTGCTCGCCCCGAACGCGACGGTCGCCGAGGCCCTCGCCCGCATCCGGGAACCGGAGCTGTCGCCGGCGCTGGCCGCGCAGGTGTACGTCGTGCGCCCGCCGTACGAGACGCCGACCGGGCGCTACCTCGGCCTCGCACACTTCCAGCGGCTGTTGCGGGAACCGCCGTCGACGCTGATCGGCGGGGTGATCGAGGTGGACATCGCCTCCCTGCGCCCGGAGACGCCGCTGGCCGAGGTGACCCGTCATCTCGCGTCGTACAACCTGGTCGCGGCGCCGGTGCTGGACAGGTCCGGCCGGCTTGTCGGCGTGGTGACCGTCGACGACGTCCTGGACCACCTGCTGCCGGCCGACTGGCGGGAACACCAGCTGGACGCGGATGTCGAGGCCGAGACGGCGCCCGGGGCCCACACCCCGCCCGCCGCCGGTGGCACGCAGCCGGGGGCACTGGGCGAGGTCGGCGCGAGTCGCCCGGCCGACCC
>NZ_JAMQQG010000121.1 GCF_023716925.1 Frankia sp. R82
GTGTCGGTCCGTTCGCGTCCTTCGGGTGGTGAGGGGTGGGAGCGCAATGCCGAGGGTTTCCTCGCTCCCGTTGCCGCTGCGATCGTCCAGGACGGCGTCGCTGACCTCGGGGCCTGGCCGCCACCGGGCGCTGAACCGGTCCCGATTGAGGATTTCTACGAACGCCTCGCCGACCTCGGCTACGCCTATGGGCCCGCCTTCCAGGGCCTGACCGCGGTCTGGACCCGGGAAGGGGAGATGCTCGGCGAGGTCGCCCTCCCCGAGAGCGCCGACGCGGCCGGGTACGGAATCCACCCGGCTCTCCTGGACGCCGCCCTGCACGTCTCCATGGCCGCGACACCCCTGGGCGACACCGACAGCGTGCAGATGCCGTTCGCGTGGAACCGTGTCACTCTCTACGCCACCGCCGCCACCGCGCTTCGGGTCCGCGCCACCCCCGGTCCTGATGGCTTGAAGGTGAACCTGGCCGACACCGCCGGCGAGCCGGTCCTGACCATGGAAGCCCTCGCCTCACGACCTTTCACCGCCAACGATCTCAACGCTCCCGCCGCCCATGGCGCGTTGTTCGCGGTCGAATGGTCCCCTCTCTCCGTCCTGGCCGACAGCGCCTCTACGGCTTCCGGCACCGAGCCTGCGAAGGGGACGAGCAGCGCCGCGATCGCGGATGTGGCGGGTCTGGAGTCCTTGGTCGAGGACGTGCCGGAGTGGCTGGTCTTGGACGCGGACCTGCTCGTTTCCTGTGGCGTCGACCGGCGCGTCGATGCCGCCGGTTCTGAGTCGGGTGAGTTGGTGCGGGTGCGGGTGGTGTTGGCGCGGGTGTTGGAGGTGTTGCAGGCGTTCACGTCCGGGTCGGTTTTTGCTGGGGCTCGGTTGGCGGTGGTGGTTCGGGGTGCGGGTGGTGACCCGGTCGCGGCTGCGGTCGCCGGACTGGTGCGTTCGGCCCAAGCGGAGAACTCCGGTCGGATCCTGCTGGTGGATCTCGGCCCTGGGACCGCGGAGCTTCCGGATCTCGCGGGTCTGCTGGAGCAGGCCGCCGCTGATGGGGAGTGGGAGATTCGGCTGGGGGACGGGCTGGTCGAGGTGCCACGGCTCGTCCGAGTCGTTGAAGAGGATGCGGCCGGGGGTGTGGGTGCCGGTTGCGTGGTGGTGACCGGTGGGACTGGGACGTGGGGTGACCTCGTAGCCCGGCATCTGGTCGCCGCGCACGGGGTCCGGAATCTGGTTCTGGCTTCGTCGCTGGGACCTGCCGAACCGGGGGCCGAACAGCTCCAGGCGGACCTGGAGACCGCTGGCGCCCAGGCGCGGATCGTGGCCTGTGATGTCGCAGATCGTGATCAGGTCGAGGCCTTGCTCGCTGGAGCATCGGCGCCGCTCAGCGCGGTGATTCACACCGCTGAGGGCCTGGACGACGCGGTTCTGGGCGGCCTGACTCCGGAGCGGTTGGACACGGTGCTGCGTCCGAAGGCGGATGCGGCCACGCATCTGGATGAGTTGACGCGCGGGTTGGGGTTGGCCGCGTTCGTGGTGTTCTCATCCGCCACAGGGGTGATGGGCGGGCCAGGGCAGGGGAACTACGCGGCGGCGAACGGCTACCTCGACGCGCTCGCCACCCGGCGCCGCGCTACCGGCGAGGCCGCCGTGTCCCTGGCCTGGGGCCACGATGTCCCGAACATGACGACCCTGCTCGACGCGGCGCTCGCGGTGGACCGTCCGGTGCTGGTCCCGATGGTGCTGGATCTGACGGCGCTCCGCCGCCACTACGGGCAGGTGCCGGGACCGCTGCGCCTGCTGGCCGGTCCGCAACGCCGCGCCGCCGAGGCCGCGAACGGCCTGTCGGCGAAGCTGGCCGCGATGACACCGGAGGACCGGGAGCGGTATGTGTCCGAGCTGGTCCGCGCCGAAGCGGCCGCCGTTCTCGGCGCCGCGGACCAGGATCTGGTGCGGGCCGACCAGACCTTCGGTAACGCGGGATTCACCTCACTGGCCGCGGTCGAGTTCCGGAACCGGCTGATGGCACTGACCGGGACGAAGCTACCGGCGACCTTGGTGTTCGACTATCCGACCCCGTCGGCGCTGGCCGACTTCCTGAGCGCGCAGCTGGCGGGCACCGTCGCCGTATCCGCGCCCGTCGCGGCACCGGGCCACGTGAACGAACCGGTGGCGGTCGTGGGTGTGGGGTTGCGGCTGCCCGGTGGTGTCGACAGCCCGGCCGGGTTCTGGGAGCTGTTGTCCTCGGGCACGGATGCGGTGGGGGAGTTCCCCACCGACCGGGGTTGGGATCTGGAGGGCTTGTTCGGCTCGGATTCTGATGCCGCAGGGAAGTCGTCTGTCCGTGTCGGTGGCTTCCTGGCCGATGCGGCGGGCTTTGACGCCGGGTTCTTCGGGATCAGTCCGCGTGAGGCGTTGGCGATGGATCCGCAGCAGCGGTTGCTGTTGGAGACCTCGTGGGAGGCGCTGGAGCGGGCCGGGATCGACCCGTCCTCGCTGCACGGCCGTGACGTCGGGGTCTACACCGGCATCATCGAGAACGACTTCCAGGCGGCGGCCGGCGCGGCCCGGGACGTGGAGGGATACCGAGCCACCGGCGGCGCGCACAGTGTGGCGTCGGGGCGTATCTCCTATGTGCTGGGCCTGGAAGGTCCGGCCGTCAGTGTCGACACGGCGTGTTCGTCGTCGCTGGTGGCGTTGCATCTGGCGGCTCAGGCGTTGCGTGCGGGTGAGTGCTCGATGGC
>NZ_JAMQQG010000122.1 GCF_023716925.1 Frankia sp. R82
GGGCCCCACCTGGCGGCTGGCCGGGCGGCCCGGCGGCACCGGCGGCACCGGCGACGGCGTACGCAGGCATGCCACCCGGCAGGTATCCGGGCTGGCCGGCTGGACGGAAGCCACCGGGACCGGAGCGGACGCCCGGCCGGTGGCCGGCCGCGGAGAGCACCTCGTCGGGCAGCCGGACCGGGACGCCGCTGGCGGCGAGCCAGCCGGGGCCGTAGGACGCGGTGGTCGCCGCCGCGAGCCGGACCGCGAAGTCGAGGCCGGAACGGGGACGCCAGCCCGCCTGCTTGGCCATCGCCGCGGTGATGAGCTCGGCGATCGGGCCGGGCGCCTCGGACAACGGCAGCGGCGGCACCGACATGTGGTGATGCAGCAGCGCGGCGACCGAGAGCTCTGGTGGGAACGGCGAACGTCCGGCGAACAGCTCGTAGAGCACCACCCCGAGGGCATACAGGTCGGTGCCCGGGCCCAGCGGTGCGCCGGTGATCTGCTCGGGAGCCATGTACCGCGGGGTGCCGACAAGCCCGGTCGTCGTGGCCGCGGTCGCCTCGAGGATCTTCGCGATGCCGAAGTCGGTGACCTTGGGGGTGCCGTCCGCGGCGAACAACAGGTTGTCCGGCTTGACGTCGCGGTGCAGCACACCGCGGTCGTGCGCCGCGGCCAGCGCCACCGCCGCCGCAACACCGATCGCGCTGACCGGTCCTGGGCCGGCCAGCGGCCGTCCGCGCAGACTGCCACCGGTGAGCTGCTCCATCACCAGCAGGCACAGGCCGTCGTTCTCGACGTAGTCGTAGATCCGCACGACGTGCGGGTGGTCGAGACCGGCGAGCACCCGTGCCTCGCCGAGGAACCGGTCCCGCAGGTCACGCCCGCCACTGTCCTGACCGACGCCACTGTCCTGACTGACGCCACGGCCCTGACCGACGCCGCTGCCGAAGCCGCCGGGACCACTGCCGAGGCCGGCGGCCGGCTCCGGGTCGGCGACACCGGCCAGCACCTTGACCGCCACCGGGCGGTCGATCAGCCGGTGGCGGGCGGCGACCACGACGCCGAAACCACCGCGACCGAGCTCGTCGCCGAGCTCGTAGCCGGGCAGCGCCGCCGCGACCCGCGCCAGGTCGAGCTGATGTCTCGCCATGGCCGCGGGTCAGCCAGTCTTGGCGACGGTGGAGATCGTGCCGTTCGGGTCGATCCGACGGATCCGGTCGTTGCCGTTGTCGGAGACGTAGATCTCGCCGCTGCCGTCGACCGCGACCGAGCTCGGGTTCTCGAACTGGGCGGCCGTGGCCGGCCCGCCGTCCCCGGCGAGACCCTTGGTCCCGGTGCCGGCGATCGTGGTGATGATCCCGTTCGGGTCGATCTTGCGGATCCGGTTGTTGTTGTAGTCGGCCAGGTAGAAGGTCTTTCCGTCCAGGCCGAGCGACACCGACGGCACGTTCAGCTTGGCGGCCGTGGCCGGGCCGCCGTCACCCGAGAAGCCCTTCTCCCCGGTGCCGGCGATCGTGGTGATGATCCCGTTCGGCGTGACCTTGTGGATGGTGCTGCTGGCGAGATCGGCGAAGTACAGCGTGCCGTCCGACGTCACGAGGAGGTCGTTCGGTCCGTCGATCCGGGCCGCGGTGGCCGGGCCGCCGGCACCCGTGTAGCCGGCGGCACCGGTGCCGACGTACGTTGTGATGATCCCCGCCTTGTCGATCTTGCGGATCCGGTGGTTCTCGTAGTCGGAGAGGAAAATGCTGCCGTCCGGGCCGACGGCGACCTTCTCGGCGCTGTTGATCTGTGCCGCGGTGGCCGGGCCGCCGTCCCCGCTGTAGCCGGCGGTGCCGGTGCCGGCGATGGTGGTGATCACCCCGGCCGGGTCGATCTTGCGGATGCGGTTGTTCTTCGCGTCCCCGATGTAGAGGTCGCCGGCCTTGTCGCGTGCGGTCGAACCGGGGCCGTCCAGCTGGGCGGACGCTGCGGGGCCGCCATCACCGCTGAAGCCGCCGGCACCGGTGCCGGCGAGGTCGCTGGTGGCGCCGGTCGGCGTGATCCGCTGGATGCGGTCGGTCGCGAGGCTGGACACCAGCAGCGAGCCGTCCTGGTCCAGGGAAAGGCTGTAGGGGCTCAGACCCTGCACGTTCAGCGCCGCACCCCGATAGGCGGCCGAGGAGGTCTGCGCGGGTGTCAACCGGTCGGCGGTGTCGTCACCGCCGCCGGAGCTGGCCACCAGCACGACGCCGATGGTGCAGGCGACGACCAGGACGAACGCCACCGCCGCGATGATCCACGGTGTTTTGGAGCGCTGGGCACCGGCCCGGGACGCGGGACGGTGCGACCCGGGCCCGCCGGGACCGGGCCCGCCGAAACCGGGCCCGCCGGGGCCGGCGCCACCAGGGCCGGGGCGGTACGGCGGGTTGGCCCTGGGCGTGGGGCCGCCACCGAGCGGCTGGGGCGGGGGTGTGCGCGCGGGCGGGGTCTGCGGCGGCGGGGTGTTGCCCGGCGGGAAGCCGCCCCATCCGCTGGCCTGACCGGGGCCACCCGCCCGCGCTGTCGGTGCGCGGGTGAACCGGCTGTCGTCGCTGCCGGGCGGCCCCCCGGCCGGCCCGGGCAAGCCCCCCGCCGGATTGTCGCCGGGGTGGCCCGTCCCTCTGTCTTTTAAAAATCTGACACTG
>NZ_JAMQQG010000123.1 GCF_023716925.1 Frankia sp. R82
CGCCACCCGCACCTGCTCCCCGCGGCCCTGCGGATCGGCGGCGCCGGCCGCACCGACGGACGGGCCGGACGCAACGGACTGCCCCAGCCCGACCTGCCCCAGCGCGTCCTCCGCCGCCGCACGCCATACCGTCGACCCGAACTGCACCGGGCGCCAGGGGAACTCTCCGACCTGCCCAAGCCAGACCGCCCGCCCGGCCGGCGGGGTCGTGCTGGCCCCGGCAGCCACCACGACCTGCGGTACGGTCACCGACCCGGCCGACCCTCCGACCCAGCAGCCGGTCAGGGTCACCTGCCCGGACGGCTCGGTGCGCGACAGCGCGGACCAGTGCCTGCCGCCGCAGAAGTCCTGCCCCACCACCTCCGTCAGCGTGCCGGTCGGTACCGCCTGTCCCTCCCCGCCGAAGCCGACCGCGCCGGTGCCCGTCATCTGCTGGGACGGTTCGGAGCACGCCGCGACCGCCGACTGCCCGACCGGGCGGGTGATGTGCCCGGGTGGCATCTCGGTCGCCCGCGGCACGTCATGCCCGAGCCCGGCTCCGCCCCGGTGCGCCAAGGGAACGGTGCGCGTGCTGGGAGTCTGCACGCCGGTGCGCCGCGCCGGTGACCCGGCGCCCCCCGTCGGCGTGCCCGATCCGCGCGAGGCGAAGGCAGGCGAGCTGCTGTTCGACCGCACGATCGTCAGCGCCGGCGACACCCTGTTCGCCCGCGGCGCCGGCTGCGCCCCAGGCGCCCAGGCGACCCTGACCACCGGCGGTGAGCTGGTCGGTCAGACCGTCGCCGACCAGTCCGGCACGTTCGAGACCGTCGTCCAGTTCGCCAGCTTCGAACCCGGGTACCGGCCGGTCGAGGCCCGCTGCGACGGTGAGCAGGAGCCGCTGGCCGCCGGCATCGACATGGTTCTTGTCTCCGCGGACACCAGCGCGTCGACGACCTCGGTGCTGCTGCCGCTGTTCCTTGCGCTGTCCTTCCTCGCGGTCCATTACCAGATGGCGGCCCGGCGCCGTCGGCGCGGCCGGGTGCGTCACTGATGGCCCACCCGTCCGCGTCCCAGGCCGCCGAGAACGATGGCGGCGCCGGCGCGGGCGGGCCTGGTGCAGTCAGTGCTGGGACGCCGACGGGCGGTAAGGACGCATCCGGTAGCGGTGCGCGTGGAACCGCTGCCAGCGTCCCCGGTGCGACCGGTGCCGACGGCGGGGCGGGAGAGCCGGCCGAGGTCGGACCGTACCGGCTGGTGCGGCGCCTCGGCGCCGGCGGGATGGGTACGGTCTACCTGGGCGAGACCGCCGACGGCGGCCAGGTCGCGGTCAAACTGATCCGACCGGACCTCGCCCGGCTCGCCGAGTTCCGTTCCCGACTCAAGCACGAAGCCGACAACGCCCGCCGCGTCGCTCGGTTCTGCACCGCCGCCGTGCTCGACGTCGACATCACCGGCGATCATCCCTACCTCGTCACCGAATACGTCGACGGGCCGACGCTGTCCGAGGTGGTGCACAGCCGCGGGCCGCTGACCCCCGCCGAGCTGCACCAGCTCGCGGTCAGCATGACCACGGCACTGATGGCCATCCACCGCGCCGGCATCGTGCACCGCGACCTCAAACCGTCGAACATCCTGCTGTCCCGGCTCGGCCCCAAGGTCATCGACTTCGGCATCGCCCGCGCCCTGGACAGCGCCACCGTCGTCGGTCGCGACTCCGGTACCGACCGTCATCTCGGCACACCCGCGTTCATGGCGCCCGAGCAGGCCCGTGGCGAGAAGATCACTTCGGCGGCGGACGTCTTCGCCTGGGGCGGTGTGCTCGTCTACGCCGGCACCGGCCGCTACCCGTTCGGCACCGGACCCGCCCCGAGCCTGCTGTTCCGCACGGTCAACGACCCGCCCAACCTCGATGGCCTCGACCCGAGCCTGGTCGGGCTGGTCGAGGACGCGATGCGCAAGGCCGCCACGCTGCGCCCCACCGCCGAGCAGCTGTACGCCCGCCTGCTCGACCTGCGCGTCGACGTCCCCGTCACTGCCCGCGAGCAGATCCTGTCCGAGGTCACCGCCCTCATCCGTCCGCTGAACACCACACCTCCCACCACCCCCGTCCCCGCTGTGGACCCGGACACTGACGGCCCGCCCGGGCCGGCCGGGCCGAGCACGCCCGTGACTGGCCAGATGCCACACGATCCACCCCCGGCAGACCTCGGTACCCAGGCCTTCAACCCCCTGCCGCCGGCCGGCGGAGCGTCCCGGACGGGTGGCGCCTCGCGGACGGGTGGCGCCTCGCGGACCGGTGGCGCCTCACGGACCGGTGGGGCGTCCTCGGCGGGAGCGGCCGGCACGCCGTCCGGGGGGAAAATTCCGTGGCGGCCGGCCGACCAGTGGACGGGAACCCCACACCTTGCCGACGACGGGCTCGTCACCGTCTGGGGTGCCGCCGAGGTGTCACACGCCCGCCGTTCCGGCGGTGCCGCACCGGCGGCGGACCACCCGGACTCGGTGGACCTGGCCGATCTGGCCGACGAGGACCTCAGCGACGCCGAGACCGGCATCGTGCCCGCGGATCGCCTCGACCGGGTCCGCGACGCCCACCGCGCCCGCCGTGGCCAGCCCGCCCCGGACCCGTCACCGCGCCGCGCACCGCCCCCCGGCCGCCCGGTCC
>NZ_JAMQQG010000124.1 GCF_023716925.1 Frankia sp. R82
GGTGCCCACGCCCGCGGCGACGGCCGCCCCCGCGCGCGCCGCCGATGACCCGATCGCCATCGTGGGCATGGCCTGTCGGCTTCCCGGCGGCGTGCGCGGGCCCGACGACCTGTGGCGGCTCGTCGCCGCGGGCACCGACGCGATCACCGGCTTCCCCACCGACCGGGGCTGGGATCTCGACGGCCTGCACCACCCCGACCCCGATCACCCCGGCACCAGCTACGCCCGCGAGGGCGGCTTCGTCGCCGGGATCGACGAGTTCGACGCCGACCTGTTCGGTATCTCCCCGCGTGAGGCGCTGGTGATGGACCCGCAGCACCGCGTGCTGCTGGAGACCGCATGGGAGGCGCTGGAGCACGCCGGAGTGCCGCCGCTGTCCGTCCGCGGCAGCCGTACGGGCGTCTTCGTCGGGCTCAGCAGCCAGGACCACGGCACGATGCTCGCCGCCGCGCCGGAGTTCGAGGGCCAGCTGCTGTCCGGCAGCGCGAACAGCGTCGCGTCCGGGCGGCTGGCCTACCACCTCGGGCTGGTGGGCCCGGTCCTCACGCTCGACACGGCGTGCTCGTCGTCGCTGGTGGCGCTGCACCTGGCGGCGGGAGCGCTGCGCGCGGGCGAGTGCGATCTGGCGCTGGCGGGCGGCGTGCTGCTGATGTCGACGCCGGCGCTGTTCGTGGAGTTCAGCCGGCAGCGCGGGCTCGCGGCCGACGGCCGGTGCAAGGCGTTCTCCGCCGCGGCGGACGGCACCGGCTGGGCGGAGGGCGCAGGCGTGCTGCTGGTCGAGCGGCTGTCCGACGCGCGCCGTAACGGTCACCGCGTGCTGGCGATCGTGGCGGGCACGGCCGTGAACTCCGACGGCGCCTCCAACGGGCTCATGGCGCCCAACGGGCCGTCGCAGGAGCGGGTCATTCGGCAGGCACTGGCGAGCGCGGGCCTGTCCCCGGCCGATGTCGACCTGGTCGAGGCGCATGGGACCGGCACCCGCCTGGGCGACCCCATCGAGGCCGAGGCGGTTCTGGCGACCTACGGCCAGGACCGCGACCAGCCGGTCTGGCTGGGCTCGATCAAGTCCAACATCGGACACACCCAACACGCCGCGGGCGTGGCCGGTGTGGTCAAGGTGGTCGAGGCGATGCGTCACGGCGTCGCGCCGCGGACCCTGCACGCCGCCGAGCCCTCGGCCTTCGTCGACTGGACCAGCGGCTCGGTCGAGCTGCTGACCGAGGACCGCCCCTGGCCCGCGGGCGACCGACCCCGCCGGGCCGGAATCTCGTCGTTCGGGGTCAGTGGCACCAACGCCCACGTGATCATCGAGGAGCCGCCGCCAGCCCCGGACGAGCCCGCCGCGCGGCCCGCCGTCTGCCCGCTGCCGGTGTCGGCGCGGACGGCCGCGGGCGCGGCGGCGCTGGTGGACCAGCTGGCTGGCCTGGCGGCGGATGCCGCGGCGGTCGGGCGGTCGCTGTCGCGGTCGAGGTCGGTGTTCGCCGAGCGGGCTGTGGTGCTGGGCGACTCGGTCGTGTCGGGGTCGGCACAGCCGGGGACGCTGGGGTTCGTCTTCGCCGGGCAGGGGGCGCAGCGGGTCGGCATGGGCCAGGGCCTGTACCGGGATTTCCCAGCGTTCGCGGCCGCGTTCGACGAGGTCTGCTCGCGGCTGGATCCCGGGGTTCGGGCGGCCGTCATCACCGGCGCGGGCCTGGGAGACACCGAGCTGACACAGCCCGCGCTGTTCGCGCTGGAGGTGGCGCTCGTCCGGTTGCTGGAGTCGTGGGGCGTGCGTCCGAGCGTCCTGGTGGGGCACTCGATCGGCGAGATCGCCGCCGCGCACGTCGCGGGGATCCTGGACCTCGCGGACGCCGCGCGGCTGGTGTCGGCGCGTGGCCGCCTGATGCGGGCGCTCCCGCCGGGCGGGGCGATGGTGTCGCTGCGGGCGCGGGCGGCGGACGTGGCGCCGCACCTGCGGGACGGTGTCGTCATCGCCGCCGTCAACGGTCCGCAAGCGCTGGTGATCGCCGGTGCCGAGGAGCCGACGCTCCTGACCGCCCAGGCCACCGGCGCGCGGCACCGGCGGCTGGACGTCAGCCACGCCTTCCACTCCCCGCTGATGGACCCGATGCTCGACGACTTCCGCGCGGAGCTGGCGGACATCGGATTCCGGGAACCACACCTCCCCCTCGTCTCGTCGGTGACCGGCACCGCGACCGACATGTCCACCGCCGAGTACTGGGTCACCCAGATTCGCCGGCCGGTGCTGTTCCACGACGCCGTCTCGACGGCGAATCCCACGACCTGGCTGGAGATCGGGCCGGACGGGTCGCTGTCCTCGCTGATCGACGGGATTCCCGCCCTGCGGGCCGGCCTCGACGAGGCCACGACGGCGGTCACCGCCGCGGCCAGGCTCTGGACCCGCGGCCATGACGTCGACTGGGCCGCCTACTACGGCGGCGGCCCGATCGTCGACGTGCCGACCTACCCGTTCGACCACCGGCGTTACTGGCTGGCGCCGGCGCGCCGTACGGACGTCGCCGCGGCCGGCGATCTCCTTGTTGGACATCCCCGCACAGATCAGTCGGAGTACCTCCGACTCCCGCTCGGTGAGCATGG
>NZ_JAMQQG010000125.1 GCF_023716925.1 Frankia sp. R82
CCGCCGATCTGCTGCGAGCCGAAGCCCGGGATGTCCGCGGTACCGGTGACCTTGACCTGTTTGCCGCCGTCGACCGGTCCGCGGGGAAGGGCTCCGCCGACGAGGGTGACTCCGCCGACGGCAGGGACCCTGCCAACGGGAGCACCTCTGCCGACGGGAGCAACCCTGCCGACGGAAGCGGTTCCGCGGATGGCACTGGCCCGGCCGCCGCCGCGGGCCCGCCGGGCGGGGTGACCGCCGTGGCGGGTACCGGGGACCGGTCCGCCCGCAGGGCGCTCGCGGACAGTGGCCCGCCGCTGTCGGCGCTGCACCCGGCGGACAGCAGGCCGGCAACGATCACGATCGCGGCCGTAGCCGCCCGAAGGACCCGCACAATGGTGAACGTTAGGTGCGAGCCGGACATAGCGGTGAGGGGTCGGGGCCCGATCGGGCCGGGCCGGGGACGGTCCGAGGGTCCCGGCGGGGGATGCCCACCGGTCCCACCGGACGTCGTCGCCATCGCCGCACCGAGCCTGCGCCGGAGCCCACCTGGGCACCCCGGATGTTCCGCCCCGCCCAGGGCGCTGCGCTGCGCTGCAGGTCATGGTGGGTATCGCGGATCCGCACGGGCCGGGCGACAGTCACACCCGCCCGGCGCGCGGTAGTCCGGTGCCGGGGCCGCCCCGCCCGGTGGGGCCAGCATTCGGGGCTGGACCGCCCCGCCCCGTTGGTGGTGGCGCAGGTGATCGCGGCCACCGCGAAACCGGCCACTAGGAGTGAGCGCTCACCTGGCCCGTTCAGGGGGTCCGGCGCAGCGGATGTCAGCTCAGGGGATGTCCGGCGCCACGGCCGTGACGGCGACGGTCAGGGCCTGGGCCACCCGGGCGGGCAGCCAGCCCTGCCGCGCACGCGCGGGCACCCAGCGCCAGCCCGTCCCGGGGGCCAGCATGGTCAGCTCACCGGTTCCGGCCCGGCGGGCCAGCGGGATGTGCTCCTCCCAGCCGGAGACACCATCCGGGCCGGGCACGGTCAATCCGACGACGACGTCTGTGGGCAGGTCCGCGTCGCTCACCGCGATCTCCCCGGGGCCGGCCGGCCCGGTGGTGAGCACCACCGACAGCACCGGGCCGGCACCATGGCCCGCATCCACCATGGCAGCACGCGTCCCCGACACCGCCGATCCGACCCGCACGTACACCGACGCACCCCGCTGACCCGGACCATTCCGCTGGCCCGGAACACCCTGCTGGCCCGGAACACCCTGCTGACCCGGAGCACCCTGCTGGCCCGGGCCATTCTGCTGACCCGGGCCAGCCCGCTCGCCCGGACCCGACTGGCCCGAAGCAGGGAGACCCGCAGGGAGCTGGCCCGCGGGGGGCAGGACGGGTCCGGTGGTGGGCAGGGTGACGTCCAGACGCAGCCGTCCACCGCGGATCTGGTGCAGGGCGGTGAAGGAGCCGACGTAGCTGGCGAACGCGGCCGGGTCGACGATCTCCCCCGGGCGCAGTCGGTACAGGGCCCGCCCGGGCAGCTGGTCACCGAGGGTGGCGGTGCGGGGGCCGAGATCGGCGGCGTAGAGAACCCGGTCGTGCAGCTGGGGATCGTTGCGCAGGATGTGGTACGGCACCTGGGTGTAGCGACTGGGTTGGTCCGGAGTAACCACGATGACGGCGGGCCCGGGGAGCCGGTCGGGTAGCAGGGCGTGGAGCAGGGCGTCGTGGTCGTTGACCCAGTGCTGGCCGCGCAGCTTCGCCGGCAGCGGCGCCAGGGTGCAGGCGAGCGCCACGGCCACGGCCACCAGGGTGATCCCGGCCTGCCCCGTCCGGGCCAGGTAACGAACGCGGGTGGACCGGGTCTGCGTGCGTCGGCGCAACGCGGCGGCGGCCAGCGACCACAACCGCCGGGCGCCGTCCGCGGCGAGGATGACCACCGGGGCGACCGCGGCGAGGTGGTAGTGCGGGCCGATGCCGTCGCGCACTCCCGGCAGGGCGAACGCGGTCCCCCACCAGAACACGTAGCCGCCGACGACCAGCGTGGTCATCGCGACCAGCAGCAGCCGCTGCGCCCGTCGCGGTCGGGCGAGCACCCCGACGGCGGCGCACGCCACCAGCAACGGGCCGCCGAACAGCCAGCTCGGCGCGGCGCGCACGGTCTGCCAGGTGGCCTTCACCGCCAGCCGGCGGCCGAAGGCGAACGTCGGCTCGGACGGCAGGATGCGCCGCGGGCCGAACCCGAACCGGTCCAGCGGGTCGGAGGCCGACAGCGGCATGCGCAACGGTGAACCCGTCACGCACGCGCAGTAGGCGAGCAGCACGACGACGAACGGTGCCAGGCCCAGCAACACCCAGCCGGTGCGCCGCACGGCCACCCGGGGCGTGCGGCGCAGCCGAACCACCGCGAAGACCGCCACTGGAGCGAGCAGCAGCACCGCGTCATACGGCCGCAGCAGCAGGACGAACCCGGTTCCGGCGCCACCGACGAGCAGCGCCGCCCGGCTGCCGGTGCGCGCCCCCCGCAGCAGGGCGGCGGCCGTGGCCGTCAGGGTCGCCGCGCCACACGCATAGGC
>NZ_JAMQQG010000126.1 GCF_023716925.1 Frankia sp. R82
GTCCCAGCGCACCCGCCGCCGATCCCGCGCCCGACGCGGCGACGCTGCTGCGCGGGTCCCTCGCCGTGCTGCGCCGATGACGGCCGGGCCCGGGCCGCGCCGGCCGTTGTCAGGCTCGCGTCGCGGGAACGCGGATGAGTGAGCCGGGGCTGGTCTCGGCGGTCGCCAGTGCCGAGGAGCGGGCGTTCGAGGCTGGTCTGCGCCCGCATACGCTGAGCGAGTTCGTTGGTCAGGGCAAGGTCCGTGAACAGCTGACCATCATGCTCGAGGGAGCCCGGGCCCGCGGTACCCCACCGGATCACGTGTTGCTGTCCGGCCCGCCCGGCCTGGGTAAGACCAGCCTGGCCATGATCATGGCCGAGGAGCTCGGTGTGCCGCTGCGGATGACCAGTGGTCCGGCGATCGAGCGCGCCGGTGATCTTGTCGCGATCCTGACCGCCCTGTCCCCGGGCGAGGTGCTGTTCCTCGACGAGATTCACCGCATCGCCCGGCCGGCCGAGGAGCTGCTCTACTCGGCGATGGAGGACTTCCGGGTCGACGTGATCCTCGGTAAGGGCCCGGGGGCGACGGCGATTCCGCTCGCGGTCGCCCCGTTCACCCTGGTCGGCGCCACGACCCGCTCCGGGCTGCTCACCGGCCCGCTGCGCGACCGGTTCGGGTTCACCGCCCACCTGGACTTCTACCATCCCGACGAACTCACCCAGGTGCTCACCCGCTCAGCCGGGCTGCTCGGCGTGCGGCTCACTCCGGAGGGGGCCGACGAGGTCGCCGGCCGCTCCCGTGGCACCCCCCGAATCGCGAACAGGCTGCTGCGCCGGGTGCGTGACTACGCCGAGGTGCGGGCCGACGGTACGGTCACCAGGGAGGTCGCCAAGTCCGCGCTGCGGGTGTACGACGTCGACGGGCTCGGCCTCGACCGGCTCGACCGGGCCGTCCTGGAAGCCCTGGTCACCCGGTTCGGTGGCGGTCCGGTCGGCCTCTCCACGCTCGCGGTGTCGGTCGGTGAGGAGACGGAGACGGTGGAGGACGTGGCCGAACCCTTCCTGCTGCGGGCCGGCCTGCTGATCCGCACCGCACGCGGTCGGGTGGCGACTCCGGCCGCCTTCGAACATCTCGGTGTCGAACCGGTCAACGACCCCCTTGGCCGAAGCCAGGCAGCCCTGTTTCCCGACACCGGCTGACCGGTCGCCCGGCGCCCCGGCCATGGCCTGCCCGGGGCCACGTAAACCGGACTCCCGGGCCCTGCCCACCGAGCGCACCCGTTCGATACGTACGATCGCCGCAACACTTCAGGAGGGCAGGACGTGGGCGACTACGCGACGACGGCGGCAGGCAACAGCGAAGGTGGATCGATCAGCGGGTTTCTACTCCCGCTGCTGCTCGTCCTCGTCGTGGTCTATATCTTCTCGATGCAGCGCCGCCGGGCCAAGGCCCAGCAGCAGGAGGTGTCGCGCATCGAACCCGGCACCCTGGTGATCACCACGGCCGGCCTCTACGCGACCGTTGTCGAGATCGAGGACGGCGACATCCTGCTCGAGATCGCCCCGGACGTCGTCTGCCGCTTCAGCCGCAGCGCGATCGCCCGCGTGCTGAGCGCCCCTGGTGACCAGGACGACCACGACGGTCACGACCACGACGGTCACGACCACGAGCATGGCGATGATGACCAAGGCGGCCATGGCACCGACGCGCACGGCGACGGCCCGGCCCATGCCGCCGACGGACCCGAGGTCGGGGGGGCGAAGCCCCCTGCTGCCGGTGGTGCTGCGTCCGGCGATGCTGTCCCGGGCGGTCCGGCCGCAGGTGATGGGGACGCGGGCACGCCCAATAGGCTGCGCAAGGAACTCTGAGCCCGGGCGACGCATCGTCGTCCCGTCACCGCCAGGGGCTCGGAACGTACCCTCGGTGACATTCGTTCGGGTACGTTGAGCAACGCCGCTCCGGGCAACGGCGAGGCGAACCAGCGCCGGCCTGCCGGTGCATGAGGAAGGGGCTCGCACGTGGCACGCCGCTCGGCACGGGTTTCCGCGGGAACCTCCGCCTGGACCCGGCTGGGGATCCTCGGAGGGCTGTTTGCCCTGCTCTACGGCCTGATGGCCGCCACCGGCACCTGGACCCCCCGGCTCGGTCTCGATCTGCAGGGTGGCACGAGTGTCATCCTGACCCCACGCGCCACCGGTGGCCAGTCGGTGAACTCCGGCGCCATCAACCAGGCCGTGGACATCATTCGCCAGCGGGTCGACGGGCTCGGTGTCGCCGAGTCCGAGGTGCATCGCACGGGCAACCAGATCGAGATCTCGGTGCCCGGCCGCGGTCGTAGCGACGTCGTCGATCTGGTCGGCCAGACCGCGGAGCTGCGTTTCCGCGAGGTCTTCCAGACCGCTGCCGCCGCCCCCGCCGCGACGCCGGCACCGACCCGGGCGGCGACCCCAGCCCCCGGGGCGAGCGCGGCCC
>NZ_JAMQQG010000127.1 GCF_023716925.1 Frankia sp. R82
CCCCCCCACCGATTTTTCACCCAGCTGACGCGATACGATATATTTCCTGGTGTCTCGTGGGCTCGGTGATGTGTTATAGAGACAGCCGCAGCGCCGGCGTCGGGCGGTCGGCCGGGCGCTCGCCCACGCCGGCTACGTCGAGGTGCAGACCCTGCCGTTCGTCGCCGCGGACGCGGCCGACGTGCTGGGCCTGGCGTCCGATGATCCGCGGCGCGCGGCTGTGCGGGTCGCGAACCCGATCGCCGAGGACGCGGCCTACCTGCGAACCACCCTGCTGTCGGGACTGATCGGTGCCGCCGTGCGCAACCTCGGCCGCGGCCAGCAGGATCTCGCCCTGTTCGAGACCGGCCTGGTCTTCCGGGAGCGCCCCGGCGACCGGGTGCCGGCCGTCGTCCCGCCGGTGGACCGCCGGCCGAGTGCCGACGAGGTCGCAGCGCTGGATGCGACCCTGCCCGAGCAGCCCCGTCACCTCGGTGCCCTGCTCACCGGTCGGTACGAGCCGGCCGGCTGGGCCGGGCCGGGCCGGGCGGCGGACTGGGCGGACGCCCTCGACGCCGCCCACCTGGTCGCCGAGGCGCTCGGTCTGACCCTGACCGTGACCGCCGGTGCCACGATGCCGTGGCATCCGGGTCGGTGCGCGGCGCTGTCGCTGGCCGGACGGCCGGTCGGGCACGCCGGTGAGCTGCATCCGCGGGTACTGGCCGAGGTGGGCCTGCCGGCGCGGGCGGTGGCACTCGAACTCGACCTGGACGCGTTGCTCGCGGTCGCCGACACCACCGGGCCGGTCGTCGCGCCGACGATCTCGACCTATCCGCCGGCGGATCGGGACGTGGCGCTGGTCGTCCCGACCGCAGTACCCGTCGCGGAGGTCACCGCGGCGCTGCGCGACGGCGCCGGTGAGCTGCTGGAGTCGCTGACCCTGTTCGACGTGTTCGAAGGGGCGCAGGTGGGTCCGGGGCAGCGGTCGCTGGCTTTCGGGCTGCGGCTGCGGGCCGGCGACCGCACGTTGACCGCCGCCGAGGCGAACGAGGTTCGCGATGCCGCGGTCGCGCTGGCCGCCGACCGCACCGGCGCAGCCCTGCGGGCCTGATCCCTAACCGGCCCGCCAGAAGCGGATGGTGTGATCCTCGGAGGCACCGGCGAGGGTGCGACCGTCCGGAGAGAACGCGACCGACCAGACCCCGGCGGCAGGCCCGGCCAGCACCGCCACCGGCTGGCGGCGACCGCCACCGGTGACGTCCCACAGCCGGATGTCGCGATCGAGGAACGTGTTGGAGGCGCTGGCGAGGGTGCGCCCGTCCGGCGAGAAGGCGACGGTCCGCACCGCGCCGGTGTGCCCGGTGAAGATCGCCCCGATGGCCGGACGGCTGGGGTCGGTGACGTCGCACAGCCGCACCGAACCGTCGTCACCGGCACTGGCCAGGGTGTGACCGTCCGCGGCGAACGCCAGCGACCGCACGGCGCTGGCGTTCGGGCACAACGTGGCGAGACGGCGCGGGACGGTCGGGTCGGAGACGTTCCACAGCCAGCTGGACCCGTCGCCGGCGCCGCTGGCGAGCATGCGGCCGTCCGGGGAGAACGCCAGCGCCCACACCCCGCTGTCCGCCCCGGGAAAGGACGCGACGCGCTGCGGGTGGGCGGGGTCGGCGACATTCCACAACCAGATCGACCGGTCCGTTCCGCCGGTGGCGACGACTGCGCCGTCCGGGGAGAAGGCCACCGACAGGATGCCGCTGGCCTGTTGGTCGAGTGGGACAGGTAGCGCCTGCGGTCGGGCCGGCTCGGCGATGTTCCACAGCCTGGCGACATGGTCGCTTGGCACCTGCGCGGCGGTCGCCAGCAGTCGACCGTCGGCCGAGACGGCGATCGAACGCACCGGGGAGCCGTCTCGGGGCAGTTCCCCGAGAGTCACCGGATGCGCCGGATCGGCGATGTTCCACACGCGCACCTCGCCGTCCTCGGTGCCGGTGACGACGCTGCCGTCCCGGCGGAACACCACCGACGTGGCCGTGTCCGCGCGGGCGGGCAGCGTCAGCAGCGGGCGGGCCCGCGACCAGTCCGTCGCGGCCCCCGGCCGGGTGTGGCCTGGCGTCGCGCTGGACGCCGTGACCGGCCGGTTGCCGCCGTCCCCGGTGGTGCTCTGGCCGCCGACGAGCAGCACGCCCGCAAGGACGGCCAGCACCGCGACGCCGAGCCCGCCGAGGGCCGCTACCAGCCGGGCCCGCCCCGGGGTGGGCCGTCGTGTCGGTGCCGTCCGTGTGCGCCCGTCTCTGCGGCGACCGGGTCCGCCGGCCGGGCGCCGGCCGGCGCGTCGGTGCGGTCGGGACGG
>NZ_JAMQQG010000128.1 GCF_023716925.1 Frankia sp. R82
AAACCCGCTTCCAGGAGTACGATAAAGCCGCCTAACCGTTCAAAGCCCTACCTGTGAACGAAACCGGGGCAGCTTCACCGCGCCGATCCTGGTCGGGGCGATCCTCGCCGGCACGGCCGGCACCGCGCTTGCCGGCCCAGGGGCGGGCGCATCCGCGCCAAGGGGGGGCGCATCCGCCCCAAGCGGGGGCGCATCCGCCCCAAGGGGGAGCGCATCCGCCCCGGCCGCCCCGGCGTCAGACGCGGCCGGCCAGGACGGCAGTGGCGGATGGGGCACCATCCTGGACTGGTTGCACGTTATGCACCCCTCGCCCTGGTGGTAGGGGTCGTGACGCGCGGACTACGCCCAAGCGCCCAAGCCGCCTGGGTCGACGCGCCGGCCGCCGCAGTGCCGGCGGTCCCCGCGAGAACGGCCACTGTGGCAAAGCGGTACCAGAAGCGCGGCTTTCGCGTCTGTCCTCACGCTCATGCTCTCCCTGATTTCTTGTTGAGGTCGCCGGTTAGCCGCGGTTCGGGGCATGGCTCCGGCATAGACGGCGGGCGCTGGTGGTCGCGTGGGGCCCCCGACGAACCGGCACGGGCCGCCAGGCGGCAGCGCAACTGCGACGACGGCCAAGTCAGTCCGCTGCGGTAGTCGCAACCCTGCCCATACCGCTTTTGATGTGTATGGCTCCCTTTCGGTGTAGGCATGCTTCCTCCGGCCAGGGATCGAGGGGGTCGGAGTTCGGCTCTCCTACGGCGCACGCTGGTTGAGGCAGATCGCGGCCCCGCATCGTCCACACGACGCGGGGCCGCGATGTTTCCTGGCAACCGGGTCTGGACCTGGTCGGATCAGACCGCGTCGCAAGACCGGCACACGGCCCGGAACCCGTCGCGACCCGGCCCATCACTGGACACGGGGTGCGATCGTACGTGGCGGAGCAGGGTCTGCGACCATCGAAAAGATGCAAGAGGTACCTGAGCAGAGCGCGGTCCACACGGACGGCGAGAGCAGGCCGGATGCGCTCGATCTACTGATCGAGATCGGGACCGACCTGTTCTCCGCGGTCTCGCAGCCCAAGCCCGAGCATTACCCCGGCGCCTTCTGGCCTGATATCGGGAAGGTCCTCAAGCAGGATCCGGCGACAGTACGCAGCCGTCAATGATTATCCTGAGCTTCAGCCGCTCTACTGCGGGGCGTTCGACTCACGCCGTGACCGGCTGCTCGCAGGGGCGACCGGTGAGGTGCACATGGCTCTGGCTGCCTCATCCGGCTACACGACACCGCTGTTCCTGGCGGGGCTCGCGCGGCGTCTGCTGTCCGCGGCCCGGCACCTTCAGATCGTTCACGGCGACCTCAGCCTGACCGGCTATGTGGCAGCCATCCGCCAGATATGGACCTGGACCTGCGCGTTGGCACAGGGCCATGAGGTACACCTACCGGTCGTGGTAGGTCTCGTCAACATCGAAGTCATCGGCCGCCACCCACTCGATGACACGACGATCCTGTGCGGGAGGGAACCCGAGCTCCACGCACTGGCCACGTTCGTCGCCTCGGGGCTCCGCACGCCGAGTGCCTTCCTGCTGCTGCGCCAACCCTTCCGGCTACTGGAACGAGGTGCGCGGGACGATACTTTCGATGATCCGGAGGTCAAGGCCGAGGGAGGAAGACCCCCGCGTGCGCGGGGACGAGCCGCGGGCGATCCCAGGCGGGACGGACGGTGCGGGAAGACCCCCGCGTGCGCGGGGACGAGATCCTGATCCCCACGGCACGGTGCCGGCCCAACGGAAGACCCCCGCGTGCGCGGGGACGAGCCGCCTACCTCCCTGTCCATGGGATCGAGGTCAGGAAGACCCCCGCGTGCGCGGGGACGAGAACGGGCCGAGGCCGCTGCTACGGACGCCGACGGGAAGACCCCCGCGTGCGCGGGGACGAGGGCACCGTGTTCACCGGAGCCGCCGACCTGCCCGGAAGACCCCCGCGTGCGCGGGGACGAGCTGATCCGGGCGGTCCGCGACGCCGTCGCGAGGGGAAGACCCCCGCGTGCGCGGGGACGAGTCATTGCAGTGTCCGTCCTAGTCCTCGGTAGTGGGAAGACCCCCGCGTGCGCGGGGACGAGCGCCAACCGGTCGGCGAGCCAACGCCAACCCGCGGAAGACCCCCGCGTGCGCGGGGACGAGGCTCCGGCAGAGTGGAGTCCACGCACGTGGTGTACGGATCGTGATCGTCTAGCGACTCGCCGGAGCGGCGGTCCGTGACGTAGAGCGACCACCGCGTGATCCTTTTCGAGGACCGCCAAGAACTCGATGAGGAGATACGCGAT
>NZ_JAMQQG010000282.1 GCF_023716925.1 Frankia sp. R82
GGCCCCGGCCGGCCGGGGCCACGGCGGGATCGGAGGGCGGACTCAAGGGGGGATCGGAAGGCGATGCCCACGGTGACGCCCATGGCGACGCCTCCGGCTGGGACGCCGTCCGCCTGGCACACGAATGGCTGCTCACCGAACCGCCGCAGATCATGGAGCTCACCGCCGGCCGGCATGTGGGCGCGGCGCTGGCGGAGCGGGTCGAAGGACGGGTCGTGCAGTTGCGCCGGCTCGACGACCACGTCGGCGGGCGGGACCTGGTCGGCCTGGTCGAGCGGGAACTGGTCGCCACCGCCACGATGCTGCGCGAGGCGGTGTACGACGCCGCCGTGGGACGCCGGCTGCTGGCCTCGGTCGCTCAGCTCTGCCAGCTCACCGGTTGGATCGCCGCGGATGCGGGCCGAGGGGCCACCGCGCGCCGTGTCCTGTCCGGCGGAATCCGGGTGGCGCATGCCAGCGGTGATGTGGCACTGGCCGCGAACCTGATCTCCACCCAGTCCTACCACCTGGTCAACCAGGGGGACGTCCGCCGCGGGGTGCTGCTCGCCCAGACGGCCTGCGCCGGCGTCGGCCGGGCCACGCCGCCGGCGGCGCAGGCCCTGCTGGCCGACCGGCTGGCCTGGGCCTATGCCCGCGCCGGTGACCGGCCCGCCTGCGAGCGCACGCTGGCCCAGGTCGAGCGGCTCTACGACCACGCCGACCGCGCGCCCCGCCCCGACTGGGCCTACTGGCTGGACGAACGTGAGATCGACGTGATGGCCGGCCGTTGTTGGACGCAGCTGTCGCGCCCCGATCGCGCCGAGGCCCGGCTGCGGGCGGGCCTCGCCGGCTACGATCCGCTGCGCGCCCGGGAGGTCGCCCTTTACGAGACCTGGCTCGCCGAGGTCAACCTGCTGCGCGGCGACGTCGAGCAGGCCTGCGAACGGGCCATCCGCATCGCCCTGCTGGACGCCCGGGTCAACTCGGCGCGCACCTCCGATCGTCTCCGGATGCTCGCCGGCCGCCTCGCCGGCTACCGTTCCGTCCCCGCCGTGCGGGAGTTCACCGACGTCCTCCAGGCCCTGGCCAGCGTCACCCCCGCCGGCCCGGCACCGTCGGCAGCGCCCCCGCCCGGTGCACCACCCGCGGCCGGACCCGTACCGCCCTCCGGCGCCCCACCGCCCCGAGCTTCCCGGCCCCGAGCTCCCCAGCCCCGAGCCGCACCGCCTGCTGGACGCCCGCCCGGGTCCCCGGCCCGGAGGACGGCGGCCGAAAACCGCACCAGCACCTGAACCGAGGTCACCGCCGAACCGTGAGGGAAGGTGCGGCGGTCCCTGCCCGGGACGCCTGCAGATGACACGGTGGTTGACTGTGCGCGCACGGTAGCGTGCAGCGCACCCGGATCGGAGGCATGGTGGGACCGACGGAGGTCAACGGGCTGCCCGCGCACGTTCTGCTGGTGCACGTGGTCGTCATTCTGGTGCCGCTGGCCGCGCTGCTGGTGGTGCTGGCCGCGCTCTGGCCGGCCGCGCGTCGCCGGCTGGGGCTGATCACGCCACTGGTCGCCCTGGTGGCCCTGATCAGCGTGCCGGTCACCACGCACGCGGGGGAGTGGCTCGAGGAGCGGGTGTCCTCCGACGAGCTGGTACGCCGGCACGCCGAGCTCGGTGACGAGCTGCTGCCCTGGGTGATCGGGCTGTTCGTGCTGGCCCTGGCCGGCTGGCTGTGGGCGGCCTACTCCAGCGGCGGCTGGCCGTTCGGTACCCGCTCGGGCCCCCCGTCGACGCGCGTCCCGGCTGGCGCCGGCGCGCAGCCAGCCGGGACCGGTGCGGGATCTGCCGCCACCGGGACCAGGGCGGGGCCTGCGGTGGTGGTCGTGCTCGCCGTGCTCAGCGTCGCCGTCTCGGTGGGATCGGTCGTGCAGATCTACCGGATCGGCGACAGCGGCGCGAAGGCCGTCTGGGACGGCGGTTTCAGCGAGTCCCCCCGCTCCTAGCCGGGCTGGCCAGACGGCGGTAGAGGTCGAGGTGGGCGCGGGCGGCGGCGGCCCAGGTGTAGCGGGTGGCGAGGGTGCGGCCGGCGGCGGTGAGCGCCGGGTCGCGGTGGGCGGCGGCGGCGAGCAGGGCGACGGCCAGGTCGGCGGGGTTGCCGGCGTAGCGGACCGTGGGCCCGAGGACCTCGCGCAGCACCGGCAGGTCACGCGCCACCACCGGCACCCCGGCGGCCAGCGCCTCCAGGGCCGCAAGGCCGAAGCCCTCCTTCGTCGACGCGAAGGCGAACACCTCGGCCGCCGCGACCAGGGACGGCAGTGCATCGTGGTCGACCGGGCCGAGGATCCGCGGGGTGACCCCGAGCCGGGCGGCGGTGGAAAGCACCTCGGCGCGGTAGTCGCGGTAGTCGAACAGGGTCTCCCCGCCGGCGATGACGAGGGCGAGGTCCGGGCGGACGGCGCGCACCCGCGCCATCGCCTCGACCAGGTCGGCGGTGCCCTTGCGCGGCTCGATGCCACCGACGGCGAGCACGTACGGTCCGAGCTCGTCCGTCCAGGCCCGACGGGCCGGCCGATCGTCGGCCGCGGCGAGGAACCGGTCGGCGTCCACCCCGTTGGGGATCACCGTCGGACGGATTCCCCAGCCGTGCGCCACCTCGGCGGCCACCGCCGCGGAGACGCACACATGTGCGGTGGGGCCGACGACCGCGCGTTCGTGACAGGCAGCGAGCTGCGGGGTGGTGAACGTGTCGAGATGGTGGATGGTGCGGATGCACCCGCCGGGAGTGGCGGCGTCGAGGACGGCGTTCGCACTGATGCAGTCCTGCGCGTGCACCACGTCATAGCCACCGGCAGCCCGCGGGCCGGCGCCGGCCGGATGGGCGCGCAGCGCGGCGGCGAGCACGGCGATGGAGCGGACGATCCGCGCGCCGACCGGTTCGTCCGCGACGTCGGGAAACGGGACGGCCCGCACGACCACCCGCGGGTCGAGCGGGCGGAAGAAGCCGCCGTCCCCGCCGCGGGCCAGCGTCCACACGTCGACGGCGGCGCCGAGGTCGACGAGTGCCTCGGCCAGTGCCAGGGTGTGCACGACTCCGCCGCGGGGGCGGGTCGAATACGTCAGCAGCGCGATCCGCGTCGGCTCGTTCACTGTGGCTCGCTCATGCGGCCGGCAGCCGGGGCGTACAGGTCGGGGCGGCGTTCGGCGAGGTGGTGCAGGACGAGACGGGCGCGGTCGATCTCGGCGTCGACGTCCAGTTCGGCGACGGCGAGGCCACCCTTGGCCCAGGTGCGGGCGAGGATGTCGCCGCCGGGGCCGACCACCTTGGCCTGACCGAAGAAGTTCAGGCCGCCCATCGTGCCGGTCTGGTTCGACGACAGCCAGACGATCTGGTTCTCCGCGGCCCGGGCGCAGTCGTACAGGTCGAACAGGCGGGCCTGCCGGTCGGCGGTGAGCCGTTCGGCGCGCCGGGTGAGGCTCGCGGGCCAGGCGGACAGGCAGGCGACAACGCGCGCGCCGTCGAGCGCCAGGGTGCGGGCGGCCTCGGGGAACGTCTTGTCGTAGTCGATGAGCATGCCGATCCGGCCGAGCGGGGTGTCGAAGGCGGCGATGCGCTCGCCGGCGGCGTACACGAGGGCCTCACCCGGCGGCTGGTGCACCTTGCGGTAGTGGCCGAGCACCCCGTCGCCGTGGACGCACACCGCAGAGTTCCATCGGCGGTCACCCGCGAGTTCGGTGAAGCCGACGCAGACCAGCAGGTCACCGGCCATCGCCGCGACCCGCCGTAGCTGTGGGCCGGCGGCGTCCACCGCGGGTGGCAGCGCGTCCGGGTCGGGGGAGCGCAGGTCGGCGAGATAGCCGCCGAGGGCACCGCCGGGCAGGACGACCATCGCCGCATCGGCCCGGCGCGCCGCGTCGATGATCGAACTGATCCGGTCCAGCGATCGGTCGAGGTCCCGGCCGAAGTGGGCGCCCGCGGCGGCGAGACGCAGCACCGTCATCGACACCCCGCCTGTGCCGCCCCCCGGACCGGTTCCACCGGTTGCGCCGACCCGCCGGACCGGTGCCGGGCGCCGATGCGTTCGGCCAGGTGGGCCGCGTCCTGGGCGAGGCCGGCGAACCGGCCCGAACCCCAGGTGTGCAGCCAGGGCAGGCCGAGGAAGTACAGCCCGGGCACGGCGGTGACGCCGCGCAGGTGCTGCGGGTGGCCGGCGCCGTCGAACACGCCGGCGTGCAGCCAGCGGTAGTCCCGGGTGAACCCGGTCGCCCAGATCACGGCGGCGATGTCGTCGACGCCGAGCTGCGGCCCGGTGGACGACGGCGGATGCCACACCGGGACGTACCGGCTCGGGCCGACTGTCACGTCCAGGCCATGGGTGGCGATGTGCGTGTCGATCAGGCCGTTGATGCCGTTGTAGACCTCGTCGGCGGCGTCCAGGTTGGCCGGCAGGTCGGCGGCGAACCGGAACCGCCCAGCGGTGAGGTCGACGAGGCGGCCGTGCAGGATCATGCCGTCGCGGGCGAAGGCGCGCAGGTCGATGTCGCGCCCGCCGTCGCGTCCGGTGACGTAGTGGTTGGTGCGGTCCTGGGAGCGTTGCGCCAGCGGCCGGTCGGTGACGGGTTTGGCGTAGTGGCCGGTGTCGTGCATCCAGGCGATGACGTCCCGGCCGCGGTAGCGGCGGGCGAACCGCGGTGCGTTGCCGACGGCCAGGTGCACCTGGCGGCCGGCCAGGTGCAGGTCCTCGGCGATCTGCGCGCCGGACTGGCCGGTGCCGACGACCAGCACCGGCCCGGCGGGCAGCGCGTCCGGGTTGGTGTAGGTGGACGAGTGCAGCTGGGCGAGCCCGGCCGGGAGCCGTTCGGCCAGCCGGGGGATCGCCGGCACGTGGTAGCCGCCGGTGGCCACGACCACCTGATCGGCCACGATCTCCGACCCGGTGTCGGCATCGGTGGCGGGAGTGGCGGGGGTGGCGGTGCTGGCGGGGGTGGCGGTGTTGGCGGGGGTAGCGGTGTGCAGGATGAAGCCGCCGGCGGGGTCCTCGGCGCCGGGGCCGTCCCCGCGGGGGCGCAGCGAGGTGACGGCGGTGTGTTCGCGCACGGGTGGGGTGAAGCTCGCGCGGTAGCCGTCCAGCCACGCGAGGATCTGCGCGCGGACCATGAAGCCGTCCGGGTCGGGGCCGGCGTAGCCGTAGCCGGGCAGCTGGCACTGCCAGTTCGGGGTGACCAGGCAGAAGCTGTCCCAGCGGGCGTCGCGCCAGGTGTGCAGCGCGGTGTCGCGTTCCAACACGGCGTGCTCGATGTCCGCGGCGACCAGGTGCCAGCTCAGGGCAAGGCCGGCCTGGCCGCCACCGACGATGACGACCGGAAGATGTTCGCTCACGGCTGGATCCGTCCCGCGGCGCCGGCCGGGTAGGTGTCGGGGCGCCGGTCGCGTAGGTGGAACATGCTGGCCCGGGCGGCCGAGAGCATGTCGGTCAGGTCGACGGTGGCGTAGGCGACGCCGGGGGCGGTGCCGGTAGTGGCCAGGATGTCGCCGCCGGCGTCGACGACCTTGGCGCTGGCCACGAAGCGCAGGGAGCCGAACGTGCCCGCCTGGTTGGCCGACACCCACAGCACCTGGTTCTCCAGCGCCCGGGCCCGGTCGAACAGGTCGAAGCGGCGGGTCCATCGGTCCTGGGCGAGGTCGGGAGTGGCGAACGTGCGCGCGGCCGGCCACGCCGACAGGCACGCGACGATCTGCGCGCCGTCGACGGCCAGCGCGCGCGCCGCCTCCGGGAAGGCCTTGTCGTAGCAGATCAGCATGCCCAGGCGCCCCACCGGCGTGTCGAACGCGGCGAAACGGTCGCCGGCCCGGTACGATATGCCCTCGCCGAGCGGTTGGTGCACCTTGCGGTGGACGCCGAGCACCCCGTCGCCGTTGACGGCGACCGCGGTGTTGTACCGGGCCGCTCCATCGGACTCGCACAGGCCGGCGGCGACGACCATGTCCCCGGCCAGCGCGGCGAGCCGGCGCAGCTCCGGCCCGTCGAGATCCAGCGCGGGTGGCAGCGCGGACGACTCGCCCCCGGAGCCGGCCTTGGCGCCAGGACCAGAGGCAGGGCCAGGGCGCTCGGTGTCGAGGGCGGTCAGGTAGCCGCCGAGGGCGGCCTCGGGCAGCACGACCAGGCTCGCGCCGCGGTCCCGCGCGGCGTCGAGCAGGGCTTCGATGCGGGCGAACGCCGCGGACAGGTCACGTCCGAACTCGGCGGCCACCGCCGCAACCGTGATCATGGATTTCCTCCTGCGGGGCGCACCGGACGGACCGGATGCACCGGGCGCACCGGATGGATCGGACGCCCCGGGCCGGCCGGGCCGAGGCCGGTGACGGCGCCGGGCACACCCTCGGTGACGTCACCGTCGGGCCAGCGCAGCGCCACCCCGGAGCCGGCGACCAGGGCGCCGCAGACGGCGCTGATCGCCGGTCCGGCAGCGGCGACGCCACGGCCGGGCTCGTCGGCGGTGAGCATGGCGAAACCGGGAAAGCAGGACAGCCAGTCGGCCAGGCCCACCCCGGCGGGACGCGGCACGGCGGCCACGTCCAGCACCGCGGCGCAGCCGCTGGCCTCGGCGAGCATGCCGAGGGTGCCGACGATGCCGGCCATGCTGACATCCTTCGCCGCGGCGGGGCCGGTGCGGGCGACGACGCTGGTCATCGCGGCCAGCTCCGCGGCCCGTCGGGTGCTGCTGGAGTCCCACTGGCGGCCGGTGTGCCCGCGCCGCCAGCCGCCACCGAGGTCGGCGGTCAGCGTCACGGCCTGGCCGGGTCGCCCACCGCCGGCCGGCACCGGGCGCGACGTCCGCCCCAGCGCCGTCACCGACAGCGCCGCCGGCACACCGAACTGGGTGTGCCCGCCGAGGACGGGCAGCCGGTAGGCGGCGGAGGCGGCCCGCAGCCCGGACAGCACCCGGGCGGCGAAGGAGGCATCCCGGGCGCCGAGCGCGTCGAGCAGCCCGACGGGTTCGGCCCCCATCGCCGCAAGATCGCCGGCGTTGACCAGCACCCCGCACCAGCCGGCCCATTCCGGGTCCCGCTCGACCAGCGACGGCACGATCGCGTCACAGGCGGCCACGAGATCACTGCCCGGCACGGGTGCGCCGTCGTCGCCGACAAACCCGTCCCCACCGGGACGCAGCTCACCGAGCAGCCCGCCCAGCGGCGCCTTCACCGCGGCCGCCTGCCGGGCGAGCCGGTCCACCGGCCAGCGCATCAGCACATGGGACCGGCCGGCGACGACCTGCGCTCGGATGGGCCGCCAGCCGAGCCGGGCGAACATCCGCGCCGGAGCCGGCTGCACGGTCGCCTCGAACCGCAGCACCCCGGCCTGCTCGGCGTGCGCGCAGGCCGCGCGTACCAGGGCCGCGCCCACCCCGGACGCCCGCCGCCGCGCCGACCGGTCCACCGCCAGCCGGCTGCCGCGCCACCAGCCCAGATCGGCGTCGTCGGTGACATCGCCGTTACCGGTGACGCAGTGCAGGCGGACGCCGCCGAGCAGGAAACCGTCGCCGTCATGGGCGAGCAGGACGACCGTGCGCGGGTCGTCGTCGGCGTCGTCATGGTCGTTGCCGGTGAACAGGCCCTGCTCGGTGACGAACACGTCGTGGCGCAGCCGCCGGTAGGCGGCCAGCGCCCGCGGGTCGTCCGCGGTGTCGATCGTCCACGCCCGGCGCCGGGTGTCCGGCGCCGGCACGCCGAGCAGGACGTCTCCCAGCGACATCACGCACCTGCCGAGCGCAGGGCGCTGCACGCCCCGCAGGCCGCACAGCCGGCCCGCTGGTCGGCGCCGGTCATCCCGGCCGCGCGCAGCAGGGCGGCGACCCGGCTGGTCACGTCGGCGACGACGGCCGCGGAGGGGGTGAGCGCCCCGTCCACGTCGACGGCGAGGGTGCCGGCGATCGGCCGCAGCGGCACGACGAACGGGTAGACGCCGAGCTCGACGAGTTCGGCCGCGCCGGCGACCAGCTCGTCCGGGTCCTCGCCGAGACCGATGATCAGATAGGTGGAGACCTGGTTGCGGCCGAACACCCGCACCGCCTCTCGCCAGGCCGCCCGGTACTCGGCCAGCGGCACGGACCCCTTGCCCGGCATCCAGCGCCGGCGCACCTCGTCGTCGAGGGACTCGACGTGGATGCCGATGCTGACCGCGCCGGCCTCGCGCAGCTCACCGAGCACGGCGAGATCCCCCGGCGGCTCGCACTGCACCTGGACCGCGAGCCCCGGCACCGCGGCGAGCACCGCCCGCACGCAACGGGTCAGGTGCCGGGCACCGCGGTCCCGTCCGCTGGACGTTCCGGTGGTCATCACCATGTGTCGGATCCCGTCCAGGCGCACCGCCGCCTCGGCGACCTCGGCGAGCTGTGCCGGGGTCTTCACCGCGGTCGTCGCCCCGGCGCGCAGCGACTCCTCGATCGCGCAGAACCGGCAGCGCTGGTCCTCGGCGTAGCGGATGCAGGTCTGCACGACGGTGGTGGCCAGCACGTCCGCGCCGTGCAGCCGGGCGATCTGGTGGTAGGCGACGCCCTCGGCGGTGCGCAGGTCGTAGAACGCCGGCCGGCGCACCGCCTCGACGTCGAGGCCGAGATCGGCCCCGTCGAGCAGCAGCCGACCCTCGCTCACCCGGTAGCGGCTGGTCGCCACGATCGGCAGCGCGGTGCCGACCCCGTCGAGCAGGACATGGCCGTCGTCGGAGGGCCCGGCGCCACCCGTGCGCCGCACGGGTGCGTCCAGGGCCACCCCGCGGACCGCGAGCTCACTTCTCAGCGCGGTGCTCGTCATCGTTCACACCATGTAGGTGGAGTTGATGATGGCACCCTTGCGCGCGTAGTGGATCACGGCGTCCTGGACGTCGAGCGGGTGCGCGGGAATGACGCCGGCGATGAGGTCCTCCTCGCGGGCGCCGTGCAGTGCGAGGCCGAATCGGCAGCAGTAGACCGTGCCGCCCTCCTTGATGAACGTCTCCAGCGCCAGGTTGATGTTCGTCTCGCCGGGGAAGGCCGCGTCGCCGGTCGTCGGGAAACCACGGTTCGCGACGCAGTTGATCGCGCCGGGTCCGTAGAAGTAGATGGCCGACTCGAAACCCTTGCGCAGCGCACGGGTGGCCTGCAGAACGGCGACGAAACTCACCGACGACTCGTGCGCGATTCCGTGGACGAGCGTGAAGTACGACTCGCCGTTCTCGGCCTGGTAGTCGGGGAAAATCTTGGTGGAGCCGTAGATGTTGCTGCCCTTGGGCAGGGAGGGGTGCGGAATCTCCGCCAGGCTGCGGGCGATGTTCTCGGCAATCGTGTCGTCCAGGGACATCCTTGCTGCTCCTTGCTGGGAGACGGGGCCGCGCACGACGGGATGGCGCGCCGAACAGATGGTGTGGTGCCGGGTACTGCGGTGGGGGGACGGTCGGGGTTCGGAGGTCAGTCGTAGAGGGCGGCGAAGTTCTCGCCGAACACATGCCGGGACAGCTCACCGTCGCCCACCGCGGCCGTCATGCGGGCGTACTCGCCGGTCTGGTCGCCCCACGGTTCGTCGGAGGCGAACAACAGCCGGTCGTGCCCGATGCCGCGGCGGTCTATCTCCGCGGCAAGCCAGCGCGGTGCGAATCCGATCGCCCAGCTCAGGTCCGTGTAGACCCGCTTCCCGGCGGCGATCCAGTCGAAGAACCGGCCACCGGCGAGCTTGATGTGACCACTCATTCCACCCCCGAAATGCACCAGGTGGATCTTCGCCTCGTCGCCGTACCGGTCGACGAGCTGGCCGACCCGGTCGATGTCGCTGGCCGCGCCGGGCGAGGTGTGGACGTGCACGGTCAGGTCGTGCGCGACCGCGGCGGCGAAGATCTGGTCCAGCTGGGCGAGGCAGCCGGCATCGTCGACGCTGCCCCCGAGCAGGAAGGTGGTCTTGAGCGCCCGCACGCCGTGCTCGCCGGCCAGGGCGAGAGCGCGGGCGGTGAGTTCCGCGTCCCGGGGCAGGGGCGAGACGTACAGGCCGGCCCGGATCCGGTCGTCGCGTGCGGCGGCGTCCAGCACCAGGTCGTTGAGGGCGAAGGTGTGGGTGACGTCGGGCACCCCGTAGTTCGGGATCACCAGGGCACGGGCGGTGCCCTCCCGGTCGAGGTCGGCGATGAGCTCGTCGATCGTCGCCCGGGCGCTGATGTCGGGGTGCACGGCCGGACCCCCGTAGAACGGGAACGCCGGAAGCACACCAAGGTGTCGGTGCGCATCGGCGAGGCCGGTGGAGAACATGTCCATCAGTACACGGTTGCGGTATGTCGGATCGATGAACGTCGGAACATGTTCGCGTTTCGCGCGGATCGGCCCTCCTGGGCTGGGACGGGACGGTCTCGGCCGACTTCCGGTTGCCGGGCTCCCTGTCCACCAGGGGAGATCCCACGCCGTCCGCCGGATGGCGCACTGTATCGTCCCGGCTAGTGCCGTACGTGTACATCCGGCGGAAATGCATCCTGACCATCGGCCGAAACATGCCTGACCTGCGCCGCGTCCTCGACCTCGAGCAGGGACTCGGCGTGTCGTCCCGCCTCGAACGCCGCCGCCCCGCCGCGCACCCCGAACAGCCGCTTGCTGGCGATCAGATAGGCGACCGCGGCGACGTTGACGACCAGCGCCCCGATCCGCAGCACCGTGATGCGCTCGGTCAGTTCGTAGATCTCCAGCGGTAGGAATGCCGACGTGGCGACGACCGCGAAGTACTCGCCCCAGCGCTTGAGCAGCCACAACCCGACCGCCTCGACGATCTGCACCGCCGCATAACCGAACAGCAGGCACGCCACGAGCAGCAGCGTCTTTGGCTGCGTGTGGATGAGATGGCGCAGATGTTCGATGGTCGGCGAATGGTCGAGGTCGAGATGCAGCACATCCGCCAAGGGCCGGGCGGCGGGCACCGCCCGGTCGAACAGTTGCTGGACCTGCCCCTCCGAACGGCGAAACCGCAGGATGGCGTACCCGATCAGCACCATGAGCAGCGCCCGGACGAACCGTTCCGCCGCGAGCAGCCGCAGGACGGTGGCGTCGCGCAGTGCCCGTCCGCGCAGCAGCAGGGGCGCGTCCTGGGCTGGGCCGGCGAGCTTCGGCGGGCCCGGTACGAAGTCCCCGCACCGTAGGCACCGCCAGCTCTGGCCGGCCGGCGTCACCGCCGTCAGCCGCGCGGCGAGCTCCGGCTCGTCCGGCCGGTAGGTGACGTGTCCCTTGCGGGCACACGCCCGCAGCTCCCAGTCCACCCGCATCCCCTTCAACCCGGCCGTCAGCGTCGGCCGTCAGCTCCGGTCGTCAACCCCGATCGGCGACGCCGACGGTCACCGAGTCTGGCAGCTTCGCCGACCCGTCGAGCGGCGCCTGGCGCTCACCCGACACCTCGGGGCGATGCGGCGGCGGCGGTTCGGCGATGGCCGAGCGTCCGGCCGTGACGGCGTGCACGCCGGCGGCCAGCAGGGCGAGGGCAGCCGACCCGGCGATCAGCAGGCAGACACCGGTCCAGCCCAGCAGGTCGTACACCGTGACGCCGAGCCACGAGCCGATGCTGGCGCCAAAGAAGACACAGCTCATATAGGCGGTGTTGAGCCGCGACCGCATCGCCGGTGCGAGCGCGAACACTCGGGACTGGTTGGCCACCTGCCCGGACTGGACGGCGACGTCGAGCAGGAGCATCCCGGCCGTCAGCCCGACCAGCCCGAGCGCACCGCCAAGGCAACCGGTCAGCAGCAGGGCGGCCGCGGCGAGACTTCCGCCCATCGCGGCGACGCTGACGACATCCGGTCCGCGCCGGTCGACCAGCCGCCCGGCCCGCGGAGTGACCACCATGCTCGCCGCCCCGACCAGCGCGATCACCCCGACGGCCACCGCCCTGACGCCATAGGCGGAGCTGGTGACATACAGGGTGAGGCTGGTCCACGCGGCACTGAACCCGGCCAGTGCGAGGCCCTGGAACAGGCAGGACCGGCGCAGGGCCGGCTCGGCGCGCAGCAGCAGGGGAGCGGCGGCGACCAGGGCCGGGTAACGCTGCCGGGAGGCCGGCTGGGCCGTCGGCAGGACGCCGGTCAGCACGACGGCCAGCACCAGCATCAGCGCTGCCGCCACCAGGTACGGCGCCCGCCACCCCAGCCACGTCCCGAGCGCCCCGCCGAACGTCCGGGCCAGCAGGATCCCGCCGATCAGGCCGGAGAGCAGCGTCCCGGTGACCGCACCCCGACGCGCCTCGGGCACGAGCCCGACCGACGTCGCGATGATGATCTGCGGGACGACTGTCGTCACCCCGACCACCGCACTGGCCGCAACCAGCACCGGCAGGCTCGGTGCGGTGCCCGCCACCAGCAGCCCCGCCGAAACGATGCCCAGCAGCGTGCAGACGAGCCGGCGGGTGGCGATCCGGTCGCCGAGCGGTACCAGCAGGAAGATCCCGGCGGCGTAGCCGGCCTGGTTTGCGGTCACCACCCGGGTCGCCTGGGCGTCCGAGACGTGCAGACCGTCAGCGATGAGCGGGCTGATCGCCTGCGGAAAGTAGATGTTCGCCACCCCCACACCGCAGGACAGCGCCAATAGGAAGATCGTTCTGGGCGACGGTGTGCTGTCCGGCCTGCCCGCCATGCGGCCTCCCTGGATCGAGAACCAGTCATACTGGTTCTCAAGGTACCAGTTAGACTGGTTCGCCGAGGCGTATCGTCGGGACATGGCCTCCGCCTCCGTCGGGCACGCCTTTCGGTCCGGGTCGGGCCGCCTGTGCCTCGACTTCATCCGCACGCTGCGCCACCGCGGCACCTCCACCCAGGTCGAGGAGCTGCCCGACGCCGCCGCCGTGGCGGCCTGGCTCGACCGGTTCGGCCCATGGTCGGCGCTTCCCGGCCCCCGGCCGGTGCTGGACGGGCGGGCGGCCCAGGCCCGCGAGCTGCGCGAGGCCATCCACCAGCTGATCGTGGTCGGCCGCGGTTCGGGCGGTTCCGCGCAACCCCCGGCCATCCCTGGCCGCCCCCCGTCCGCGCGGGAGATCGTCAACGCGGTGGCGGCCTGGCCGGTGCCGGCGCCCCGGCTGGACGACACCCTGGGCCTTTCCTGGCATGCGGACGACCCGGTGGCCGCGACCCTCGCCCTGATCGCCCGGGACGCCCTCGACCTGGTCGCCTCGCCCGCGCTCGCCCGGGTGCACGAGTGCGCCGGCCCCGACTGCCGCGCCCTGTTCCTTGACAGCTCCCGGCCGGGGCAGCGCCGCTGGTGCTCGATGAACACCTGTGGCAACAAGGCCAAGAAGGAAAACCTGCGCACCGCCCGTCCCCGGTAGGACGGCGCCGCGGACAGGGCTCATCTTGCCATTTCAGCAAGCTTTCTTGCCGCCCTGGTCGTTCGGACGGCACGCTGCCGGTGGAGGTGGTCAACCATGAACGAGGCAGCGGCTCACGGCGACACGGCGGGTCACGGGAACCATGCGGATCACGGAGACCAGCGCAGTTCCGGCCGGCACTGGATTCACGACGTCGATCCCGCAACTGATCCCACCGAGCTGTGGGAACGGTTCTACGCCGAGGGTGAGCCGTGGAGCGGCCGAGCCAACCCGGCCCTCGTCGACGAACTGGCCGAGCGCCCCATCGTGGTCCGCCCGGCCGGGTCCATCCCGTCCGGCACCGCGCTGGATCTTGGCTGCGGCACCGGGGGTGACGCGATCTGGCTGGCCGGTCAGGGCTGGCAGGTCGATGCGGTCGACATCTCCCCGACCGCACTGGCGCGCGGGGCCGCCGCGGCGCAGGCGCTTGGCCTCGGCGAACGGATTTGCTGGTCCTGCCACAACCTCGACACCGACGTCCCCGCCGGCAGCTGGGACCTGGTCACCACGGCCTACCTGCACTCGCCGGTCCGGCTGGACCGCGAGCAGATCCTGCGCCGGGCCGCGGCGGCGGTGGCCGCGGGCGGCACTCTGATCATCATCGGCCACCTGGGCGCGCCGTCCTGGATGACCGAGCCGCCGGCACACCTCGACCTGCCCACCCCCGAGGAGATCGTCGCCTCCCTCGACCTGGCCGGCTGGACCGTCGTCGCGGCCCGCGCCGTGGTCGTCCCCAGCGTGGCGTCCCCCGAGGGTGTGCCCGGCACCCGCACCGACAGCGTCGTGCGGCTGCAGCGCACCGGCTGATCCGGGTCTCAGCCGCGCTGGCCGGCGGTGGACGTCGAGCGGGAGCGGGAGCGGGCGCGGATGTGGACGCGTTCACCCTGCGGGCCGAAGATGCTGAGAATCTCGACGGGATGCTCGTCGGCGCCGCCGAACCAGTGCGGTACCCGGGTGTCGAACTCGGCGGCCTCACCCGGGCCGAGCACGAAATCATGCTCGGCGAGAACGATCCGCAGCCGGCCACTGAGCACGAACAGCCACTCGTAGCCCTCGTGGCTCCTCTGGTCCGGCTCGCGCCGCTGGCTTCCGGCGGGAAGGATCATTTTGAACGTCTGGATCCCGCCGGGCCGGCGCGACAGCGGAATCGCCGTGATGCCACCGAAGGAGATCGGCGTGCCGTGCACGCGGGGATCGCCGGTGGGTGGGGAGCCCACGAGCTCGTCGAGGGGCACCCCGTAGGCGCGGGCCAGCGGTAGCAGCAGCTCCAGGGTGGCCTTGCGCTGCCCCGACTCGAGTCGCGACAACGTGCTGGTGGAGATGCCGGTGGTCGCCGACAGGGCCGCCAGTGTCGTCTCCCGCTCCTGCCGCAGTCGCCGCAGCCGTGGCCCGACGGCCGCCAGCGCCGTCTCCAGTTCGCCGTCGTGCGCCTCGCGTGCCATTCCAGCAACCTATGCGCAACACGGGCGGTGCGTCGCGCACCGCCCGCTGCGCACCGGCCGTTGGTGACCGCCCGGCTGGCTCAGGTACCGCGTTCGCGGTGCGGCGCTGCCCAGAAATGTTTCTTAGAGCACATAGGCGAACGCCTGGAGTGGTATTTCTGTCACCCTTCCCTTTCATGTGCTCGCTTTACGTGTCCATCGGTCGCGTGGTAGTCGCTGCGGTGGACGAGCTCGAGCGGCGCACGGATCGACGAGAGATCGACGTTCGGGGGCATCTCAGTGGATCTTCATCTGGAGGGTAAGGCTGCGCTGGTCACGGGCGGATCGCGGGGCATCGGCCGCGCCATCGCCCGGCGGCTGGCCGCGGAAGGAGCTCGGGTCGCCCTCTGCGGACGCGACCCGGAGACGCTCGCTCGCACCGCCCGCGACCTGGCGGCCGAGGGGCCGGACGGCGCCAGCGCCGACGTGTTCACCTGCGTGGCCGACGTGACCCAGCCCGGCGAGGTCGAGCGCTTCGTCGACACCGCGGCCGGCGCGTTCGGCCGGGTCGACCTGCTGGTCGCTAACGTCGGCGGCATCGTCGGCGGCGGCCTGCTCGAGTCCACCGCGCAGGACTGGGCGCAGACCTTCGAGCTCAACGCCGGCCATGCCGTGCGCGCGCTGCGCAGCGCCGTCCCACATCTGACGGCGAGCGGCGGCGGCTCGGTGGTCATCATCTCGTCGGTCGCCGCGGTGAAACCGGCCCCGTTGGCCCAGTACGGTGCGGCCAAGGCCGCGGAGGTCTACCTCGCCGCCGCCTTTGCGCGGGAGCTGGCCCCGGTGAAGGTGCGGGTCAACGCGGTCAGCCCGGGCTCCATTCTCTTTCCCGGCGGGGCCTGGGAAACCTACTCCGAGCAGGATCCGGACGGTTTCGCCGAGTTCGTCCGCCGGGATTTCCCCGCCGGTCGGCTCGGCACCGACGACGAGGTCGCCGACGTCGTCACCTTCCTGCTGTCGGAACGCGCCGCCTGGATCAACGGTGCCGACATCACCGTCGACGGCGCCCAGGGCCGCCCCACCGCCTTCGGCTACTGATCACGTCCGGGTGCCAGGAGTCAGCGGTCTCAGGAGTCAGCGGTCTCAGGAGTCAGGGGTCTCAGGAGTCAGGGGTCTCAGGAATCGGGGAGGAGGGCGAGCCACGGCACCGCGCTGCGGGCGGCGGCGAGGGTCTCGGTCTCGCTCGGGTACTCCAGGCCGGAGAAGTACAGGACCGGCGTCCAGACACCCATGTCCTCCGGATCGCGGCGGAACTCCTCGAAACCGAACGTCCCGTCAGGGCGGCGAAAGATGTCGACACAGCGATCGGCCTCAGCAGTCTGCAGGCTGGCAAGTACCACCCAGGATCGATCGAGTCGCGCGGACATTGCTGGATGGTAGTGCCGCCCGCCGGCTGCGTTCAGGCCGGCGGTGCGGTGCCGTTCTTCCATCCGCGGAACGCGGTGAGCAGGGTTTCGCGCAGGTCGGGTGCCAGATCGTCCGCAGCCAGTGCGCCGGTGAGTCGTATGGTCTGACGCATCTGTTCCACGTAGGTGTCGCAGCCGTCGCACAGGTCAAGATGATCGGTGAAACGGCGCCGGGTGTCCGGGTCGAGGGCGTCGTCGAGATAGGCGGTGACGAGCTCGACGAGCTCGTTGCAGTCGATGTCCAGGCCGTGGGTCAAGAACATGCCTCCGTCCTCATGCCGGTTCCTCGTGGATGTAGTCCTCCAGCGCCTGGCGGATGCGAGCTCGTCCGCGGTGCAGCAGCACGCGCTGGTTGCCCGGTTCGAGGTCGAGGATCGCGCAGACCTCGGCCGCGTCAAGGCCCTGGACGTCACGCAGGTGCACGACCGCGCGCTGGCCGGGTGGCAGGGCGTCGAGGGCGGCGCGCAGCCGGGTGCGGATCTCGTGGGACAGCAGGGCGTTCTCGGGCAGCTCCCACGGCTGCGGCACAGCCGTCCAGTGGCCTGACCACGGCGTGCCCGGCGGATGGAACCGGCCCGGATCGACCGTCGGGCCGGCCTGCGCCTGCGGCCCGGCCTGATCGGTGGGAAAGGCACTGCTGAACGGGACACTGCGGCGTTCCCGCGCGCCCCGAGTGCGGGCGATGTTGAGCAGGATGCCGAACACCCAGGTCCGCAGGCTGGATCGGCCCTCGAACCGGTCCAGCCCGGTGAGCACGGCCAACCACGTCTCCTGCACGACCTCCTCGGCCACGGTCCGGCCGGGTACCCGACCCGCCGCCACGGCGAGCATCGACGGAGTCAACCGCCCGACCAGCTCCGCGAACGCCTGCTCATCCCCGCCCCGCAGCGCCCGCACCAGATCGGCCTCATCGGACGTGGTGGTCGACGCCGACCCGGTGCACCTCGGTTGCCGAGCCTCCACACCGACACCATAGGCAGTTTTCCTGGATCAGGGGTTGCCACGGTATGAGGTGCGAGGCGCGGTCGCTGGCACGGCGGAGATCGGGCTGAGCGACCACGGTTCGTGGGATGACTCCGGGCCTGGCAGCGACAGAGCCGCACCGCGCACGGATGATGGTCGGGTGGTGTCGGCCACCCGACAGCAGATCGGCGAAGACGATCGGGGCCCGCGCGTAACAGCGGGCCGGTTCAGCGCACTCACCGGTATGACCACTGTTCGCCACAGCCCACTGCCGGTCGGTCCGCGCTCCGGGCAGCTCCCGGGCTCGCCGTCGGCGCCGCAGCCAGGTGTCGAAAGATCGCCGTTGTTCTGCGACCCTGCCCTCGCCGCCCGCATCGAGCGGGCCGAGGCGCAACTGATCATTGAGAGCAATGTCGCCGCCCACGACCGTCGACGGGGCGACCCGCCGGGGTTCGCGATCCCCGTGGCGGGCGGGGTGGCGAGCTTCGCCGAGGACGGGTCGCCGCTCAACAAGGTCGCCGGGCTCGGATTCGACGGCGTGCCGGAGCCGGCCGAGCTGGCCGAGATCGAGCGGGCGTTCGCTGACCTCGGCACGCCGGTGCAGGCCGAGGTCGCCACGCTCGCCGACCCTGCGATCGCCCTCCTGCTGACCGGACGGGGCTACCGGCTCGTCTCGTTCGAGAACGTGCTCGGACGTGCGCTGCCCGGCGACCACGGCCCGGTCACCCCGGCCGGGATCGAGATCAGGCCCAGCGGGCAGGACGAGATCGACCGATGGCTCGAGGTCATGGCGGACGGCGTCGCCGTCGCGGACACCGACGGGGTCCCCTCGCACGAGGGTTTCACCCGGGAGGTCCTCCTCGGGGCCATGCGTGATCTCGCCACGGCGGGCGGGGTCAGACGGTATGGCGCCTGGCACGACGGGGAGTTCGCCGGCGGTGCCAGCCTGCGGATCTCGGCCGGCATCGCGCAGTTCGGCGGGGCGGCGACCGTGCCGGCACACCGTCGCCGCGGTATCCAGTCCGCGCTGCTCGCGGCCCGGCTCGCCGACGCCGCCGCGGCCGGCTGCGAGGTCGCCGTGATCACCACCCAGCCGGGTTCGACCTCCCAGCGCAACGCCCAACGTCGCGGATTCGACCTGCTCTACACCCGAGCCATCCTCGTCCTGGAGACAGCATGACCGACCCCTGCCAGCGGCCCGGCCTGGCCGGCAGCTGGACGCGGCCCGCCGGCCAGGCCGGGCCGAACATCCAGCTGTACGAAGGGGACCGGCGTGAGCTGCGGGCCCTGTTCGAGCTGGCCGAGGACTCCGCCGTCCAGCTTGCCGCCTACCTGTCACTCGGCCGGGTGCTGGTGGCTCGGATCGGCGCGGACCCGGTGGGACATCTCCAGGTAGTTCCGACCGTCCACCCCGTCCACCCCGTCCACCCCGTCCACCCCGACCGGTCCGGTCCGTCCGAGGGGCGAACGCCCGAGATCAGGAACATGGCGGTGCTGACGGCGTACCAAGGCCGGGGTGTCGGCCGGGCCCTGATCTCGGCGCTGGTCGATCTGCTCGTCGGCGAGGGGGCGACGTCCCTGCTGGTCGCGACCGGGGCGGCGGACGTCGGCAACCTGCGTTTCTACCAGCGGTGCGGCTTCCGGTTCCGGTCCGTCGAGCGCGACGCCTTCACCGTGGCCACCGGGTATCCGCCGGGCCTCGTCGTCGACGGTATCGAGCTGCGGGACCGCGTCTGGCTGGATCTGGACCTGCCGGCCCGGCCGCCGCGCACGGGCCACCGGGCCGGGTGAGAAAAAGATCATTCGCCCAGGCGCACGGAGCCGCAGCCGGGCCTGCCCGAGACGGCGTCGTTGTCCTGTACCAGCGCGTCGAGGCGGGTCGGCGGGACGGTCGTGCTGCGCAGGCGCACGAGACGGGCACCGTCGAACCGGTAGTACGTCCGGGTCAGGGCATAGACGTTCGCAGCGGTGCTTGGTCCGCTCGCGAGGGAGAGGGCGGCATCCGGGAACGTCGAGGGCCGACACGACCAGGACTGGACCGATCCGGTCGATCCGCCGTACGCCAGGGCTGCCTGACTGCCGTCGAGGGTGACCAGACGCAGGCGACCGTCGACGTACCGGAACAGGGTCGAGACCTCGAAGCTGGCTCCTCGGTCGGCCTGGACGAAGACCTCGGCATGGCCGTCCCGGTCGGCATCGGCGGCGCCCAGCACGCGCACGCTCGAGGGTTCGCCGACCCGGAAGCCGACGCTGTCCGATCCGCCGCCGGAGTAACGCGCCAGCAGCCGGGCTCCGGTGACGCTCAGCATGTCGGGTCGGCCGTCACCGTCGACGTCACCGTCGATCGCAGGTCGGTTCACCGGCGGCGATCCGTGCGGGGTGGTCCCTCCTCCCGCCCCCAACGTTCCCCGGCCGGCGCCGCTGCCAGGCGATCGGTGCGGAGTGGTCGCCCCGTCCGGGACGGCGACCGGCCCGGCGGACGTGGCGAGGGTCGCCGGCCTGGGCCCGACGGTGGCCACCGCCGTGGATGACGCGGAACCGGCGGAGCAGCCTGCGCTGAGGAGGATGCCGGCGATGACCGTGGTGGGGGCAAGCCGGCGGGTGATCATGGGAAGGGAGAGCACCTCGAGGAACTCCTCGCAGAGTCGTGGCGGGACACAGTCCTGGCGGGAGGCGGTCAGGACTGGGTGACGTCCATGAAGATCTGGACGACATCCCAGGCGTCCGGTTCGACGATCTTCTGGACGGTTCGGGCGATCGGTACCTGCTTCGTCCTCGCATCGAGCCGCTCCCGGGTGTGGGCCCGGGTTCCGCGGTCCGGGGCAAGCACCTTGACCAGCCCGGCCGCGCCGACGAGGGCCAGCAGGACGGCAGTGCGGTCGTCCACCGTGGTGTCCACGGCAAGGGCGGCGCGGGCCCGTGCGACGACGGCATCCCGAAGGTCGGTCCGCAGCACCGGGTGCCGGGCGACCGGGACGAACAACACCTGGTCGCGGCGCCGGCCGAGCAGTCCACCGGCCACCATGTGATCCACCAGACGAGATCGCATCCCGTCGAACTTCTCGTCGAGCCGGCGCAGCCGGGTGGTGCTGCGTCGTCCCCGGACGGTGCCGAGGCGCTGGTGCACCTCGGCGAGCAGGGGGTGCGGAGGCGGGCCGCCGATCGGCACCAGCCGTCCACGTTCGACCGTCGCGTGCCCCGAGAGGGCCAGCTCCGCGACGAACGCACCGCACAGGGCGACGGAAACCGTGTCCCTGGACGTGCCGAGCGCAGTTCCGCGCTGCGGATCCAGCGCCAGCAGCAGCAGCTCCTCGGCCAGCAGCAGACGGTCGCCGGCGGTACCGCCGTGATCCATCCAGGGTGGGGTGACGCCCGTCGTGATGCGGTCAGCCCCGGCTCCGGGTGGCGACTGCCAGGATTCGCTACTCATCGTCACTCCTGCTCGGCTGGTTGGCCTTCGCCTCCATGGCGTGACGCGGCCGTTCCCGCGTTGTGCCCTGTCCCGGCAGGACCGGCCTGCGACGGTGGGAGGGGGACCTCGGCAGGGGATCGCCGACCGGAACCCTGGTGGTCACCTGCCTGCCGAGGCGTCCCGAGCCGACCTGGGACAGACCGCAGCCGTTTGCTGCCAGGGCATGCCGAGGGCACGACCGCGGCACATCCGCGGCACGACCTCGCCTGGTGACGTCGGCTGGATGACAGTTCTGCGGGGATGGCGGCACGGCTGCCGCGGGTTGACACCGACATGTCGGTGGGCGAGTTCGACAGACGTGTGCACTCACGGTGACGGTCGACGTTGTGCGGGTCGGGAGCGAGCCCGAGGCCGGGATTGCGCCTGCAGCCGGGTCCGAGGCCGGGCTCGGGGTCGAGGCGCGGGTGCCGCGTGGCCTGCGGCGGTTCGTCGGCCGGGAGCGCGAACTGGCGATCCTGACCCGGGCCGCGGAGCTTGCGGCGGGTGGGCGTCGCCAGCTGGTCGTGGTGTCGGGCGAGGGCGGGATCGGCAAGACCCGGTTGTGCGAACAGGCCGCGGAGCAGGCCGAACAGCGCGGGTTGCGGGTGGTGTGGGGATACTGCTGGCCCTACGGCGGAGCTCCGCCGCTGTGGCCGTGGTCGGCGGTCCTCACCGAGATCGTCGGTGATCAGGGGGCGCGGCTGCTGGTCGACGATGACGGCAGCGCGACGGTCGACCGGGAGCGGTTCGCCCGCTTCCGCGCGGTCGCGGACCTGCTGGCCCATGGCATCGACGGGACACCGACCATGGTGGTCATCGACGATCTGCAGGCCGCCGACGAGGGCACGTTGCTGCTGACCCGTTTCGTTGTGCGAGCGCTCGGCCGGGCCCCGTTGCTGGTCGTGCTGGCCCGGCGGCCGGGTGGGTGGCCCGGAGCACCGGCCCACGGCGTCGACGCAGGTGGGGAGACCGGGGGAGCGGTCGAGGAACCCGGTGGTTCGGAGCGGGCCCGGTTGTTCGCCGATCTTGAGGGGGATGCGGTCGTCCTCCCGCTGCGCCGCTTCGACCTTGCCGACACGGCCGCCTTCCTGCGCGCCCACAGCCTGGGTGGCCACGGCCTGGGCAGCCAGAGCACCGAGGACGCGGACGGTACCGAGGAGGCCTCGGACGGCCGGCGGCTGGCGCGGACGGTGCTGCGGGTGACCGGGGGCAGTCCGTTGCTGCTGGGTCGGGCTGTGGCGCGGGACTCCGTCCGGCCGGGCCTGGCCGCAGTGGAGTGGATGATCGGCGGGGCGGTGGCCGAACTGTCCGCGGCGAGCCGGCACCTGCTGGGGCTGTGCGCCGTGCTCGGTCCCGGTGCCTGGGCCGGGGACGTCGCGGCACTGGCCGGGCAGCCTGTGCCGGCGGTGCTCGAGGCGCTCACCGAGGCCCGGCGCGCCGGGCTGGTCGAGCCGGCGGGCCTGGACCGGTTCGCCTTCGGCCACGACCTGGTCCGCCAGGCTGCCGAGCGGATGCTCACCGCAGCCGAGCGGCTCGACGCCCATGCCGGGGCCGCCGCACTGCTGGGCGGACGGCGAGGCAGCGAGCCTGAGCTGCGCCCCGAGGTGTTGCTGCGCCGGGCCCACCACGCCCTGGCGGCTGCCCCGCGTTCGGGGATCGACGCGGCCCTCGCGGTCGAGGCCGCTCGGGCGGCGGTCCGGATGGCCCGGGCCGCCTGCGACCATCGGCAGGCCCTCGCCCTGTTGGAGTCGGCGGTCGCCGTGGCCGACACCCACCCGCAGCTGGCCGGACGCGCCGAACTACTGGTGGAACGCGCCGAGGCGCTGCTGGCCCTTGGGCGGCTGGCCCCCGCCCGGGCCGCCTTCGCCGAGGCGGCAGCGCAGGTCGACGGCCAGCAGAACCCGCAGTTGTACGCCCGGGTGGCGCTGGGCTCGGGCGGCAGCTGGCTTAACGAGCAGCGTGACCCGCTGGACCGTCGTCGGATGCTGGCGATGGCGCGCGACGCCCTCGCGGGTCTGGCGTCCGAGGAAAACGCCGTGCTCCGGTCGTTGCTGGCCGTGCGGCTGGCCGCGGAGGCCGTCCACGACGGCGGTTCGCCGGACGCCGTGCAGGTCGCGTTGACCGAGGTCCGCCGCACCGGCAACAGCAGGGCACTGGCCCAGGCACTGTCGCTGGCCCACCACAGCATGCTCGGCCCCGAGCATGTCCACACCCGGCTGACTCTGGCCGAGGAGATGCTCGCCGTCGCCTCTGCCGCCGGCGAGGAGGCTCTCGCGCTGGTCGCACTGATGTGGCGGACCGTCGATCTGCATCATCTCGGCGATCCCCAGGCCGATCACTGCTGGGCGCAGCTGCGGGAACGGGCCGAGGCGCAGGGCAACGACAGCGTCCTGCACATCGCCGCCGCGATGACGGTGATGCGGCTCATCCGGGCCGGGCGTCTCGACGAGGCGGAGGCCGCCGCGCGGGAGTGCCTTGACCTGGGTCGCCGGGTTGGTGACCTGGACGCCGCCGCGTACTATGCCACCCAGATCGCGAGCCTGCGCTGGTTGCAGGACCGACACGCCGACCTGCTCGACCTGCCCGCCGCGGTCACGACGATCCCTGACCTGCCCGCCGCGGACTTCGCTTTCGCCGCCGCGACCGCGGCGATGGCCGCCAGGGCCGGGCGGGTGGACGACGCCCGGGTGGTGCTGGCCCGGCTCGTCGGGCCAGGCCTGGGGAGTCTTCCCAGCTCCTGCACCTGGCTTGCCGGCATGACCGCGCTCGCGGAGGCCGCCGCCCTGACCGGCGACCAGGCCGTCGCGGACGAGGCCTACCGGATGCTCCTCCCGTTCGCGGACCTGCCGGTGATGCCGTCACTGGCGGTTGCCTGCCTCGGATCCGTCGAACGGGCGCTGGGGACGGTCGCCCGCCACCGGGGTGATCCGGACCGGGCGGTCGTGCACCATGAACGCGCCCTGAGCGCCAACCTGGCGTTCGGAAACCGGCCCGCCGCGGCGATCGCCCGGGCCGATCTTGCGGATGCGCTGGAGGCGCGGGCGACCGCGGGTGATCGTCGCCGGGCCGGCGCCCTGTGGACGCAGGCGCACGCCGATGCGGTGGCGATGGGCCTGACGGTTCGCGCCGACCAGTGGGCGGCCCGGCTGACCGCCTGCGTCTCGGGTGCCCTCGCGGTCCTGTCCCACGAGCCGGGCGGCTGGACGATCCGCGCGGACGGCCGCAGCCACACCCTGCCCGACCTGCAGGGGCTGCGTTACCTGGCAGTGCTGCTGGAGCGGCCGGGCCAGGACGTCACCGTGCTGGAGCTGCGCGGGGCGGCGCTGCTCGAGGCGGGCCACCAGGAGACGGCCGACCGCCAGGCACTCGACGCCTACCGCCGCCGGCTGCGGGAACTCGACGAGGCCCTCGAGGACGCGCAGACGGATGCCGAGTCGGCCCCCGCTCCCGCCTCCGGCCTCGACCGCATCCGCCGGCTGCGGTCGGAACGGGAGACGCTGCGTGATCATCTGGCCCGCGTCTCGGGTCTCGGCGGACGAAGCCGGACCTTCGCCTCGTCCCAGGAACGGGCCCGGACCGCCGTGCGCAAAGCCGTCACCCGCGCGATCGACGCGATCGACGGGGGCTCACCCGGCCTCGCCGCCGAGCTGCGGACCGCCGTCACCACCGGTCTGACCTGCCGGTACACCCCAGATCCAGAACACGGCCGGCAATGGACCGTGCGCCACTGAGCGCCGGGGATCCTCAGGTGAGGCTACGGCTGCCGGCGACGTCGTACTCCACCACCGAGGCGGACAGCATCGCGGCACCCTGATCGTCACTCGGGCCGCTGCCGCGGAACGCCTCGACGTCGGCCTGCGTCTCCCAGCGCTCGAAGACGTTGATACGGCCCGGGTCCACCAGGTCGGCGGTGATCGAGAAATCCAGGCACCCGGGTGCACTGCGCGCCTGCTCCACCACCCGCACGCAACCCGCGAGATAGCCCTCCCGCTGGTCCGACGCCACCACCAGATGCCCCGCGACAATCACCATCCGCTGCTCCCATCCTCGTCCCCGATGCGGCCCATCCTCACGGCCGGTCCTGGCCGCCACCGGGCACGGCCCCTACACCCGGCGGTCCGGGTTCCCACGCGCAAAGCCGTGGTCGCAGGTTGCCACCGACAGTGACCGTAGAAGGTGAAATAGTTTTTGCCACGAAACTTACCCAGCTAAATGTCACCAATTGGCACTTGTTCGCAATGGGTCACCCGCCTCGACTATCTCTTCAGATCGGCTCGTGGTGATCCGTACACGAGCGCACCCGAAGCGCGCCGGGAGTGTCCTGTGCGTGACTTTTCCTGTCCTTGGCGTGAGGATGGTCGCCCGATGCCAACCGGTGGTGACTGTGGCTCGCCCGCAGTGGGGTAAGTCGCTCCGACGTCGGCGCTCCGCTCTTTCGTCGGCCAAAAAATCCATTCTATGGGATGGATGTGACACCCTTGCGCACCGTCACTGGACCCGTTTTTCATGGCCTTGACATTCGCGGTGAGCGAGTACCGAAGTCCGACCCAAGAGGTTCCGGCGCGGTCCTTACCCTGAGTGCATGTCATGCATAAGTGATAGAGTACTTGCCTCGTTTTTCGGTGACGGCCCCAGGCGGTTACCGGTTTTGTGGAGAGTTACACGGAGAGCTATATTTTAGCTGGAAATTCAGATACGCCGAGTAGTCGTTACCAATAATCAATATTTAACTGGCTAAGTTCTGCGGGAAAGACATGCCGCCCTTTTTTGCTGACGATCGGTAACGGCCGGCCACCGGGCCACCGGTGGCGAGGCAAGGCGACCCCAAGACCGTGCAACGGGCCGCGGCCCGTGCCTGGCGATGCGGGCGGCACGGGCGATGCGGGCGATGCGGGCGATGCGGTGCGGCGGTCAGCGCGGTCAGGCGATGGTAGCTTCGAACGTCCACACGCGGGACTGCCCAGTGGGCGACTGGCCGACCTGGTAGTCGGCATGGACGGTGCTGGTGGTGAAGCCGGCGTCGCGCAGCAGGGTGGCGAACTCGGCCAGGTCGTACCGCTGCAGCGTGAAGGGCTCCAGCTCGGTGCGGACGAGCACGCCGTCGCGCCAGAGTTCATAACGGCACCAGCTGGTCTGGCAGCGGTCGCCCGTATCCACGCCCGGATGGCAGGTGAGGGTGATCAGGTCCTCGCCGTGCCACCAGTGGCGTGTCGGCTCGGGCCCGGTCGGGGATGCGAGCGGTTCGATGTCGACCAGGAGCCGCCCGTGCGCGGCCAGACTTTCGCGGATGTGCCGCAGGGCGCGCAGGGCCTGCTCCCGGCCGGTGACCAGCGCGAAGGATCCGGCCGGGATGATGATCGCCGCGAACGCGGCCGGCTCGCGGTAGGTCGTCAGGTCCGCCTCGAACAGGACCGGGTCCAGCCCATGGGTGACGCAGTTGTCCCGGCAGAGGGCCAGCATGTGCGGGGACGTGTCATAACCACGCACCTGTAGCCCGCTGCGCAGCAACGGGACGAGGATCCGCCCGGTACCCACCGCCGGCTCGAGGATCTCACCGGTGGTGCCGGCAAGCCGCTCCCGGTAGAACTCGACGTCGCCGAACGAGCTGCCGATCGGCTTGTCCAGCTGGTAGACCAGCGAACACAGCCGCCCGTACCGCAGCACCTGCCCGACCATCAGACCCTCCCCGTCCTTGTCGCCCTGCACCGTCTGCCCGGCGAGCACCGTCTGCCCGGCGAGCACCGTCTGCCCGGCGAGCACCGGCCAGTGCGGCCTCCACCCTTGCGGGTGGCCGGCCATCGGACAAGTGGGGGTATTCGCGCATGCCAGGCGAATGGCAAGCCTGGGCCCGGAGTCGGTGACCTGCTAGCGTCAAGTTCGATGTCGACTTCAGCTCGACTCGCGACGGGATGCGGCCGGAACGACCAGGACCAGAGGTGCGCGGATGATGCCCAGCCCGTTGCGTGGCCGGCTATCGGCACGCGTCGGTCGGTTCGCCCGTCCACTGCCGTCGGATTGTTTATCCAGCTTTCTGGCGAGAGGACGCGCATAACATGATTTCCACAGGTGCTCCGGTGACCAGGGCCGGCGGTGACCCGATGCGGGTCGTGGTCGTGGGTGCATCGACCGGTCTCGGTCGCTGTCTCGGTATTGATTTCGCGAAGCGCGGGCACCAGGTTGCTCTGCTCGCCCGCCGGGAGAAACTCGTCGTCGAGGCGGCTGCCGAGGCGGGGTCGGGAGCATTCCCCGTCGTCTGTGACGTCACGGACGAGGCGTCCTGCCGTCAGGCCGTCGAAGAGTCGTTACGAACTCTCGGTGGGATCGACGCGGTCGTGTACTCCGCTGGCATCGGCATCCTGCAGCCCATCGCGGAACTCGACGCGCAGACCTGGGCCCGTGCTTTCGCCACCAACGTGATCGGGGCGTCCGTCTTCACCGCGGCGGCACTGCCGGCGCTGCGGGAAAGCCACGGCACGGTGGCCTATTTCTCGTCGGTGAGCGCGTCGGTCGGCGCACCCTGGCCGGGCCTTGCCTCCTACACCGTCACGAAGGCCGCGCTCGACAAGCTGGTCGCTGCCTGGCGTGCCGAGCACCGCGACGTCGGCTTCACCCAGGTGACCGTGGGTGACTGCGCCGGGGGAGAGGGCATCGGGACCTCCCAGCTCACGGCCGACTGGGACCCGCAGCTCGCGGCCGAGTACTACCCGCTCTGGACGGCCAGGGCGCTCATGTCGGACTGCCTGATGGATGTCGAGGACTTCGTTCCCGTCATCGAGTCCGTCCTGCGCTGCGGAGCAAGCGCCGCCATTCCCACCATCACCGTGACCCCGCGACCGCTGGTCGCTGACGCGCCGTCGCCCGCCGGGCTGCAGCCCGCCTGAGCCAGGGTGCCCGGCGGCGCAGGAACGCCGGGTACGGGCAGCCCCGCTCCGACGTCGATCTCCTCGAGGGTGTGATCCTCGGGCCCGGCCGTTCGACGTCCTGGGCGGGGCTTCCCTGCGTATACCGATCCTGCCCAGCCATCAGACAGCCTGCGTGGTGGATCGGTGCGGGTTCACCGTGGTAGAGACGGGAGACAAGCAAAGGCGTGAGCCGGCTGGCCCGCGTTCTTCGGATTTCTCAGCGTGCAGTCGCGCTCGATCGCCAAGGGAGCTTCCATGGGGTTTCGAACAAAGCAGCGCCGGAGTTCACGGGCGCGGAATGCCACCCGCATCACCGCGGGCGCCGCGATGCTGGTCGCCGGCACCGGCCACCTGTCCTTCGCCCGGGAGACCTTTCAGGCCCAGGTCCCCGACTGGGTCCCCCTGGACAAGGACACCACCGTGCTCGCCTCCGGTGTCGTCGAGATCGCCCTGGGCGCGGCCCTGATCGGCCTGCCCCGCCAGCGTCAGTCCGTCGGGGCGATTCTTGCGGCCTTCCTGGTGGCCGTGTTCCCCGGCAACATCAGCCAGTACACCGGCCACCGTGACGGCTTCGGCCTCGACACGGACCGCAAACGTGCCGCCCGTCTGCTGTTCCAACCCCTGCTGGTGGCCGTCGCCTGGTGGTCGACCCGGGAGACCGCCTGACAGGTCGACGGCCTCCCGGACGGTGCTGTGGCCAGGCGGGTGCCGGTGGCCGAACTTGCTCCTGGTTCGTCCCGGGTCACCGCGGCGGCGGGTTTTCCGGTCAGGTGTCCGGCCCGTCGGGCCAGCTCACAGAGGACTGCGACCACGGCGAGCCCGGCTGCCAGGATGAGCGGATGCTCGACGAGGAGCTCGCCGACCGGTTCGAGCGGATCACCGGGCATCAGACCGGACCGTTGCGCGAACCAGGCCGCCGCGAGGACCGCCCCGAGCAGCGCGACCGCGATCCGCAGCACCGGGTGGACGACGGTACGACTGATCAAGATCAGTGACGGCATCACCAGGGCCACGACGACCAGCTGGGTGATCTCGATGCCGAGGTTGAACCCGAGCAGGGTCGTGAGCAGACTCCCGCGGCCGAGGTCGAGCGCGCCCAGCAGCGCGGCGAACGCCAATCCGTGCAGCAGGCCGAACGTGACAGCGATCAGTACCTCGCCCCGGCGTACCAGGGGACGCACGGCGTGGACGGCCGAGACCAGGACGGACAGGGCGATACCGCTCTCGACGAGGCGGGCGGGCAGCCGCACCCAGCCCAGCGCGCCAAGCGCCAGGGTGATGGAGTGGCCGACGGCAAACGCCGTGACCACGTGCAGGACGCGCCAGCCCGCGCGCCCGAGATCCGGCCGGCTCGCCCACCGACGCTCCACGGCGGCCAGGGGGGCGGGCAGCAGCAGCATGAGCAGGAACAGCAGGTGATCACTGCCCCCGCTGATGTGCTCGACACCGAGGTGGACCGCGGACACGAAGCCCTGGCTCCCGGACGCCGGAGCCGCCGTCGTCGAGGCTGTGCTCGTCGAGGTTGTGCTCGTCGACGGCAGGGCCGCGATCGGCACCGACTGGGTCTGCCAGGACAGCATCGCCACCGTGGTGTACCGGCCCGTGCTCCCGTACCGGGCCGAGACGAACACCCGGTGCGAGACGAGCCTGTCCACGACGGCGTCGTAGTGGAGCACGAAGTCCCCCACCGGGCCCGAGCCGGGCGTCAGGGTGGCGTCGAGGACGAGGTTGTCCGCACCGTCGATCGACGTGACCCGGCCGCCGGCGACGCGGGTCACCCACGTCCGGCCGGTCGAGTCCGTCGCCGACAGGTCGCCCTGCACATAGGCCCGCAGCGCGGACACCGTCGCGGCGTCGAGCACGTCGGCCGCGGTGAACGGCCTGTCCATCGCGATGCCGAGCTGGTCCAGGGGCAGGTCGACGGTCGCGGTGACGGTGCGTTCGCCGACGTCCAGCCGGACCACCGAGGTACTGAGCGGATGCGCCGAGGCCCCCGGTGCGAACGCGAGGATCGCGCCGAGCACGACACAGACCACGACCACGGGGCCGGCGAGGAAACCCGGGACCTGCCGGAGGCAGGTCAGCACGAGGCCCGCCCCCGGTCGTGGCAGCTGGTCACGCACTTGGGTTGGTGCTGCCGTAGTCGTCGTTCTTGTCCCGGTAAACGCCGTGATAGTGGACGTTCGGGGTGCTCCGGCTGCGGGTGTTGACGAGCTCGATCCACACCCGTGGCCCGTCGATACGCAGGTAGGTGCTCTCGCCGTCGACGGTGTCGCTGTTGGCGAACGCGACGCGGGTCTGGCTGAGCTGGGCCGTGTAGGTCTTCATCAGCGAAGCGGCGACGTCGGGGGAGGCGTCGCCGACCCAGGCTCTGATCGCGTCGAGGACGAGGCTCTGCTGCTGCGCGGAAAGGTCGGCCACGGCCACGCCCTGGGTCGCGGGGAACTTCCCGCTGTCCACGCCCGGGCCCATCAGGATGTCGTCGATGGTGCCGGACAGTTTGGCCTTCGCCTCCTGGTCGTCAGTGAGAGAGTCGAAGACGTCGAACAGCGTGCCGGCCTTCTCCTTCATCGGCTCCACGGCGGTGTTGCCGATCGTGAAGGACTTCGGCTCGGTGCCGGTGAAGTCCGGTGTGATGCTGGCGGTGGTGCCCTTGTAGGTGTAATTACGGGCCAGGTGGTGGCCGCCGAACTGGACCATGAACGAGCCGGTTGTCGAGGGTTTGCCGTAGATCGCGATGTAGTAGTCGGAGTCGGAGCCGAAGCTGTCGGTGCCGGAAGCGCTGTTTGCCCTGAGCCAGTCATCGGCCTGCTGGATCGTCTGCACCTGGGCGTAGCCCGCCGGGCTCAGCATGGTTTTCACCAGGGCCATCGCGGCGGCCTTGGCGTCGTCGTCGAGGTCGGAGAGCGCGACGCCCTTGCGTGGCACCTGCTGGGCCGGATAGTTCGACCAGGTCTGGCGGGACACGTTGTCGGTGAAGGCGTAGTTGACCTTTCCTGCGGTGCTCGTGTCCAGGGTGGCGAGAAACGCGGTGGCCGCGGTCACGACGGCGGTGGTGTTCGCGCCCGAGGCGTTCGCGCCGTCGGTGTCGAGGTCGACGGCGGTGAAGGTCTGCAGACCACCGCCTGCCCCACCGCCGCCCGGGCCGCCGCCGGCAAACCCGCTCGACGAGCTCGAGGGGGCAGCGGCCGAGGCCGAGGCCGTGGACGAGCTGGTGTCGGCATCGGAGTCGCTGCTACAGGCCGTGACCGTGGAAAACAGTGCTGCCGCTGCGATCGGCGCGACAATGGTGCGGCGAATCTTGGTCAAGGATCTGTCCGTTCCGTGGTGAGGAAGTCCGACATTCACCGGACAGGCTGCCGGGTATGTCCGGAACAGTGTCCGATCCGGCTGTGGGTCCGCTGTGGCTTTGCTATGGGTCTTCCGGGTGTCGAAGTGGCCGGACCCGCGCGGTCTCCGTCCGGCGTTTCGGCAGATGTGCCGCCCCGGCGCTGTCCCGGTCTGCGCCGAGCGGGACGGAACCACGATGCACCGGGCGGTATCGGTGGCCTCGCGACCGAGGTTTTCGTCGACTCGTTGATGGCGGCCGGTTTGTCGGGTGGTGGGCGACCAGAACACGACAGCAGGAGGACAAAGCGGCGAGTGCCCTGTGACGATCGTGGTGTGACGGGGGTGAGCGGGTTCGGGGTGGGGTGGCGACCGGAACTCGCCGCACTGCTCGCCAGGCGTATCGGGCTCGGGTTCGTCGAGGTGATCGCGGAGAACATCGGGCTCGACGGGCGCGCCCTTTCAGCGCCGGGGCCGGGGCCGGTCGAGGTGGGCGTGCCGGTGGTGGTGCACGGGATCGGACTGTCGCTCGGCGGGGCGGAGAGTCCCGACCCGGCCAGGCTGCGTCGGCTGGCGGATGTTGCCGGGGTTGTGGGTGCGCCGCTGGTCAGCGAGCATGTCGCGTTCGTACGCGCGGATGGGTATGAGGCAGGCCAGCTACTGCCGGTTCCCTATACCCGTGACGCGCTGGATGTGCTGGTGGCCAACGTCAGGATTGCCTGTGCCGAGCTGCCGGTTCCGCTGGCGTTGGAGAATCCGGCCGCTTTGCTGCGCTGGCCGGACGACGACCTGGCCCCCGCCGATTTTCTTGTCGAGTTGACGGAGCGGACCGAGGCGCTGCTGCTTGTCGATGTCTCGAACTTCCACGGCGACACGGTCAACCACGGTCTTGATCCGGCTGCGGCGTTCGACCGGCTGCCGTGGGAAAGAGTCGCCTATCTGCATGTCGCTGGTGGGGTGATACGCGAGGGCCGGTATCACGACACCCATCTACATCCGGTCGGGCCGCGGCAGCTGGAGCTGTTGGCTGATGCTGTAGGGCGGTTTCCGCCGGGCCGGGCCGCCTATCTCCTCGAACGCGATGGCTGCTATCCCCCGGCCGCGGAGTTCCACGCTGAGTGTGACCGTGTCCAGGGCGCCGCGGCCAGCGCAGAAAGGCAGCTGCCATGCCAACATCGGTGAAGATCGTGCTGCTGGTCGGCTGCCTGCTGCTCGCAGCGGTGTTCCTTCTGGCGAGAAGGCTCTCCAGCCGCCTCTTCGTCGGCCGGTGGCGTAACGGGGGGCGTCCTGGTGGTTCCCGTTCCGGCGGGTGCGGCGGCGGCGACATCGGCGGCTACGGCGGTGGGTCCGACAGCGGTGGTCACGGTGGCGGATGCGGGGGAGGAGGCCATGGTGGCGGATGCGGCGGGGGCGGCGGATGCGGCGGAGGTGGCGGATGCGGGGGAGGAGGCCATGGCGGCGGATGCGGCGGAGGCGGCGGGGGTGGGGGATGCGGCGGGGGTGGCGGATGCGGCGGAGGTTCCTGACCAGGCCGGCCGCCGGGTCGGCCTGGCTGTGCCGGTGGATCTGGAGCCGGTGCGGGCGCGGCTGGCCGCCGGGCAGTCCGCGTTGCTCGCGGCGTTGGTCGCCGGTGGTGCCGATCCGGAGGGTTTCGACCAGGATGCGTTGGCAGCGACCCGGTACGCGCTGCTCGACAAACGCAGGGCCCGGGTCGCACATCGCTGGCCGACGCTGGCGGCCGAGCCGGAATTCACCGCCAGATTCCTGTCCTGGGCTGCTGGCCGGCCTCCCGCCGGCGCCCACGCCGACGGCTTGGGTTTCGGGGACGCGTACCGCGATGAGCTGTCCGAGGACGCCCGGGTCGAGCTGCTGCGCGCCCGCTGCGCGCGGCGCCGGCTGGCAGTACTGGCCGACCGCACCGCCAACGGTGCGCTGCTCGCGCTACGCGCCCCCGGCCTGGGAATCGTCATCCTGCGCACCCCGCGATGAGCCCTGCCAGCCGGTTGGACCTGCATGTGCGCGCCGCGCTGGCGGAGTTCGGATGGCTCGGGTGCGGCGGCGCCGGCCCGGATCCCGGACGCATGGCACCTGCCGCACTACGCTGACCACTTCGTGGATGACGCGACGGATGCTCCTTGCATGCGGGTACGTCGCCCTGTCCTGAGGCGTGAACACAACAGTGCCCCGTCCGGTGCGGCGTGAGCAAGGGCGGTGACGGCCGCGGCGACCCATCCGGGGTTGGCCTCGAGGAAAGGGGCGATGTCGTCGATCGGTACCTCGACCCGGCTCAGCCCGGGTGGGGCGACCGGCCCGCCGGCGGGTGGTGCGACGGCGGGCCGCTGCACTGTTCGTCGTACCCGGCATTGTCCAGCCCGTGGGATCCCCCACCGGCCCATCCGCCCGTGCAGGCCGAGACATGACCGCGGGAACAGCTATCTCACACCGTCACCGGTTCCAGGAGGCTCGCAGTGCCGTCACCAGCGGTGGCCCGCTCTCAGCGATCCTGTTCACCGGTCAGGCCGCCCAGTAGGTGTCGAGGAAGCGGCGGACGTCGCCGTCGACCTCGGCGTCCTCGGGCGCGTAGCCGAGGAAGCCTCCGTGGCCCGCGGCCTCCATGACGTGCAGCTCGGCGGTGATGCCCGCGTTGCGCAGCGCCCGGTGCATGCGAACGGCGTTCGACAGGAACAGGTCGCGGGTGCCGGAGGTCAGCAGAGTGGGCGGGAAACCCTTGCTGAAGTCGCCGAACAGCGGGGAGAGGTACGGGTCAGCGAGATCGTGGCCCTGGGCGTACAGCAGGTTGGCGGCCATGAGGCTGCCCGGAAGGACGGCGCAGAGGCCGGCGTTGGTCTGGAACGTGTCACCGGACTCGGTGAGGTCGAGCTCGGGGGTGTTGAGGACGGCGGCGACTGGCAGCGGCAGTCCTTCGTCACGGGCCCGCAGCAGGACGGCCGCCGCGAGATTGGCGCCGGCGGAACCGCCCCCGATGATGATCTGCTCGGGGCGGTGCTCCTTGAGTAGCGCCCGGTAGACGGTGAGGCCGTCGTCCAGAGCCGCGGGGTACGGGTGGTCGGGGGGCATCCGGTAGTCGACGGCCCAGACGCGCGCGGCGACCCGGGTCGCGGTGCGCGCGGACATCGGCCCGCCGACCGGACCGCCACCGACGGTCATGCCGCCGCCGTGAAAGTCCAGGTAGACATGGTCCTCGCGGGCGCCGGGCGGCGTGGCCACGTAGACGGTGACGCCGTCCACGTCGGTCTGCTCGACCGTCAGCGCCGGGTCGACCGGCCAGCTCGCCGCCATCGCGGCGAGGCCCTCGTTCCCGGCGGCGATCAGCGCTTTCCAGCCGGCCACATCCTCAAGCGCCGGGGACGGCGTGGGCTCCGGCCGCGGCATGGCGAGCACCGCCCGTGCCTCGGGACTGACCGACGCCGGGACGGGAATGTCCCGTGCGGGCAGGTGTAGCGGCGGCACGTTCTCGACGGTGGTCATCACGGTCCTCCTGCTGATGTGGCCGGAGACAACCCCTGATCGGGAAAGGGTGTCGTTCCTGCCGGCAAGCGTCCTGCTACCCCACGAGATCATGCGCGAGTTCGGACATTCGTGCAACTGCGTCCGATCCGTCGCTGGGCTCGCCGGCGGCCAGGGCCCGGGCGTCGCAGGCGAAGGACGCGGCTACCGGCGGAGTTCTCATCGGCCCCCGTCGCGTCAGGAGGGGCAGGGGGATGCGCTGGGGGCGGGTTCGGAGGATCGGGTGCGGTGGGGGGAGCGAGGCGGCGCTCATCGATGACGCGACCGCCGAAGGACTTAGCGTAGCTTTTCAGTAACATTTCGTGTTTCCGGTTGACGTGCTTCCTTGTTGACGTCGACTTTGAGGTTCGTTTAACCTCCCCAATGTCATGTGACAGGCGACACGCGGGCGGGCGGTGTGTTGATGTCCGAGCTCGACTCACGCCCCGTCGGTCACACTCGGCCGCCGCTCGACCGAGTCGCTGTGCCCGCGACCGTGCGAGCAGGAGCTGATCTGCATCGTGCGGGGGGACCGGCGACGCCCATCAAGATCATCTCCCGGGTTCGGCTCGACAGCAGTCTCGACCACGCAGGAGCGCACGCGTCATCGCCGTTCCTGTCTTCCTCCACGGGCGCGGACGCACTCGACGGGCGCCGAGGTTGAACGACGTTACGCGCCCCCGACGACAGGAGAGTCGCATGGAAGTGCAGTTCCTCATCAGAAACGGAATGATCGTGGATGGCACCGGCGCTCCCGCCTACCGCGGTGACGTGCGGGTACGGCACGGCCGGATCGCCCAGATCGCGCCGTCGCTGGAGACGGATGGGCGCGAGCGCGTCGTCGATGCCTCCGGTTGCTATGTGACGCCTGGTTTCATCGAGCAGCACAACCACTGGGACGCGGGCGTCTGGTGGGCGCCGATGCTGGAGCCGCTCAGCGGCTACGGCGTCACGACCTCGATCAACGGTAACTGCGGCTTCTCGCTCGCCCCCGCGCACCCGGACCCGGCCGTCCGGGAAGAGATGATTGACATCTTCAACTATTTCGAGGACATCCCCGCGGAGCCGCAACGCGATGTCCTCGCCTGGGACTGGCGCACGTGGAGCGAGTACCGCACCTCCATGGAGCGCAGGGTGACGCCGGCGCTGAACTTCGGCGTCTTCTGCGGTCATATCGCGCTGCGGCTGGCCGTCCTGGGTCTCGACGCATGGAACCGGGCCGCGACCGCGGCGGAGGCCGCCGAGATGGCGGCGCTGCTTGACGACGCGCTGGCGGCCGGCGCCATGGGCCTGTCGACCAACTTCTTCGACTACGACCGGCGCGAGCGGCCGCTGCCGAGCCAGCTCGCGGACGACGCCGAGCTGCGCGCGCTGCTGGAGGTGCTCGGGCGGTACCCGGGCGCCACGTTCGAGGTCATCACCGACATCTTCATGCGGAACACCGCGGCGGCCACCGTCGAGCGCCTCGGCGCGATCGCCGCCGAGACCAACGTCCGCATGCAGTGGGTCGGCGTTCCCGCCTTCAAGTACCAGGCGCCGATCAGGCCCGAGCTGGACGCGCTGCACGAGCGCTTCAAGGCGGAGGGCCGCGACTTCTGGACCGGATTCCACCACGTCTCGCCGACCTCGATGATGAACTTCGTCTCGAGCCTGGTGTTCAGCCAGAACGGGAACCCGGTCTGGCAGGAGCTGGTGAACGCCCAGGGTGAGGAGGCGAAGCTGAAGCTGCTCGACGACCCGGACTGGCGCGACCGGGCGCGCGAGTCCTGGAACAACCAGCTGCCGCATTCCTACCTCAACGACCCCAGCGCACTGATCTTCCGGGAGAGCGAGACGGGATACACCCCGACCGGGATCACCCTGGCCGACTACATGGCCTCGACCGGGATCGCCCACCCCTCCGACGCGCTGGCGCAGTACCTGCTGACGAACGGGGTCGGCTCCCTGATTCTGAAGCGCTCCCTGGAGGTGGACGAGGAGGTCGTCCTGCGTCTGCTGAAGGACCCGCGGTCGGTCGGCAACATCTCCGACGCCGGCGCCCACGGCAAGCTGTTCTGCGGTGCCGGTGACAACGTGCTTCTGCTGACGGACTATGTGCGCGACCGCGGGGTGCTCACGATCGAGGAGGCCATCCACGTCCTCACCGGAAAGGTGGCGAACTTCCTCGGCCTGCGAGAGCGCGGTGAGCTGAAGGTCGGCAACCACGCCGATCTCACCGTCTTCGACCTGAGCGAGATCGAGCGCCGGCCGGAGGAGAAGGTGTGGGATGTTCCGGACGGCAAGGGCGGGCGCACCTACCGTTACACCCGAGCCGCCGCGCCGACCCGCCTGACGCTGGTCAACGGCGTGCCGACATTCGACCACGGCGCGCCGACAGGACGCTTCCCCGGGCAGTTCATCGCTCCCGGCGCGGCCGTCGAATAGGGCGCCACCCGGACGGTACCTGCTACCTGGAGCGCGAGGAGAACGAGATGACGGTGGGACCCGGCGCGAAGTTCGCTTTCATGAAGGTCGTGGTGGCTGATCTCGCGGCGGCGACCACCTTCTACCGCGCCGTGTGCGGGTACGAACAGTCCGACTCGGTGAAGGCCGACATGGCCGGTCGGCCCATCGAGGAGATCGTCCTGCGTCGGCCGGGCGGCCCTCTCGAGCTGGTTGTCCTCACCTATCTCGATGGCCCGGCCGCCGCCGCGAACGGCGCGGTCATCGCGTTCGACACGGACGACCTCGACGCCTTCCAGACACGCGTGCTGGCGGCCGGCGGCACGATCGTCCAGGCGATCGAGTGGCTCGAGATCGGCCCCAACCGGATGCGGATCGCGTTCTTCGCGGACCCCGAGGGCAACCTCCTCGAGGTCATGGAACGCTGACGCGGCGCGCGCCGCCGAGCCAGCTGAGAATTTCAAGCACCGCTTGGAGGATCCGCTCCGTCGACGGCCTCCGGGCCGGCCGCGGCGTCTGCGGCCAGTCCGCCCAACGACCGGAGCCGCCACCGGCCGCCTGCGTCCTCGACGAGCGTTTTCCACTCCTGCCTGGTGGAGCGTAGCCACAGTCCGTGGTCCATCCCGTAGCGACATGTGCCGGGCATGGACCCGCTCGTCCCCGGACAGCCGTACCATCCCGGCCGGCGCCAACCGCCGCGTCGCGCAGGTGGTCTTGTCGGACCCGGTCAGCCTTACGGGCCCGGCCTCCTACCTGCTACGCAGGCGTGCGGGCTGCCAGGATCGTGTCCCGAACCGCGTGGGAAGGTCTGTCCGATGGTCGGCCTGATCGGTCCCTCGGCCGTCGCCGCCAGTGCCTTGCCGGCCGGCCGAGCCAGGTCCACGGGTGTGAACTGCGCGGTGGCGCTTCGTGGAGCAGGGCTGCCGCCTGCGGCAGAGCCAGGCGGGTGCTGGGATCAGATCGTCGACCGCGACGACCGCCTGCTGGGCGTAGCCGCCCGATCCGCCGTGCTCACCGGTATGGGCGACGACCCGCCGGCCGATCCAGCTCGCCTCGGTGTCCGGGCCGTCCGAGGCCACCGTGCCGGCGACGCCGTTGCCCCGGATATAAGGGGCCTGGCCGGGACGAACGCGGCGGCCAGGCCGGAGCCGGACGCCACCACATTGATCACCGCCCGGCGAGCAGGTCGGGGACCTCGGCCGACACCAAGACGTCGGGACCGCCGAACTGCGCGACTCGGATGACCTGCATGTGCGCTCCCTTTGGCCTCCTCATGACTGGCGTGGGTGAAGGTGATGTGAAGTCAAGGAACAGGGCGGTAGGTACACGGCGCCTCGGACCTGACCGCCGTGTTCGGCCTGGCGTGGCAGTAGATGATCATCGGGTCGATGTCGGCGTCCCATGCAGAAGGGTCTCCGACCGGTAGCGTCCAGCGCCAACCGCGGACTGGCCAACCATCGCAGCGAGTGGCCATCTATCCGCGAACCCCACAGCCCGCCGGGATCCGTGCGATAGATCATCCGGTGCGCGTCCCGGCCTGCCGTTTGACGAGCTACCCGCCAGTACGGGCCGACGCAGGTCAGCGGCCTCCTGCTGGCCCCGCCTGAGAATCCTGTCCGTGCGATGTCCGTGAACCGGTGCGATGGAATCTGCTACTTACTGGGCGGTGCAGTCTGACGAGGCCCTGATGGTCGCGCTGGCGGAGGGTGATGCCGGCGCGGTCCGCGTGCTGTACGAGCGGCATGCTCCGGCCATGCTCCGGCTGCTGCGCCGGCTGACCCCGAGCGCTCAGACGGCGGAGGAGCTTCTCCAGGAGGCGTGGATCGCGGTGTGGCAGTCTGCCAGTAGTTTCCGGGGTGACGCGTCCGTGCGGGCATGGCTGCTGGGGGTGACCCGCCGGCAGGCGCACAACCGTCTGCGCCGGGGCATGGTCGTCGAGGTCGACCTCGACGCGGCCGAGTTGGTGGCTGACCAGGCGGTCGATGTCGAGAACGAGGTGCTCGCCACCGCCTCCCATGGGGCGATCATGAATGCGATCGACGCGCTCCCGCACCATCTGCGTGAGGTTGTGATGCTGGCTTTGGTCGAGGAACTGCCGTACCGCGACATCGCGGCGATCGTCGATGTGCCTGTCGGCACTGTGAAGAGCCGCATGTCCCACGCCCGGGCACGGTTGTGTCGCAGTCTCGCCGAGCTGGGAATCCAGCGATGACGCCGGACGACGGCACGGCGGCCGGCACGTCCTCGGCGCATCTGGGTGAGGACGAGGTGTTCGCCCTGGCTCGGCTGACCGGGGCGGCCGTGGGGTCCGGGGAGGAACGGCTCATCGCGGGGCGGCTGCCGGGGCAGGTCGGTCATCTGCTCGGTTGTGGCAGCTGCCAGGTACGGGTGAGCGCGGTGCGGAAGCTGACGTCGGCAGCGCGGGCTGCGGACCAGACCCGGATCGGGCCCATGGCGGTGCCTGCCTTCGATGCCCTGCTGGCAGGGCGACTGCTGCCACACTCGGCTGGCATCGATCCCGCCGTGCCAACGCAGGCGGCGGCAGTGCCGCCGCCTGCCGGGATCGCCGTTCCTGCTGCACCGCAATCGCCCCTGGCCGGGCGGCGTCCAGACCTGCGCACGGCGGCGGGACTCGCCGCCGGGATCGTGTGGCGGCAGGCCCGGCTGGTTCCGAGGTCGCTCTCCGTACTCGTCTGCTGCGGTCTCGCCCTGGCAGTGCTGGCAGCTCGTGCTGTGCCGGACCCGCATTGGGGGGAGGCGCTGTTTGTCGCCGTGGTGGTGCTCACCGTGGCAGTCAGCGCGCTGTGCACCTGCGGCTGGACGCATGACCCGCGCCGCGAGCTGATGTTCGCCCTGCCGGTGTCACCGGCTGCGGTGCTCACCGCACGGTTGGTGTTGGTGCTGGCCGTGGACCTGGCACTGGCTGTGGCCGCGACCGTGACGCTGACACTAACCGGTGGCACCGCCGCGGTCGGGGTCCTCGTCGGCGCCTGGCTCGGTCCGTCGTTGCTGGCCGCCGCGATCTGCGTGGTGGTCGCGGTCTGGTTGTCGTCGTGGGCCGGTGGTCTCGCCGGGATTGTGGCGTGGGGCGTTGGCTCGGTCGCCACACTGCCTCGCGCCTCGTCTGCCGGGCCCGGGCTCGCCGGCCGGTTGTGGTCGACGTCCGCGGTGACACTGGGCGCCGCGCTGCTTCTTCTCGCGGTCGCGGTGCGCCTGACGGCGAACGCAGAAAGAAATCTCGACGGAACGTGAACCGCCTGGCGCAGGCACGCTACGTACTAGACATGGCGAAGGAATCAGGAGTCCAGGCGGTCTGGCTCCACGAGGCGCGGCGATGTCGACCATCGACCCTGGCTCTGCCGCTGCTCTCGGCAGCGATGATCGTCGGCGTGTCCGCGGCCCTTTCCGCCTCGACCAGCACCTCGCCCCGGGACGTCGGCATCGGCATGGTCCGCCTGACGGCCGACCTGTTTCCCGTCACGGCAGGGCTCGCCGCCTGCGTGGCGGTTGGTGGCGAGCGGCTCGTTGAGCTGCATGGTTCGTTGCCGACCCCCTACCCGAGGACTGTTCTGCGCCGGCTGTTGCTCGTCGGTCTGGCCACGCTGGTCGGCGCGATCGGGGTGGTGGTGGTGCTCGGTCTGGGCGGGCACTGGCGCAGTCCGGCCAGCGGCGCGCTTGCGCCGGTGGTGCCGATGGCGCCCGCGATCTACCTTGGCGGCGTGGCGGTCTGGGCGCAGGCGATATTGCGTTCTACCGCCGCCGCCTCCACCACTGTGGTCGCGGCATGGCTCGCCCAGCTGGCAGTCCTCGACCGATGGGTGACGGTCTGGCAGATCAACCGGCCGCTGCTGATCAGTATCGGGGTCGGCCTGACCGTGACCGGCCTGCGGCGGTTCGCCGATGGTGAGGCGATGCTTGTCCGGAGCGACTGGTGAACACGCCAGCGGTCCTCGAACGGTCGCCCGTTCTGGCGACGGCGACCTACGAGTTCCGGATGGCCGTCCGCGGGCGAGTCCTCTGGATCTGCCTTCTGCCGCTGCTTGGGCTCGCCAGCCTGCTCGTGCTGACCTCGCCGCGGGCCTCCGGGCTGACCTCGGCGTCGGCCAAGGTCGGTGTCTGGGCCGTCCTGATCAACGTATTGGCGACGGCCGGCATCGGTGTGGCCATGGCGGACCGGGTGGGCCGGGTGCGCCAGCTCGGCCTGGCCGACCTGATGGCCGCCATGCCGGTGACCTACACCCAACGGCTCGCCGGCACCATCGCCGGCGCGATGGCCGCCGCGCTCACGCCGGTCGCTGCGCTCATGCTGACCGTCGGGATCGTGGTGGGCGTCCTCGACGCCGATCCGGCGGCACCGTTGTGGGCGGTCCTCGCGTTCTGCACGGTCATCGTGCCGGGCACCGCGGCCCTGTCGACCTTCGCCACGGCGCTTGGCAGCGTGGTCCCGCTCGCGGCGGCGCGAGTCGTCGTCGTGCTGGTGTGGCTCTGGGCGACGCTGTTCAGCACACGAATCGTGCCACTGCCCACAGTGACCGGCACGGTGCTGTCACCGCTCGGCGACTATGTGGCGGTCGGCTGGTTGCACGCGGAGCGGATCTGGGCTGGCCGGGGCCGGCCGGCGCTGGTGAGTCCGCAGGCCAGCGGCATGTCCGCCGCGGTCAGCCTGACCCTGCTTCTGATCATCACATGCGTCCTGTTCGCGGCGACCAGGATCCTGGCAGCCCGCCGATCCTGAGTGCCGGGCCCGCGCCCTGGCGCTGCCGCGCCCGTCTGACCGAAGCGAAAGCCTGGCAGATATGCGAGTAGAAGTGCAGGACCTCACCAAGAGCTATCGGAAAGGGGTACGGGCGCTTGACGGTCTGAACCTGGAACTGGCCGGCGGGATGGTAGGCCTGCTCGGCGCGAACGGCGCGGGCAAGACCACCCTCATCCGCATCCTCGCCGGGATCATCCGGCCCACCTCCGGATCGGTCCGCGTCGCCGGGCATGATCTCTCCCGCGCCGCCGACCGGATGGCGGTGAAACGCCTGCTGGGCTATCTCCCGCAGCACCTCGATCTCTACCCCGACCTGTCGGCCCGCGAGTTCCTCGACTACATCGGCCTGCTCAAGGGCATCGACAGCCGGTCGAAACGGGTAAGGCACGTTGACCTGCTCCTCGAACAGGTCGGGCTGGCGGAGGTGGCCGACCGGCGGACCGGGGGCTATTCCGGCGGGATGAAGCGCCGAGTCGGGATCGCGCAGGCGTTGCTCGGCGAACCGCAGGTCATCATCGTCGACGAGCCGACGGCCGGCCTGGATCCCGAGGAACGGATGCGGTTCCGGGCGCTTCTCGCCGGCCTCGGCGGAGACCGGACGATCATCCTGTCGACGCACATCATCGATGACGTGGCGCAGACCTGCTCGCAGGTCGCCGTCCTCAACCGGGGCCGGCTGGTACGCCACGGCAACACCGGCGATCTTGTCGCGGTGGCCCGGGGCCGCACATACGTCACCGATCCCGCGGCCGGAGCGCCCACCGGCGACGTCGCCGTCGTCTCCGCACAGAACGCCGCAGGAGGGATCCGTTACCGGATCGTCACCGATCAGCCGCCGGTAGGTGCGACTCCCGTCGAGCCGACGCTCGAAGACGGCTACGTCGCCCTGCTGCGCACCCGGCAGGACCCTGCCACTGGCGCCGATCTCATCCCCGCCGAACCCCGCGCGAAGGAGCACTGATGCCTCGACCGCCTCGATTCGCCGTCGCGTCCGCGCTGCTGGCGACGTTGACCGCTGTCCTGCTCGCGGGATGCGGTACGGCGACGCCGGGCAACGACTCCGGCCGCACGGCCGTCCCGCTGCCGCCGGCTACCGGGACCAGCCAGCCGATCGCCGAGAAGAACCTGGTCTACCTGTGGCCCTTCACGGTCGATCACGGGATGATCGAATGCCGGGGCAAGAACCAGACGGTGTTCGTCTCGCCGGACGGGAAGGCCTACGCACTCAACCGGGAGGCGACGCAGGCCGGCTTCCCCGACGTCGACCCGCTGCGTCGCGACGGGACAGGCGGCGCCAAGGTAAGCCTCGGCGCAATCAGGAGCCACGCACTCGCACTCTGCCCGCCCGCATGATCCCACACCTTGTGGCTCGGGCTCATGGGATACCGGGTGAGCCAATTCCGACCCCCGGCCAGCCTCATAGGGAAAAATTTCGAGGGCTCTCGCCGGGAGTGAAGATCAGGGCCGGTCCACCCTGGTCCTTGGAGCCACTCGGGGTGCAGGGCTGGGTGATCAGGATCCGGCCGGTCAGTCGGATGTGGTTGAGCGGTTGCCGCTGGCTTTGATTCACACGGCCCGGGGCCCGGGCCACCAGCCGCCAGGTGTCTCTCGGTAGTCGCTGGCGGGGAGAACCGCCCTGATCCTGTTTTTCCGTCTCCGTAGTGGCGTGTCTTGCTGGTCAGCGGCGAAGGGCTGCATCGAGCTGGTGGCGGAGCATGTCCAGTCGACTGCGACCAGGGCGGTAAACCGGCATCTGCCTTAGGATTCTGCGCACTGCCGGTGGGGCATGTTCGATCGCCCATCGGATCTCGGTGTCACCGATGCTGGCGTCGTCGTCGGCGGCGAGTTCACCCGCCCGCGCTGCCTGTATCGCCGGCCCGAGGGCGTGTTTTGCCTGGTGGGGGGTGGCCAGCGGGTGGATGTACGGGGTTGCTGCCGCGTAGCCCGCGGCGCGGGCGGCGGCGGTGGCAGCCGGATCGGCGACGTCCCGTGCGGCGGCGAGGGCAGCGAAGGCAAGGGAGCGCAGCGGCCCCCTCCGCAGCTGTCCGCACGCGTAGGAGCGGATGCCCTCGATGGCCTCGCGCGGGCGGGTGTCGGCGGGAGCCTCCTGTTCGAACAGCGGCAGCACCCGCTCGGCGCAGTTGGCAGCCCAGGCGCCGAGAAGCCGACGGTCTTCCTCGCTGATGGTCACCTGGTTCACCGGCACATCCTCGTTCACCCGCACATCCTGCCGGTTCTGACGCTCCCCGTTGCTGCCAGCCGCATCTCTGGCTGCGCCGGCTTCACCCGATGGGCCACCACGTCCCACGTGCCGGGTGCCCCACCCCGCCAGGACCGTGGGGCCACCCGGCGCTCTGACAGAGTGGGCACCATGGTCACCGAACTCGCCGTCGACGCGTCGAACGCCACCCAGCTCGCCAGCTGGGACGGCGAGGGAGGCGCTTTCTGGGCCGCCCACGCCGATCGCTTCGATGAGGGGGTCGCCGCCTACCGTGACCGGCTTCTGGCCGCGGCCGCGATCGACGAGACGGCCACCGTGCTCGATGTCGGCTGCGGGAACGGACGGATGGCCCTGGACGCCGCCCGCCGCGCCACGGCCGGATCTGTCCTGGGCGTGGACCTGTCCACGCAGATGCTCGGCCTGGCCCGTCGGCGTGCCGAACACGAGCACGTCACGAACGTGACCTTCGAGCAGGCCGACGCGCAGATCCACCCCTTTCTGTCCGAAACCTTCGACGTCGCCATCAGCCGGCACGGGTCGATGTTCTTCGGTGATCCCGTCGCCGCCTTCACCAACCTCGCGCGCGCCCTGCGCCCCGGTGGGCGCCTCGTCCTGCTGACCTGGCAGCCGTTCGAGCGCAACGAATGGCTCCAGGCCTTCTTCACCTGCCTGGCCGCCGGCCGGGAGATACCCGTCCCACCGTCGGACGCACCGAGCCCGTTCGCCCTCAGCGACCCCGACCGGATCCGGTCGCTCCTGCACGCGGCCGGGTTCTACGACGTCCAGGTGGAGGGCCTGACCGAACCCATGTACTTCGGCCCCGACCCCGACGACGCCTTCCGGTTCGTCTGCGCCCAGCACGCCGGACTGGTACGCGACCTCGACCCCGACGCCACAAGCCGCGCACTCGACGACCTGCGCACCAACCTGGCCGAGCACCACACCGAACGAGGCGTCCGGTACAACTCGGCCACCTGGCTCATCCAGGCCCACCGTGACTGAAGCACCTCGGAACACGACCCAGACCACGTCACTGAGAGTGACTGTTAATCGTGACTGCTCAACCACACCTGGCCAGCCCAGGCGCGCCCACACCTAGGATGATCGCCCATGGCCGAGTCTGACCCGAACCATCTGGTGACCGTCGCGGCGGCGTATGACGGCGTGGCCGAGGTATATGCGGAACTGTTCGCCGACGTGCTCGACCGTCAGCCGCTGGAGCGTGCGCTGCTGTCCGCGTTCGCCGACCTCACCCGCCCCCTGCCCGGCCCGGTCGCCGACCTCGGCTGCGGGCCCGGCTACGCAACGGCCCACCTGCACCGCGCGAGGTTGGACGTGTTCGGTGTGGACCTCTCACCGGAGATGATCGCCATCGCCCGACGCGCACACCCACAGCTGCGTTTCGACGTGGGCACGATGACCGCGCTGGACCTGCCCGACGCCGTCCTGAGCGGTGCGCTGTGCCGCTACTCACTCATCCACACCCCACCCCCCGACGTCCCCGCCATCCTCACCGAGATCCACCGCGTCCTCGCGCCCGGTGGCCACCTGCTGCTCGGCTTTCTGGCCACCGACGAGCCCGCGACCGCGGTACACGCCTACGACCACCGGGTCACCGGCGCCTACCGCTGGCCACCCGACCACCTCGCCGACCTGGCCTGGCAGGCAGGATTGGTCGAGGTCGCCCAGCTGGTGCGAGCGCCGACGGACGAAGAACGAGGCCGGCAGGCACAGCTGCTGGCCCGCCGCCCACAGCAGACATAAGCCACCACCGGATTCCGCCCATATCGGTTCCGGATCCATCCCCCGTACGGTGAAACCGTGATCCTTCCCAAGGACCGTGACCCCCGGTTCATCACCATCCGCCGCGGGGGAACACTTACGGACTCCGACCATCGGCTCCTGGGTCTGTGGGCGGCCGCATGCGCCGAGCACGTTCTGTACCTCTTCGAATCGGTGCAGCCCTCGGACCCTCGGCCCCGCCACGCGATCGGGCAGATCCGGGCCTGGTCACGAGGCGAGATCGCGATGTCCCAGTCCCGCTCTGCGGGCGGCCATGCCATGGCTGCGGCCAGAGTGCTGAGCGGAGCAGCTCGTCACGCAGCGTTTGCCGCCGGCCAGGCCGGGGCGGTCGCACATGTCGCCGCACATGAGCTTGGCGCCGCTGCCTACGCAATCAAGGCTGCGCGGGCGGCGGCCTCCGCAGACGAGACCGAGGCCGCCGGACGGCTTGAGTGCCGTTGGCAGCGTGAACAGCTCCCGGACGCGATTCGCGCACTACAAGGAGTGCTCTCGACGTCGCCGGTGCTGATGGCCGACCAGACGGAGTCCGTGGACTTCTTCGGGTCCGGCACTCCTGATCGACATCACAAAATGTCGCGGCGATGTGGAAGATGATGCGAGCCTTACGAGATGGAATTTCCGTGGCGGCTGGTGATGTCGTTGGCGTGGGACGCCTGTCAGGCGGTCTCGCCGGCCGTCGAGTGCGAGAGCAGCATCGACGCGCTGATTGACGAACTGTGCCCCCTGCTCGGGATTGATGGCACCGCGGCGAGCAGTCATTCGACTACGCAGGTACGGGCGGACAATCAGCAGTCGACGGCCGTGGATCGCCGGTTCCCTCGTGAATCGTGAGCTGGTGCCGACAATCCAGACCCGATGACGCCAGGAGTCGGCGCAGCGCGACCACGGCGCCGACGTTTCCCACTTCGGCAGCTGACCCATTCGCACAGGGCCTGCGATGCACCCACAACGACCTGGAGGTGGAATGCGCCGCCGCACCGCCGAGAGCCGAAGACACCGCTGGCAGGCCCCACCAGACCGTCCTGGCGGCCAAGCCCGACAACCGCTGGAGAAACCACCGGGCGAAGGAAACCGAAGGCCCCAGCCCGCCACCGGAACTCGGGGGGCTCGGGGGGCTAGGCCCCCCGGCCAACATGACGCAGACGACAAGGTGCCGCAAAGCCGGCACGGGAAACCCCAGAGTCGCGTGCCCCCGGCAGGATTCGAACCTGCGCCCCCGCCTCCGGAGGGCGGTGCTCTATCCCCTGAGCTACGGGGGCTCGGGGCTGACGGAGCTAACGCTACCAGGTGGGAACCCGAAGTCGCGCGCCCGGGTGGGCCGTAAGCTGCCGAGTGTGTACGCCGCCGCCCCCAGGGTCCTCGTTGTCGACGACGACGCGGTGATCCGTCAGCTTGTGGTCGTCAACCTCGAGTTGGAAGGTTTCGAGGTGCACACCGCCGCCGACGGTGTCGACGCGTTGGAGATGGTGCGCGAGGTCGCCCCACATGTGATCACTCTGGACATCATGATGCCCCGGATGGACGGCTGGGATGTGGCCGCCCAGCTGCGGGAGAACCCGGCCACGGCCGGGATCAAGCTGATCATGCTGACGGCGCGGGCGCAGGAGGCCGACGTCCGGCGTGGTTCGCGCCTCGGCGTGGACTACTACCTGACCAAGCCGTTCGATCCGGACGAGCTGATCACCGTCGTCCAGAAGCTCGCCGAGGGCCAGTCGGTCTGACCCGCGAACGCCGCGGTGATGTCGCGGCGGTCGTCTTGTCGCAGTGCGCCGATAGCATCGCGGCATGACCCCCGCCGATCTCGCCGATGCCATCGTTGCGGCCATTGGCCGCGCGGTCGCCGACGGCGACCTGGACGTGCCGGTGCCGACCACTGTCACGGTGGAGCGATCGAAGAACCCCGAGCACGGTGACTACGCCTCGCCGGCGGCCCTGCAGCTGGCGAAGGCGGCCCGCCGTCCACCGCGGGCGGTCGCCGAGGTGCTGGCCGCCCGGCTGGCCGCGACCGACGGTGTCGCCCGGGTTGACATCGCCGGGCCGGGGTTCCTGAACATCACGCTGGCCGGGGCGGCGCTGGGCGAGGTGGCCCGCCGGGTGGTGCGGGCGGGTGCGACCTACGGCCATGCGATCAAGCCGCGGGATGTGCGGATCAACCTGGAGTTCGTCAGCGCGAACCCGACCGGGCCGGTCACGCTCGCCTCGGCGCGCTGGGCGGCGGTGGGGGACGCGCTGGTGCGGATCCTGACCGCGGCCGGGTACGCGGTGGGCGGGGAGTACTACGTCAACGACGCCGGGGTGCAGATCAGCCGGTTCGCGGCGTCGGTGCTGGCGGCGGCCGCGGGGCGGGAGATCCCGGCCGACGGCTACCACGGGGCGTACGTGGCGGAGATCGCGACCGCCGTGCTGGCCGAGCGGCCGGATCTGCTGGAGCTGCCGGCCGACGAGGCGCTGGCCGTCGCCGCCCGTCATGGTCTCACGCTGATGCTGGGCGAGATCCGCTCGACGCTGGAGGGCTTCGGCGTCCACTTCGACACGTGGGCGTCGGAGAAGGCACTGCACGACGCGGGTGGGCTGACCCGTGCCGTGGACGAGCTGCGGGCCCAGGGGCACGTCTTCGACGCGGACGGCGCGGTCTGGCTGCGCACGACCGACTTCGGCGACGACAAGGACCGTGTGCTGGTCAAGAGCGACGGTCAGGGGACGTACTTCTGCGCCGACGCCGCCTACTACCGCGACAAGCGGGGGCGTGGCTATGACCAGCTGATCTACCTGCTCGGCGCCGACCATCACGGCTACATCGGCCGGCTGCGGGCGATCTCCGCCTGCTTCGGCGACGACCCGGACGTCAACCTCGAGGTCATCATCGGGCAGCTGGTGTCGCTGACCCGCGGCGGCGAGCCGGTGAAGATGTCCAAGCGCGCCGGGACGTTTCTCACCCTGCACGACCTGGTGGACGCGGTCGGGGTCGACGCGGCCCGCTACTCGCTGGTGCGCCAGTCGCACGACTCGGCGATCGAGCTCGACCTCGACCTGATCGCCCGGCAGACCAGCGACAACCCGGTGTTCTACGTGCAGTACGCGCACGCCCGGATCAGCTCGCTGCTGCGCGGCGCGGAGGCGCTCGGTCTGACGCTGTCGCCCGAGGGGGCGGACGTGGCGCTGCTGACCCATCCACGGGAGGTCGACCTGCTGCGGGCGCTGGGAGAGTTCCCCCGGGTCGTCGAGTCGGCGGCGAGCCTGCGCGGGCCGCACCGGATCGCCCGCTACCTCGAGGAACTCGCCGGGGTGTACCACCGGTTCTACGACGCCTGCCGGGTACTGCCCCAGGGGGACGAGCCGGCCGGTCCGCTGACGGACGCCCGGCTGCTGCTGGCCGCGGCGACGCAGCTGGTGCTGTCCAACGGCCTCGCGCTGCTCGGCGTGAGTGCTCCCGATCGGATGTGAGACACGTGCGGTACCGCGGTACGGGCGGGTGGCAGGCACGGTGTGGGTTCAGGCAGGCACAGTGAGGCTGGCGGAGACGAGATGAGTGAGACCGAACCGACCGCGGTGACGGGGCTGGAGGAGAACCTCTGGCCGGCCACGGCCCGCCTCGACGCGGGCGGAGTGCTGTCCATCGGCGGGATGCGGGTGGATGCGCTCGCCGCCGAGTTCGGCACGCCGGCGTTCGTCCTGGACGAGGCCGACTTCCGGGCCCGGGCCGCGGCCTGGCGCCGGGCGTTCGCCGAATGTGACGTTTATTACGCCGGGAAGGCGTTCCTGTGTCGCACGTTCGCCCGCTGGGTCGACGAGGAGGGCCTGCGCCTGGACGTGTGCACCGGCGGGGAGCTGGCCGTGGCCCGCTCGGTCGGTTTCCCGGCCGAGCGGCTGCTGTTCCACGGCAACAACAAGTCGGTCGGTGAGCTGCAGGCTGCGGTCCAGTACGGGGTCGGGCGGATCGCCGTCGACAGCTTCGTCGAGATCGAGCGCCTCGCCGCGGTCGCCGCCGCCGCGGGAGTGCGCCAGCGGGTGCTCGTCCGGGTCACCCCAGGAGTTGAGGCACACACCCACAGCTATGTGTCGACCGGGCAGGAGGACCAGAAGTTCGGGTTCTCCCTCGCCGGTGGCGCGGCGGCACAGGCGGTGGCCGCCGTGCTCGCCGAGGACAGTCTCGAGCTGGTCGGGCTGCACGCCCACATCGGCTCGCAGATCTTCGACACGGCCGGTTTCGGTCTGGCCGCCCACCGCATGGTCGGTCTGCTCGCGCGGATCCGCGACGACCACGGCGTCGAACTGCCCGAACTCGACCTCGGCGGCGGCCTCGGCATCGCCTACACCAGCGAGGACGCCCCGCTCGGCGTCGACGAGCTGGCCGAGCGGCTGATCGCGCTGGTGGGCAAGGAATGCGCCGCGGCGGGGCTGCCCGTGCCGCGCCTGGGCGTCGAACCCGGGCGTGCCCTGGTCGGGTCGACGACGGTGACGCTCTACGCGGTCGGCACCGTCAAGGAACTCCCGGGCCTGCGCACCTTCGTGAGCGTGGACGGCGGCATGAGCGACAACATCCGCACCTCGCTCTACGACGCCCGTTACACCGCGCGGCTGGTCTCCCGGGCCGGTGCCTCCACCGCGCACGTCGTCACACTGGTCGGGCGGCACTGCGAATCCGGCGACGTCGTCGCCCACGACGTGTCGCTGCCGGACGACGTCCGTCCCGGCGATCTCGTCGCGGTGCCGGCCAGCGGCGCCTACCACCGCTCGATGGCCAGCAACTACAACCACGTGGCCCGCCCGCCGGTCATCGCCGTGCGCGACGGGTCCGCGCGGGTGATCGTCCGTCGGGAGACCGAGGACGATCTGCTCCGCCTTGACGCCGACCCGGCCGATCTCGGGGGAGCGGCCGATCCCGCGAGACCAGCGCGCCCGGGTGTCCGGGCCGGTTCCGCGGAACCGGCGAACCCGCAGGGGTCGACCGGCGCGCAGGTGGCGCGATGAACCTGGCGCTGCTCGGCTGTGGCGTGGTCGGCACCGAGATCGTCCGGTTGCTGCGCACCAGCGCGGACGACCTGGCCGCCCGGGTCGGGGAGCCGCTGCGCCTGGTCGGCATCGCGGTGCGCCGGCCCGAGCGGGTCCGCGACGCCGCGATCGACCCGGCGCTGCTCACCGGCGACGCCGCCGCCCTGATCGTCCGCGACGACGTCGACCTGGTCATCGAGGTCGTCGGCGGGATCGACCCGGCCCGGGACTGGCTGCTCGCGGCCCTGAACGCCGGCAAACCGGTCGTGACGGCGAACAAGGCGCTGCTCGCCTCGCACGGCGCGATGCTGCACGACGCGGCCGCCGCCGCCGGCACCGACCTCTACTACGAGGCGGCGGTCGGCGGCGCGATCCCGCTGATCCGCCCGCTGCGCGAGAGCCTCGCCGGGGATCGGGTCCGCCGGGTGCTCGGCATCGTCAACGGCACCACCAACTTCGTGCTTACCCGGATGGACGAGACCGGCGCGTCGTTCGCCGAGGCGCTCGCCGAGGCCGGGGCGCTCGGGTACGCCGAAGCCGATCCGTCCGCCGACATCGACGGTTACGACGCCGCCGCCAAGGCCGCCATCATGGCCCAGCTGGCCTTCCATACCCGGGTGACGATCGACGACGTGTATCGGGAAGGCATCGGCGAGGTGACCGCCGCCGACATCGCCAGCGCCCGGGAACTCGGCTGCGTGGTCAAGGCGCTGGCCGTCGCGGAACGCTCGGCGCAGTCCGAGGGGATCAGCGTCCGCGTCCATCCGGCGATGATTGCGCGCAGCCATCCGCTGGCCGGGGTGCGCGAGGCGTTCAACGCCGTGTTCGTCGAGGCGGAGGCCGCCGGGCAGCTGATGTTCTACGGCCAGGGTGCCGGCGGCGCGCCGACGGCGTCCGCCGTGCTCGGTGACGTGGTCGCGGTCGCCCGCAACCGCATCGCCGGACGGCAGGGGCCGGGTGAGTCGTCCTACGCCGCGCTGCCTGTGCTGCCGATGGGCCGTACCGTGACGAGGTACCACGTGAACCTCGATGTCACCGACAAGACCGGCGTGCTGGCGGCGGTCGCCGGTGCCTTCGCGCGTCACGATGTGTCCATCCGAAGTGTCCGTCAGGAGGGCCGCGGCGATGACGCGAGCCTGGTCCTGGTGACGCACGCGGCGCCCGACGCGGCGCTGTCCGCCACGGTCGAGGAGCTGCGCGGCCTCGCCGAGGTGCGGGCGGTGTCCGGGGTGCTGCGGGTCGAGGGAGGTGAGCCGTGACCACGTCGTCCACGGTCGATGTGTCGTCCACCACAGTGCAGGCGCCCCAGGTCGGGGCGGTCGCGGAGGTGCGCTCGCCCTCGGCGGTGCAGCCGGGCTACCGGCCGTGGCGGGGGCTCATCGAGGAGTACCGCGACCGGCTGCCGGTGGACGCCGACACGCCGGTGATCACCCTGCTCGAGGGCGGTACTCCCTTGGTGCCGGCCACGCATCTGTCCGAGCTGACCGGATGTGAGGTTCATCTCAAGGTCGAAGGGGCCAATCCGACCGGTTCCTTCAAGGACCGGGGGATGACGGTGGCGATCAGCCGCGCCGTCGGAGCCGGCTCGCAGGCGGTCATCTGCGCGTCCACCGGCAACACCTCGGCCTCCGCCGCCGCCTATGCCGCCCGCGCCGGGATCACCTGCGCGGTGCTCGTCCCCAGCGGCAAGATCGCGCTGGGCAAGCTGGCACAGGCACTGGTCCACGGTGCGCGGTTGCTGCAGCTCGACGGCTCGTTCGACGACTGCCTGCGGGTCGCCCGGGAACTCGCCGACACCTCGCCGGTCACCCTGGTCAACTCGGTCAACCCGTTCCGGATCGAAGGGCAGAAGACCGCCTCCTTCGAGATCGTGGCGGCGCTCGGGCGGGCCCCCGACGTGCACTGCCTGCCGGTCGGCAACGCCGGCAACATCACCGCCTACTGGCGGGGGTACACCGAGCAGGACGCGCTGACCGGCTCCGGCCGGCCCCGGATGTGCGGTTTCCAGGCCGCCGGTGCCGCGCCGATCGTGCGCGGCGAGGTGGTGGCCGCGCCGCAGACGATCGCGACGGCCATCCGGATCGGCAATCCCGCATCCTGGGCGCAGGCCGTCGACGCCCGCGACACCTCCGGCGGTCTCATCGACGCCGTCAACGACCGGCAGATCCTGGCCGCCTACCGGCTGCTCGCGCACCGGGAGGGCGTGTTCGTCGAGCCGTCCAGTGCGGCGAGTGTCGCCGGCCTGCTCATGGCGCGCGCGGACGGCCGGATCGAGGCCGGCTCGCGGATCGTGTGCACGGTCACCGGTAACGGCCTGAAGGACCCGGACTGGGCCATCAGCGGGGCGGCCCGCCCGGAGACGATCCGTCCCACGGTCGCCGGCGCCGCCGAGGCGCTCGGCCTGACCCTCTCGTGACGGCTCCCGCCACGGGCGCCGGCGCATCCGGGCGGGTACGGGTACGGGTGCCGGCGACCAGCGCGAATCTGGGGCCCGGCTTCGACTCCTTCGGGCTCGCCCTCGGCCTGTACGACGAGGTCGAGGTGGAGCTGACAGCAAGCGGTCTGAGCGTGGACGTCGCCGGGGCGGACAGCGTCGCCCAGGACGAGAGTCACCTCGTGGTCCGGGCGATCCGGGCGACCTTCGACGTCCTCGGTCGCCCCCAACCGGGCCTTGCGCTGCGCTGCGTCAACCGGATCCCGCACGGCCGGGGTCTTGGCTCCTCGGCCGCGGCGATCGTCGCCGGCATCATGGCCGCCGCCGCGTTGGGCGATGCCGACGATCCGGCGGTCCGTTCCGCCCCGCCGTCCTCGTCCAACGGGGCCGCCTCATCCGGTGCGGCTGGTGCGGCTGGTGGGGCTGGTGGGGCTGGTGGGGCTGGTGGGGCCGGGTGGATGCTGCGGCTGGCGGACGAGCTCGAGGGGCATCCGGACAACGTCGCCGCGGCGCTCGTCGGCGGTTTCACCGTGGCCTGGTCGGACCAGCACGGCGCGGACTGTCTGCGGGTGGAGCCGTTCGAGCAGCTGCGGCCGGTGGTGTTCGTCCCGGCCCTGCGCCAGTCGACCGAACAGTCGCGCGGTGCGCTGCCGGAGCGGGTCCCGCTGGCCGACGCGGCCCGCACCCTGGGCCGGGCGGCGCTGTTGGCGCTGGTCCTGTCGGCGGGCGAACCGGCGGCTGCCGACGCGCGGGCGAGGGTTCTGCTGCGGGCCACCGAGGACTTCCTGCACCAGCCGTACCGGCTACCCGCATCCGGGGGGACCGGGGAACTGGTCGGCCGGCTGCGGGCGATGGGCCTCGCGGCGACGCTGTCCGGTTCCGGGCCGTCGGTGCTGGCGCTGGCCGTCGGCGGACAGCAGGCGGCGCTGGCCGCCGGCGCCGTGACCGGCGAGTTCACGGTGCTGCCGTTGAGTGTCGACCGGGGCGGCGCACAGGTCCTCGCGGTGGACCGCAGCCGATGATCATATATTGTGGTTGGTGTCCGTACGAGTGTCCGGTTGCTCGGACGACCCGTCGGGCGCGGTTCTGAGTCCCGTCGGGAAGTCCTGACGCCTCAAGGTTGTTGCCCAGGTGTCCGCGGCTGGATAGTCTGGTGACTGCACCCGCTGCCACCGCGGCGCGTGCTCGCTCCCGCAGTGTCGCTCTGGCACCGGGTCGGTCGGGTACTGGATCTGTCCAGTACCGGGTCGTTCCGGCTCGGCCAGATGGACCGTGGTTCGGGACTCCGGTGTTTCGGCCTCGTCGTCGTTGCCTCGGCTCCACACCGGCACACCTGGGCGGGATTGGCGAGTTCGCTCGCGGCAGACGGCCGCTGGCGCCGTAGACGGGCGCGTCTTTCGCCCATCCGGTGCTTTACATCCCCTTCACCCGGCATCTGTGCAGGCGAAGAAGGTTCACACGCTACGCCCGGCTCGTCTGTCGAGCCAGTTCCTTCAGGGAAGGAAAACCTTGAGCGACACCACCAACGTGCTGCCATCGAGCGCACGTGAGTCTGCGGCGTCGGCGACGCCTGCATCGCTTCACGAGAGCGGGCCGGCGGCCGCCACCTCGTCCGCAGACACCCTCACCACCGCGTCCGTTCTCGCTGCCGACAGCGGCAGCGAGCGGGCCGCCAACGGGGATGCGGCGGCCGCCGCGGCTGCCGCGGCGAGCGTGACTCGCCGACGCCGTCAGGGCACCGGTCTGTCCGCGATGCTGCTCCCGGAACTGCAGGCCATGGCCCAGTCCATGGGGATCCAGGGAGTCGGCCGACTGCGCAAGGGCCAGCTCATCGCCGCGATCCAGAACCTCCAGAACGAGAGCTCGGGCGGTTCGGCCGCACCCGCGTCCGCCGGTGCGCAGCCGGTGGCCACGCCGTCCACCGGCGGTTCCGCGCCGGCCAGCACTGCCGACTTCCCTACCGGCC